>CAMFBN010000045.1 GCA_945948535.1 uncultured Clostridia bacterium
GCGCCCTCCTTCTGGGCCTGCTTGACGTTGGAGTTCATGAACACCGTGCAGCGGGTGCCCAAATCCACGGGGGCCTTGGCAAACAGGGCCTCGTGGGCGAATTCCTCGGCGGTGAAGCCAAGAGAAGTTGCGAAATTTTCAATAAAAGAGCCGCAGCCGGAGGAACATGCTTCATTGAGGAGAATCGTGTCCACGGTGCCGTTTTTCAGCTTGATGCACTTCATGTCCTGCCCGCCGATGTCCAGCACGCAGTCTACCTCCGGGTCGAAAAATGCCGCGGCGGTGGTGTGGGCGATGGTCTCCACCACCCCCTCGTCCAAAGAGAAGGCGGCCTTTAGCAGGGCCTCGCCGTAGCCTGTGGAGCAGGCCCGGACGATCTTCGCCCCCTCAGGCAGGAGCCGTTTCAGCTCCGAAACCGCGTATTGGGCTGTCTGGATGGGATTTCCCTGATTGCCACGGTAGAAGTGGTAAAGCAGCTGTCCGTCGGCGCCAATGAGGGCCAGCTTGGTGGTGGTGGAGCCGGCGTCAATGCCAAGAAAGCACTCGCCCCGGTATGCTTCCAGCGCTTCCTTTTTCACCACGGCACGGCTGTGCCGGCACTGGAATTCGGCAAATTCCATTTCGTCCCGGAAAAGCGGCTCCAGCCGGGGCATCTCAAAGCTTACCGCTACCCCCTGTTCCAGCTTTTCAATCAGCCCAGTCAGGGCCACCGCTTCCCCGTCCTTTGCTTCCAGCGCCGCGCCCATGGCGGCAAACAGGTGGGAGTTTTCCGGGTCAACGGTGGTTTCGTCTGTCAATTTCAGGGTGCGGATAAAGGCGGCTTTCAGCTCCGTCAGGAAGTGCAGCGGGCCGCCCAGGAAGGCAACGGTGCCCCGGATGGGCTTTCCGCAGGCAAGGCCGGAAATGGTCTGATTCACCACTGCCTGAAAAATGGAGGCGGCAAGATCGGACCGGGTGGCGCCCTCGTTGATGAGGGGCTGAATGTCGGTTTTGGCAAATACGCCGCAGCGGGCGGCGATGGGGTACACCTTCTGGTAATCCTTCGCAGCCTCGTTTAAGCCCGTGGCGTCGGTCTGCAAAAGTGCCGCCATCTGGTCGATGAAGGAGCCGGTGCCACCGGCGCAGACACCGTTCATCCGCTCCTCAAGGCCGCCCTTAAAATAGATAATCTTCGCGTCCTCACCGCCCAGCTCGATGGCAACGTCGGTTTGGGGCGCGGCGGTTTTCAGGGCCGTAGCCACCGCCACAACCTCCTGAACAAAGCCGATTTCCAGGGCTTTTCCCAGATTGATGGCGCCGGAGCCGGTGATGCGCACCCGAAGGTCACAAGGCCCCAGCGTCTGCTTTGCCTCCATCAGCAGGGATTTCAGGGTCTGCTGGGTGTGGGCGTGGTGACGGCGGTACTGCCCAAAGAGGATTTCCCCTTCCTCACTGAGAATAACCAGTTTTACGGTGGTGGAGCCGATATCGATACCGGCACGATAGGTGTTCATGATAACCTCTCTTTTCATAGCACAGAAAATAGGAAATGATACAAATAGGCAGCGCCCCCAGAACATCCAGAACGGAGTGCTGCTTCAAAAACAGGGTAGAAGCGCAGATCAGAGCCGTGAGCATCGTCAGCGGCAGGAGCCTTCCCGGCTTGCGCAAGCCTTCGGTGTGAGCCGCCGCTGCCAGCGCGGCAAGGGCGCCGATGACGTGCTCCGACGGGAACACATTGGTGGGCGTATCCGCCGCGTAAATGAGGCCCACCGCATAGCTTAGCAGATTCTCCCGGGGAAGCTCCGCCGGGCGCAGATCCTGACAGCTGGGGTACAGGAGAAAAACGGCGGTGGACATGGTCATGGAAACGCACAGGAACCTACTGTAGCGTCGGAAGGTATCCACATCATACAAAAGCGTATACAGGTGCATGCCCACGATGAAAAAATACCAGCACACATAAAAAACCAGGAAAAACTCGCAAAAAGGAATTTTGTCGTCCAGAACGCAGTGCATGACGTGGTAGCTTCGGGCGGGGTTACACAGCTCGATCAGGAAATACCGCAGCAGATACACCGGCCAGAACAGTAGCCACCACAGATGGCGGTACTGGGGTTCGTTCATTTTTCGCGGACGGAAATTACGAAGATCCGTTTGCGGTTTCGGAAAACTCATGGCTAACGCCTCCGTTACTTCCGGCGAATCCGGGTTTCCAGCGTCTCCTGCATCTGCCGCAGGTGCTCTTTCAGGGGCAGGTCGCTGCGGAAGGGGCGGAAGAAGTGGTATCTCAGCGCCATTTCCTCCCGGCGCTGCCGGATGTGGGCCTTCAGGGCCTCGTAGCGGACGATCACGTCATTATCCTCCGCGTAAGCCTTCAGCTTCACCACCAGCTGGGCAGAGTGGGCCACGTCAAGAAGAAATACGCCAAAAAACATGCCGATGAAGAAGGAGAAGGCCAGATTATTGGCAAGCCACTGTAGACCCTCCAGAATATGCGGGTGAATGAGAAAATAGTACATAGCCCCGAGAATGGCCCAGAAGAAGGAGAACAGCGGGCAGATGATGCCCTGCACATTGCCCCAGAGGTCAGAGTAATCCCACAGCCGCACTTTCAAAAATTTCAGGCAGAACACGCCCGCCACATACTCGATGAGGGTCATGCCCACCGCCATGGCGGCGAACAGCAGCACCTTATTCCAGAAGGGGTCGGGAACCAGACTGTATTTTTCCAGCGATGCCAGCAGGTACAGCGCGCACAGGCCGAAGCCGTAAATGGGCAGCCACGGCCCGGTGCAGAAGCCGGGATTGACGATTTTCTCCGGGCGCTGGGTCAGATTTCGGAACAGTAGCTCCAGCACCCAGCCAAGCACGGAACCGATGAAGAACAGGAACGCCAGCGTCAACAGCATACTCATTGCGAATCACTCCTTTACCTCAAAAATACAACGCAATGATGAACGAAGCCGAAACTATTTTTTTCCAAATTGTGAATAATCCAAAAAGGCTCCCCTTGCAGAGGGAGCCTCAGACTGTCGAAAAACCTGTCATTGCGAGCCAGTGCGCACACTGGCGTGGCAATCCGTTCTCCAAAATGTTCTGTTTTTATCTAATTCTCAGGAAAATCAGCCCTTTTTTGAGGGGACGGATTCCCACGGTCGCTTCGCTCCCTCGGAATGACAGGCACTTTGGGGACACGCTGAGGCTCTCCTGCAAGGGGAGCCTTTCTTCTATTCTTGCTTGGGCTTGCGGTACAGTTCCGGCAGCTCCCCTTCCCCGCCCATCATGGCGGTCATCTCCTCGATGCGCTCCAAGGGGAACGGGGGATTTGCCAGAGGCCGCATGGCGATGGACATGAGCTTCATAGGGTTGTCGTCCGCCAGCACCCGGTTGGAGCTAAGATCGCCGCAGCGCTTGCAGCGGTGGATGATGGCCCATTCGCCCTTATTCCGCACCCACACGGCCACCGGCTCCATCAGCCCTCCGCAGTCGGACTCACGGTCCCCCGGCTCGATGTCCACATGCAGGGAGTGCAGGCAGTTGGGGCAGTGGTTGCGGTGATCGCTGCCGGCCCCAAGGGGCACCACCAGCCGCCCGCAGTTTTTGCAGGTGAAGGATTCCTCACAGGCGTGGGTCTTGTAGTAGCCCTTTTCGTACTGTTTGCGCTTGTTTTCACGGTTCATAGCGGTTTTCTCCCAGATATACAATGTATGTTTATCAAATGATTTTACGCCGTAAAAGGGGAATTTCTCTGAATAAGCATGTCATTGCGAGCCAGTGCGCTTAAGTGGCGTGGCAATCCGTTCTCTTTTTTGAAGTGTTCATAATCAAAGCGCGAAAGGGGATGCGGATTGCCACACCAGTGACATCGGTCACTGGTTCGCAATGACATTCTGTTAATCAGCTAAAGTACAATTTCTCTGTGCTGCTCCAGCCTTTTTATTTCTTGTTTTATTATACCCATCGGGCGAAAAATGTCAAGGCTGCCGCTTCCGCGCATTGACAGAATCGCGTTTTCGCTGTATACTTAGTTGGTGAAAAAAGGAGGCGATGGAAATGGATTTGGCGGAATATCTGCCGTTCTTTCCCAAGCTGCCGCCCCGGCAGCAGCAGCTGCTTCTGGATTCCCTGGAGCCTATGGAGGCAAAGGCCGGTACTGTCGTACACAATGGGCATCTCGACTGCCTTGGTTTGCTCATTATCCAATCCGGGCAGCTGCGGGTATACGCCCTGTCCAGCGAGGGCCGGGAGGTCACCCTGTACCGGCTGTTTGACCGGGATATCTGCCTGTTTTCCGCCTCCTGCGTCATGCCGGACATCCAGTTTGAGGTCGTCGTCGAAGCGGAGAAGGATACGAAGCTGTGGGTCATCCCCTCGTGTCTGTTCAAGGAGCTGATGGAAGAGTCGGCAGCGGTTGCCAACTACGCAAACCAGCTGATTTCCAGCCGGTTTTCCGAGGTCATGTGGCTCATGGAGCAGATCATGTGGAAAAGCTTTGACAAGCGTCTGGCGGGCTTTTTGCTGGAGGAATGCGCCCTGGAAGGTTCAAAGAGCCTGAAACTAACCCATGAGCGTATCGCGGCCCACCTGGGCACCGCCCGGGAGGTGGTCACGAGAATGCTCCGATACTTCCAGAGCGAGGGAATGGTGCGCCTGAGCCGGGGAGAGATCACCATTACCAACGAAAAGGGCCTGCGAAAGCTGGCGCAATAGGCGTTATATATCTACCGTCCGCCACTGTAGGGGCGGCCATTGGCCGCCCGTGTCTGGATATGTTTGGAAAACCAGGCGGGCGCACAATGGGCGCCCCTACACAGATGAGTTGTAAATACCGCGGCTTTGCCGCGTTGCTATTTAGACTTTCATATTTACATAAAGGAGAGCAAGTATGAAGATTACCAACGATATCCGCTATGTGGGCGTCAACGACCACCAGGTTGACCTGTTTGAGGGCCAGTATGTGGTGCCCAACGGCATGGCCTACAACTCCTACGTCATTCTGGACGAGAAGGTGGCCGTTATGGACACCGTTGACCGGAACTTCACCCATCAGTGGCTGGACAACATCCAGAACACGCTGGCAGGCCGCAAGCCCGACTATCTGGTCATTCAGCACATGGAGCCGGATCACTCCGCCAACATTGCCAACTTCCTGAAGGTCTATCCCGACACCGTTGTGGTGTCCTCCGCCAAGGCCTTCACCATGATGAAGCAGTTCTTCGGCGACGACTACGCAGACCGCCGGGTTGTGGTGGGCGAAGGCTCCACCCTCGCCTTGGGCAAGCATACGCTGGCCTTTGTCACCGCCCCCATGGTTCACTGGCCCGAGGTCATCGTGACCTATGATACCTGCGACAAGGTGCTGTTCTCTGCCGACGGCTTCGGCAAGTTTGGAGCCTTGGATGTGGAGGAAGACTGGGCCTGTGAGGCCCGCCGGTACTACATCGGCATCGTGGGCAAGTACGGCCCTCAGGTGCAGGCATTGCTTAAGAAGGCCGCCGGTCTGGACATCTCCATCATCTGCCCCCTGCATGGCCCCGTGCTGACGGAGAATCTGGGCTACTACATTAACCTGTACGACATCTGGTCCTCCTACCGGGTGGAGAGCGAGGGCATTGTGGTGGCCTACACCTCCGTCTACGGTCACACCAAGGCCGCTGTGGACCTGCTGGTGCAGAAGCTGCAAACGAAGGGCTGCCCCAAGGTGGTCGTTCACGATCTGGCCCGCACCGACATGGCGGAGGCCGTGGAGGATGCCTTCCGCTACGGCAAGCTGGTGCTGGCGACCACTACCTATAACGCCGACATCTTCCCCTTCATGAAGGAATTCATCCACCATCTGACGGAGCGCAACTTCCAGAACCGGACCATCGCCCTGGTGGAGAACGGCACCTGGGCGCCTCTGGCCGCCAAGGTCATGCGGGGTATGTTCGATGGCTGCAAGAACCTGACCTTCACCGACACCACCGTGCGCATTCTGTCCGCTCTGAACGACGACAGCAAGGCCCAGATTGAGGCCGTGACTGACGAGCTGTGCAAGGACTATCTGGCCCAGCACGACGACACCGCCAACAAGAATGACCTTTCTGCCCTCTTTAACATCGGCTACGGCCTGTACGTGGTCACCTCCAACGATGGCAATAAGGACAACGGCCTGATTGTCAACACCGTGTCTCAGGTCACCAACACCCCCAACCGGGTGGCCGTCACCATCAACAAGGCCAACTACTCCTACCACATCATCAAGCAGACCGGCATCATGAACGTCAACTGCCTGGACGTGTCCGCCCCCTTCTCTGTCTTCCAGAACTACGGCTTCCAGAGCGGTCGTACTGCCGACAAGTTTGCCGGTGTGGAGGAGCTGCGCTCTGACAACGGCCTGCGGTTCCTGCCCCGGTACATCAACTCCTTCATGAGCCTGAAGGTGGAGTCCTTCGTCGACCTTGACACCCACGGTATGTTCATCTGCTCTGTCACCGAGGCCCGGGTCATGTCCGACAAGGAGACCATGACCTACACCTACTACCAGAATAACGTCAAGCCCAAGCCCGAGACCGAGGGCAAAAAGGGCTTTGTCTGCAAGGTCTGCGGCTGGGTCTACGAGGGCGACACCCTGCCCGACGACATCGTGTGCCCCCTGTGCAAGCACGGCGCTGCGGATTTTGAACCCATTCAGTAAATCGTTTTCATTGCAAAACGGCTGCATCCCCTCCGGGGTGCAGCCGTTTTGCTTGCGGATAACAAACGCAGCCGACACCTTTCGGCGCCGGCTGCGTGCTTATTATCCAAAGATACTGAAAATTCCGAGGGCATCCAAGGCAATCGCCACGAATGTCAGTGCCAGTAACGTAAGGCAGATGCCGACAATCCAATCCAGCTGCTTCAGCGTCAGCGGAATCTTGTCATACCAGCTCTCCTTCTGGAGCTGCCACGGAGTCTTCGGCTTTTCCTGAGACTGGTCGGCCCAGCTTTCCGGGGTCTGCTTCTCTTCCTCAGACATTACTTCTTCGCAACGTACTTGCGGATATCCATGGCAACGGCGGTGATAACCACAAGGCCCTGAACGATGTAGTTGAAGTTGGGGTCAGCGCCGATGAACTGCAGAATGATCTTCAGCAGCTCGAACACCAGCACGCCGATCAGGATGCCGCCCACGGTACCGATACCACCGGTGGTGGACACGCCGCCGATGGTACAGCCGGCGATGGCTTCCAGCTCGTAGGAAACGCCCATGGAAGCGGAGGCGCCGCCGGACTTACCGGTCATCAGGAAACCGGCGAAAGCGTACATGATACCGGCGGTCATGTAAATCATGGTCTTTCTGACGCGGACATTCACGCCGGAGACCTCAGCGGCGTTCTCGTTGCCGCCGATGGCGTAGATGTACTTGCCGTGGGTGGTCTTGTTATACATGAACCAGAACAGCGCGCCAAACAAAAGTGCGAAGAGGATGTAACCGTTGAAGCCCTTGAAGGAGCCGATGGGCAGAATCTTCCAGTTGAAGAAAGCCTTAAAGCTCTCGCTGAAGCCGCCGATGGGCTGCGCGTTGGTGTAGATCAGGTTAAAACCGTAAATGATGGTCTGAACGCCCAGGGTCGCGATGAAGGGAGGCACGTTCAGGTAGGAGACGATCACGCCGGTGATGGTGCCGATGATGGCGCCAATGGCCAGAACAATCAGCAGAACCAGCCACATATTCATTTCCGGCATCCAGGAGAACATCCGGCTGGCGTAGTCAGCGCGCTGGACCATAACGCCGGTGAGGGTGGCAGCCAGAGCGGCCTGACGGCCCGCAGACAGGTCGGTGCCCTTGGTGATGAGGCAGCCGGAAACACCCAGAGCGATCAGGAAACGGACGGTGGTATTACACATCAGGTTGTTCAGGTTATCCAGGGAGAAGAATTTGTCGATGGTGCAGCCAACCACCAGGCTGAGCACTGCCAGCATGACGACGATGGGGTTGCCCTTTACGACCGCCCAGATCTTCTGGGGGATGCTCTTTTGTGTTTTCATATTCCGAAGTTCCTCCTTGCTCAAACTGTCTCAAACTGGGTTGCCAGTTCCATGATATTTTCCTGGGTGGCATCCTTGCCATCCACAAAGCCGGTGACACGACCGTCGCACATCACCATAATCCGGTCGGACATACCGATCAACTCCGCCATTTCGGAGGAGATCATGATAATGCTCTTACCGGCCCGGGCCAGTTCCTCGATGATGCAGTAGATCTCGTACTTGGCGCCCACGTCAATACCGCGGGTAGGCTCATCGAGAATCAGGACATCAGGCGCGTTGGCAAGCCAGCGTCCGATCAGAACCTTCTGCTGGTTGCCGCCGGAAAGGCTCTGAATCTGGGTCTTGCTGGAGGGGGTCTTGATATTCATTTTCTTGACATTGGTCTGAACCAGATCTTCGACCTTCTTGTCATCGATCACAATGCCATAGTGCAGGTACTGTCTCAAAGAGGCCACGGAAATGTTATCCGCAATGCTCAGAACACCCAGAATACCGGTGGCACGGCGATCCTCGGTCAGCATGGCGATGCCCTGATCGATGGCGTCCTTGGGGCGGCTGATGGTCAGCTCCCTGCCCTGATAGCGAATCTTGCCGGAGGTGTGGGAACGGACGCCGAACAGGCCTTCCATCAATTCGGTTCGCTGGGCGCCCACCAGACCGCCGACGCCCAGAATCTCGCCCTTGCGGACATTGAAATTCACATGGCGGAAGCTCTTGGGGTTGATGGAGGTGAAGTCCTCCACCTCGAACACCACATCGCCGGGAACGTTGTGCCGCTCCGGGTACAGGTTGGTCAGCTCCCGACCCACCATCTTGGAGATGATGAAGTCCGTGGTAAGCCCAGCGCAGTCCCAGGTACCGATGTACTGTCCGTCACGCATGACGGTGACTTCGTCGGAAATTCGCAGAATCTCGTCCATCTTATGGGAGATGTAGACGATGGACACGCCGTCCGCCTTCAAATCCTCGATGATGCGGAACAGGGCCTCGACCTCGTTGGAGGTCAGGGAGGAAGTGGGCTCATCCAGAATGAGCACCTTACAGTTGGCGGAAACAGCCTTGGCGATTTCCACGGACTGCATCTGGGAAACACTCAGCTCTCCCAGCATCTGCTTGGGATCAAAGTCCATCCGGACCTTTTTCAGAAGCTCGGCGGTATCGGCGTACATCTTCTCGTGGTCAACCACGGGGATGAAGCCCAGCAGCTTCTTCATGGGGTAGCGGCCCAGGAAAATATTCTCGCCGATGGTACGGGCGGGAATGGGCTGCAGCTCCTGATGCACCATGGCGATACCCATTTTCAGAGCCTCCAGAGGGTCCTTAATGGTGACCTTCTGGCCCTCGTAAATAATCTCGCCCTCGTCCATGCTGTAGATGCCGAACATACACTTCATCAGTGTGGACTTACCGGCACCGTTTTCGCCCATCAGAGCATGAACCTTACCGGGGCGCAGACAAAGCTGGGCATGATCCAACGCCTTAACACCGGGAAAGGACTTACAAACACCGCGCATTTCCAAGCGGTATTCACTCATAGAGCAGACCTCCTATCCTATTGCGTGATTCAAGACTTTTCGTTTCGTCTCAGGGAAACCCGGAATGCGTTCCAGACTTCCCTCAAAAGAAACTTTTAAATGCGGGGTGGGCTGCAAGCAGCCCACCCGCAAAGGAAAAATGGAGTAATTACTTGGTGACCTTGACGTAGTCAACCCAGTAGTAGTTGTCGATGGCTTCGCCGTTCAGGGCCTTGACTGCCACGTCAACAGCGGTGTGGGACTGACCGATGTGGTCGTTCAGAACGGTACCGGTCATGGTGCCCTTCTGGACCATCTCCTGGCACTCGTCCAGAGCGTCAACGCCCAGCAGGTAGATGTCCTCACCGACCTTGCGGCCAGCGGCTTCGATGGCGGCAGCAGCGCCCAGAGCCATAGCGTCGTTGTTGCAGAAGACAACCTCGATCTGATCGCCGTACTGAGCCAGAGCAGCGGCTACGATTTCCTGACCCTTGGTCTGATCCCAGTTACCAACGTTCTTGACCAGCTCCTTGACTTCGATGCCGGCATCGGTCAGAGCCTTGACGGAGAACTCGGTACGGTACTGCGCATCGGGGTTCTCGGGGTCGCCAACGACCATGACGTAGGAAACAACGCCGTCGCCGTTGATGTCGCCGTGGTTGTCCAACTCAGCAACGATCTCGCCCTGGTAAGTACCGGACTGACGGGCGTCAGCACCGACGTAGCAAACGGTGGGGTTGTTCAGGATGCCGGGGTAGGACTCGTCGCCGTTGTCGCCCAGAGGCTCACGGTTGATGAGAACCAGAGGAATGCCGGCAGCAACGACCTTGTCGATGATGACTTCGGCAGAGGAGGTCTGAACCAGGTTGCAGATGATAACATCCATGCCCTGCGTGATGAAGGTGTCGATCTGGTTGGTCTGCTCACCCATGTCGTTCTTGCCGTCGACCATGGTGACGTTGTACTTGACGGTGTCAGTCTCCAGAGTCTTGAAGTAGTTCTCGATCTCCTGACGGTACAGAGTCATGAAGTTGTCGTTGTACTGATAGATGGCAACACCGACATTGTAGGTCTTGGCCTCAGCAGCGGCGGGAGCCTCGGTAGCAGCAGGTGCCTCAGTGGCAGCGGGTGCAGCGGGAGCCTGGGTCTCGGCAGGCTTGGAGCCGCCGCAAGCTACCAGCGTCACAGCGATTGCCAAAACCAGCAGCAGGGAAACGAGCTTTTTCATTTGTGTTCCTCCTAAAATGAATAAAAATATGCTTAACCGGCCTTGCCGGAGAAAGCCCTTGCCGGGCGCTCCGCCTTCGGGCTGGGAAGCCTTGACAGGCCCGCCTTACCTTTTTCGCGGAACCGCTCTTCAAAACAAACACAATATACCACCAGTTAATACTTTTGTAAAGGTTTTCTGAAGCATTTCGTCAGTTTAGCACATTTTTTACGGTATATTTTTGTGCATATTGCCAGTTTCTTTTTTGCTTTGCACGGAATACCCTTTTTCTCCCGCAGACAGGAAAACCCCCCGTTCTGACGGCGCAGAACGGGGGTTATTGGAATAGATTGATATGCAATTTTATCCAAAAATGCGGTTCCACAGCGATTCCAGCCAGCCCAGCTCCTCCACGTGTCCGGCGTAGAGATAGCAGGGATTCCCGTCCAGCTCGGCCTCGTACCACAGGTTTCCCGCCGCGTTGAAAACGCTGCCCTTTGCCGTCAGAACCTCTCCGGCGGCGAGGGTTCCCAGTTCCAGAGACCGGGCGTCGCTGCCGTTGCTGCAGGGCAGGCTCATGAGCTGGGTGTCCCGAACCGCCCGCAGCTGTTTCCCCCGCTCGTAGACTTCCGAATGGCCGCACTTGTCAAAGTAGGTCCGGGGCTGAATCCGGGCGGAATCCCAGAGCATGGCGTCCACCGCGTCGGGATTCTTATAGAGGGTGTACATTTCGGTGCGCAGGGCCTGCCGGTCAATGGTCAGGCTGCCCACGAAATTGTCCGTCTCAAAGCTGTCGTAATTCCGGTGATAGGTCGCTTCGATGAGCTTCCAAAACTCCCAGCTGTGCCCGTCCCCCACCAGCGGACAGCCCGCCGACCACATACCCCGTCCGCTGGTGTGGTTGCTGGTTCGGGTGTGGATGTTGATTTCGTTGGCCCGGTAGGGCGTAAAGCCGTCCGGCGTCATGTAGATGGCGGGCAGCGTCTCGTCATCGTAATCGGTGCGGACGTGGAGCGCCTCGTATTTTCCCTTGTGGTACACGGAGTAAAGCTGATAGGTGCCGTCCAGCACCGTTGCCGGGCCCACCTCGCCCACGTCCGGGATGTTCCAGGCGCCGTATTCCAGCGGACGGTCGGGAATGGTGCTGGCGTTACTGGTGCAATAGACCATTTTCACGTTCCCGGCGGCGTCCAGCCGCAGCACCACGCAGACCCCGGACACCCGGTAGAAGCTGAGATCGGACAAGGTGGGGTCGTCCATATTGTCCGAGCAGCCGTCAAAGAGAAACACCGCCGAAAAGCCCCCGGCAAGGGCGTTCTGAACCTGCGGATTGTTGCGCACATGATAATCCAGCATCATTTCCACGTAGCGGCGGTGGTCGTCGTTTTTGATCCAGGTATGCAGATTCCGCTGATAGGCCTGACCCGGCGTGTAGGCGCGGGCGGGAATCGGGAGAATCAGCAGCAGACAGACAATCGCGGGAAAAAGCTTCCAAACTACCTTTTTCATGCCCACGCACCTTTCCATAATTTTTTCCAGTGTACCACCTTTGGGACGGATAGTCAATCCCAAGGGGGATTGACAAAACCGCTCTAATATGTTAGAGTGGTTTTAGTCTAATACAGTAGAGTAAAGGAGGACACCCAATGCCTACCCCAAAAGTCTATGACAGCGAATATAAATTCTGCCAGATTCTCTGGGCCAACGAGCCTGTGAAAAGCCGGGAGCTGGTGCGGCTGTGTCAGGAGCAGCTGGGCTGGAAATCCACCACCACCTACACCGTCATCAAGCGGCTGTCCCAGCGGGGGGTGCTGAAAAATGAGGATACCATCGTCACCTCGCTGGTTTCCAAAGAGGAGGTGCAGGCTTCCCAGCTGGAGGAGCTGGTGGACAAGACCTTTGACGGTTCCCTGCCCGCCTTCGTCGCCGCCTTCACCCGGCACCGGAATATTTCCGAACAGGAAATCGACGAGGTGCAGGCCATGATTGACCGCTATCGAAAGGAGCATACCCATGGCTGAGGTATTTTTAACCGTGGTCAACCGGGGACTTTCCGCCGGTTGGCTGGTGCTGGCGGTAATCGCCGCCCGGTTTCTGCTGAAAAAGGCACCCCGGTGGGCTGTCTGCGCTCTGTGGGGGCTGGTGGCCCTGCGGCTGCTGTGCCCATTTTCGCTGGAAAGCCCTCTGAGCCTGATTCCCGATGCCCAGCCGGTGTCGCCGGAGGCGGTCTGGAACACCGTGCCGGCGGTGGAAATGGCTCCCGATGCCACGGACGCCCCCGTCTCTCCGGTTTTGGAGGCGGTGCTTCCCGACGGGCTCCCCGTCTCCCCCACCCCGGCGCAAGAAATCGTCGCGGCGGCTTCCATCCTCTGGTGCGCAGGGCTGGCGGGGATGGCGCTGTACACCCTCGTCAGCTATCGGCGGCTTTCCCGCCGGGTGAAAGGGGCGGTTCGGATTGACGGGAATCTCTATCAGGGCGCAGCCATTCCCACGCCCTTTGTGCTGGGTGTCCTTCGCCCACGAATTTATCTGCCGAACACCCTCTCCCGGGAGGACATGCCCTACGTCATCGCCCACGAGCGCGCCCACATCAGGCGCAGGGACCCCCTGTGGAAGGCGCTGGGCTTCGGCCTGCTCTGTATCTACTGGTTCCAGCCCCTGCTGTGGCTGGGCTACGCCCTGTTCTGCCGGGATATGGAGCTGGCCTGTGACGAAAAGGTCGCCAGCGCCCTTTCCCCTTCCCACCGGGCAAATTATTCTCAGGCTCTGCTCAATTGCAGCGCCGGCCGCCGCTTTCTCGCCGCCTGTCCCGTGGCCTTCGGAGAGGTGGGGGTGAAGGAGCGGGTCAAGCGGGTGCTTTCCTTCCGCAGGCCCACCCTCCGGGCCGTTCTGGGGGCGGTTCTTATCTGCGCTGTGATTGCCGTTTGCTTTCTGACCAACCCCGTCACCCCGGAGCCGCCAAAGGTGACGGTGGCGCAGATGTCCATCACCGCCGAGGACGTGACCCCCACCGGCATGACGCTGACCTACCACCCGGACAACGCCTTTCAGGACGTGGACGCCGTTACCAACAGCATCTACTGGCTGGAAAAGCAGAATGACAGCGGCGGGTGGCAGGTGGTGCAGCCCAATCAGTGGATCGAACCGGCGCTCCGGCCGGTGGAGGCGCCCGGTCAGAGAACCATCCACGTGGTCGTAACCGACAATAACCACCGGACGCTGGACTGGCCCCTGCTTGGATATCTGGAAGCGGGGCAGTACCGGGTTGGCATCCACTTCTGGGAGGAAGAGCAGGAGTATACCCTCTATGCCCCCTTTACGCTGGATAATCCGCTGGTGACTCCCTATGCCATCACCAGCAGCCTGAAAAAAGCGGGCAGCCACGCCATGCTGAAAGGCGACAATGCCCGGGATTTGACACAGGCGCAGACGGAGGAACTGGTGGGAATTCTGAACAGCCTGACCGAAGCGGATTTCTACGCCTGCGGCTTCATAAACACCCCAATCACCGTCGTGAGCCTTGTCAGCGGGGAGGTAACCATGCGGCTGCGCTTTGACGGCAACAACGAAGTGCAGCTGCAGATGGACAGTCATTCCGCCGAAGCCCTCAGCGACACCAGATGGTGCATCATCAACGACGGGCTGAATGCTTTTTTTGAGAAATTGCAGCAAGAAGAAGCCGGCTGACTTTTTTCGGATTCCGCTTTACACGGGGGGCGCTTCCGTGGTATAATCCGTGGCAGTAACGATGAGAGGTACATTGCCATGTCCAACCCCTATGATTCTGCGGAGTTTGAGAAGAAGTATACCTATCCCGGACGGGATCTGGGCGCCTTCTGGTCGGAGGAAAAAACGGTGTTCCGGGTCTGGGCGCCTACGGCCCGGGAGGTTTCCATTCTGTTCTACCGGGAGGGCAGCGGCGGCGAGCCCCTGGCCCGGCAGCGGATGCACCCCGATGCGAACGGCACCTGGTTTGCCCAGCGGTTCGGCGACCTGAACGGGCTGTACTACACCTATCTGGTAACGGTAGACGGGCGGACCCGGGAGGCCTGCGACCCCTATGCCCGGGCCGTGGGGGTCAACGGTCAGCGGGCCATGGTGCTGGACCTAAAGAGCACCGACCCCGAGGGCTGGGAAGACGATCACTGCCCCTTCACCGGTAAGGGCATCACTGATGCGGTGCTCTATGAACTGCACATCCGGGACCTGTCCATGCACCGCTCCAGCCACATCCGCCATAGGGGCAAGTTTCTGGGACTGACGGAAACCGGGCGGAAGACCCGGGGCGGTCATCCCACGGGTCTTGACCACATCAAAGCCTTAGGCGTGACCCACATCCACCTGATGCCCGTCTTTGACTTTGGCTATCCCGATGAAAGCGCCCCCAGCCCCCAGTACAACTGGGGCTATGACCCGGTGAATTTTAACGTGCCGGAAGGCTCCTACGCAAGCAACCCCTTCCACGGCGAAACCCGGGTGCTGGAAATGAAGCGTTTGGTGAAGGCTGTCCATGACGCGGGCTTAAGCGTTGTGATGGATGTGGTGTACAACCACGTTTTTGACGCGGGCGGCTTCTGTTTTAACCAAATCGTCCCCGGCTATTTCAGCCGCATGGACGAAGTCGGACGCTTCAGCAACGGCTCCTGCTGCGGCAACGACACCGCCTCCGAGCGGAGCATGGTGCGGAAATTTATAGTAGATTCCGTCAATTTCTGGGCGGATGAATACCATATTGACGGCTTTCGCTTCGATTTAATGGGCCTGCTGGACATCGTCACCGTGAACGAAATTGTGCGTTCCGTCCACAGCCGCCACCCCAACGTGATTTTCTACGCGGAAGGGTGGCAGATGAATACCCAGCCCGTCCGTCCCGGGACAGAGCTGGCGGTGCAGGGCAATTCCGCCAAAATGCCGGGCTTCTCCTTTTTTAACGACACTCTTCGCGACCTTCTGCGGGGTTCGATTCTTGACAGCCGCGCGCCCGGCTTCGTGTCCGGGGCCGTTTGCGACAAAGGGCAGCTGAACGCCTGCTTTATGGGGATGCCCTTCTGGGCGGGGCAGCCTGCGCAGTGCGTCAACTACGTCTCCTGCCACGACAACAACACCCTCTTTGACCGGCTGGCCATCATCTCCCCGGAGGCGTCCTTTGAGACCCGGGCTCGGCAGAATTGTCTGGCGGCGGCCTTTGTCTTTCTGTCTCAGGGTGTACCCTTTTTGCAGGCCGGCGAGGAAATGCTTCGCTCCAAGCCCAAGGGGCGCGGACGCTTTGACGAGAACAGCTATCGCTCCCCGGATCGGGTCAACGCCCTGCGCTGGGATACGCTGGACAGGCCGGAATATCAGGCGGTTTTTCAGTATTACCGGGGGCTGCTGGCCTTCCGAAAGGCCCATGAGGGACTGCGGCAGGCCAAACGGGAAACCGTCAGCCAAACGGTGTTCCCTGTGGAGGTGGAGAACCCCCGGGCCGCGGCCTATCGTGTGGAGGATCGTTACCACAGCATTTTCATTATTTTCAACGCCGATGGCTGTGACCTCACCCTTCCCCTGCCCCCCGGCCGGTGGGAGGTGAATATCCACGACCAGCAGGCGGGTATCGAGCCTCTGTTCACAACGGAAGGACAGATCACCGTCCGCCCCGTTTCCGCCACGGTGCTGACGCAGAAAAAACCGGTGGATGTGGTAGCGGCCCTGATCTGGGAGAAGGACAAATTTCTCATCTGCCAGCGGCCCGAACACAAGACACGGGGCCTAATGTGGGAATTTGTGGGCGGCAAGGTGGAGCCGGGCGAGACCATGGAGCAGGCGCTGCAGCGGGAATGCGCCGAGGAGCTGGCAATCCACGTGAGCGTGGGCAGCCAGTTCTTGCAGGAATACCACGACTACCCGGATATGCTGATCCGGCTGACCCTGTTCCACTGCCGTCTGGAAAGCGGCGTCCCCCAGGCGCTGGAGCACAGAGATCTGCGGTGGATTCACCCCAGCCAGATCGGCCTCTTCCAATTCTGTCCGGCAGACGAGAATTTCCTGAAAGAGATTCAAAGGGTCTATGAAAACCACAAGCCGCTTTGATTGTCATTCTGTGCTTACTCAGTAAAAGGAGAATTTAATTGACAATTGACAATGAACAATTGACAATTGTGGTATCCCTTCGGGATGAATTAAAATAAACTACAAGTACGAAATACCTGCGGTTTTTCCAAAGGAACCTGCCATTTATGACATTTTATAATTGTCCCGCAGGGACTCCTTAATTGTCAACTGTCAACTGTCAATTGTCAATTGTCAGCTAAAGCACAATGTAGCTGAATAAAGCCGATAAGCATATTTCACAAAACCAGCAGCCCGTCATTGACATTCGCCGTCAGATTTACTATAATAACCCCAAGAGAAGCCATTGATTCTCGTCAGGAGGTAACCTTATGGAAAAGAAAATCATCACCATCAGCCGGGAATTCGGTTCCGGCGGACGCACTGTAGGACATATGGTAGCGGAAAGGCTGGGCATTCCCTTCTATGACAAGGAGCTGGTAGACCAGATTGCCGTGGAGTCCGGCTTTGCCCCCAAATTCGTGGAGGAAAACGGGGAGCACTCCCCCGGCAGCAGCCTGTTCTCCTACGCCTTCGCGCCCCAGGGCGTGCCCGGGGTCATGAACGGACTGTCCACCGCGGATTTTCTGTGGAATATTCAGTGCAGCGTGATTTTGCAGCTGGCGGAGAAAGGCCCCTGCGTCATCGTGGGACGGAACGCCGACTACATTCTGAAGGACCGGGCTGACGCCCTGCACGCCTTCATCTGCGCGGATATCGCCTTTCGGGCGGACCGCATCGTCCACCGCTACGGCGAGTCCGACAAGAGCCCGGAGACCCGTCTGCACGAGAAGGACAAGCGCCGCCGGGTGAACTACCAGCACTACACCGGCAGAACCTGGGGCCAGGCCCAGAACTACGACATCTGCCTGGACACCAGCACCTTAGGGATCGAGCAGTGCGCCGACATTATCTGTGGCATTGTGGAAAAGTCCAAAACGTAAGCAAACGCTGTCATTCCGCAAACGTGGAATGACAGCCTTTTTTGTATTGAGCGAGTATATTGTTCTTTAGTTGACAATTGACAGTTGACAATTATTGTGTCCCTGCGGGACGATTCAAAAGATATAGCGTTGATTTTCGGCTTTTTAATTCATCCCGAAGGGATACCACAATTGTCAATTGTTCATTGTCAATTGCCAATTCGGAGCATTACACCTTCGCCGGTTCCTTGTCCTCGTCGGCGATGGTGATATTCACGCCGTTGACCTCCACCGCCTCGTCGGCGCAGATCATGATGTACTTGACGCCGCCGATGACCCGGGTCTCGATGAGATCATTCCGGGTGGGGTCCACCTTAATCACCACGTCCGGGGTCTTCAGCTCAAAGTGCTTGTCGTCGATGATGTTCTTGGGATGCAGGTCGGCTTCAAAGCCAAAGGCCTCGTCGTAGTCCACGCTGAACTTACTCAGGTGCTCCTCGCTGACGCCGCAGGCCGCCAGCACCTCCTTCACGTCCGCCTTGGCGATCATCAGCGGCTCCGGCACCTTGGCCTCCTTGTGCAGGGCAATCCGCTCCCGGAGCTGGTCGTGGACAGTCTGCACCACGTCCAGACTGCACTCCTCCCCTAGGGAGGTGGTAAGCAGGGCCTCGAAGGTCTTCTTCTGCTCCTCGGCAGGCTGGGGCGCCGGGGCGTTGAACAGAGTTTCAATCAGGGCGTCCTGACTGGTCTTTACGTCGTGGGTGTAGTACAGGGCATTGTAGATATTGGTGGAGCGGTTGTCGAAGGCCGGGAACAGGAAGCCCAGAGCCGGGGCGGAGATCATCTGGCTGCCGGCCCCGTCGTGGAAGGTCTTTTCCTCCGGGATGTAGTGCAGCCCGCCCTTGGTCTGCTTGACGGGGCAGATGGAGCACAGAATGTACGAATACGTCTCGTCGGAATTATCCTTCTGAAAGGCGTCGTCCCTGGACTTGAAGAGCACGTCATAGGTGTCATAGCCCAGCAGAATCAGGTAGTTTCCCTCCAGCACCACGGAATCAATGATCTTTTGGTAAAAGCTCAGCCGCAGTTCATCGTCCTTGAGCTGGGAAGCGCGCAGATCCATCAGCAGCTTGTGCTCGGGAGAAGA
>CAMFBN010000046.1 GCA_945948535.1 uncultured Clostridia bacterium
CCGCTGGGCCGTCAGAGAATATCTGCCGGACTGTCACAAGACTTTGTGAAGCGCTATCAATGGCTGTTCGGCGTAATGTTGCAAGAAATGCCGTATTTCCATGGACCGCTTACCAAAGCGGTCCAATTTTTATTCTGCCGGGGAATGACCACCCGGAAATTCAACAAATGAGAGGTTGACAAAAATGAAGAAGATGCTTTCCCTCGTTATGGTACTTGCCATGACCCTGGCGCTGGCTGCCTGCGGCGGTTCCAGCGCCCCCGCCGCCACTGCTGCCCCCGCTCCTGCCGCTACGGAAGCTCCCGCCGCTGCGGAGACTGCCGCTGCTCCCGCTGCCGACGTGCCCGCAGGTCTGGAGGACGGCGTGCTGACCATCGCCATGGAGTGCGCCTACGCACCCTACAACTGGACCCAGAGCGACGATTCCAACGGCGCTGTCCCCATCGCCAATGTGCCCGGTTCCTACGCCAACGGCTACGATGTGATGATCGGCAAGAAAATTGCCGAGGCCAACGGCTGGGAGCTGGAGGTCATCCAGTCCGACTGGGATTCTCTGGTGCCCGGCGTTCAGACCGGTACCTTTGACGCTGTTATCGCCGGTCAGTCCATGACTGCCGAGCGTTCCGAGCAGGTGGACTTCGCCGGCCCCTACTTCTATGCTACCATCGTCTGCGTCACCAAGGCCGACGGCAAGTTCGCCAATGCCGCTTCCATCGCGGATCTGGCAGGCGGCACCTGCACCGCCCAGATTGCTACCATCTGGTACGACCAGTGCCTGCCTCAGATCGAGGGCGCCAAGATTCAGACCGCTGCCGAAACCGCTCCCGCCATGCTGATGGCGCTGGAAACCGACACCGTTGACTTCATCTGCACCGATATGCCCACCGCCCAGGGCGCTGTGGCTGCCTACCCCGACATGAAGATTCTGGACTTCTCCGGCACCGACGGCGACTTCCAGTTCTCCGAGCAGGTTCGTGCCGAGAACGTCAACATCGGCGTTTCCGTCATGAAGGGCAACACGCTGCTGAAGGACAAGATCGACGCCGTCCTGTCCACCATGACTGTGGATGACTTCAACGACCTGATGGCCTACGCCATTTCCGTTCAGCCCCTGAGCGAGTAAGGAAACAAAAATGAACCAAGGCGAGAGGACGTTTTTCCTCTCGCCTTGCGGTGTTAATTATAATAAGGAGAAAGCACCATGGAGAAACTTACCCAACTGTGTGCCGACATCGCGAAGCTGTGGGCGAAATACGGCGGTTCCTATCTGACCGGTATGCGCAATACGCTGGTTTTGGCGCTGGTTGCCACGGCCATCGGCTGCGTGATCGGCTTTGTCTGCGGCATTCTGAACACCATTCCCTGTACGGACCGGGACCCGCTGCCGAAGCGTATTCTGCTGCGGCTGATCCGAATCATCGTCCGGGTGTATGTGGAAGTGTTCCGGGGCACCCCCATGGTGCTTCAGGCGGTGTTCATTTACTACGGCCTGCCCTATTTCACGGACAACGCGGTGAAATTCACGAATATCTGGGTCGCCGCAATGCTGGTGGTGTCCATCAATACCGGCGCCTATATGGCGGAATCCGTTCGCGGCGGTATCATTTCCATCGATCCCGGTCAGACCGAGGGCGCCAAGGCCATCGGCATGACCCATGTGCAGACCATGCTTCATGTGATTCTGCCCCAGGCATTGCGGAATATCATGCCCCAGATCGGCAATAACTTCATCATCAACGTGAAGGATACCTCCGTCATGTTCATCATCGGCTTCCCGGACTTCTTCGCGGCCCACCGTGCCGCGGTGGGCGCCAGCTACCTGTACTTCCCCTCCGCGACCGTGGAAATGGCAGGCTATCTGTGCATGACTCTCATTGCCTCCTTCCTGCTGCGGTGGGTGGAGAAGAAGATGGACGGGTCAAGCAATTACGAGCTGGTGCAGGAAGACCAGCTGACCATGACCGCCGGCACCTACAACCACCCGGATAAGGGCACCCCCTTTGACGAGCACAGCAGGGAGTACCAGTCCGAACGCAGAAGACGCGGCAGAAAGGGAGTGCGCTGATATGGAAGATATGATTTTACAGGTCAACCACCTGTCCAAGTCCTTCGGCACCCACGAGGTTCTGCGGGATATCGATTTCACCGTGAAAAAGGGCGACGTGACCTCCATCATCGGCGCCTCCGGTTCCGGCAAATCCACGCTGCTGCGCTGCATCAACCTGCTGGAAATCCCCACCTCCGGCGAAATCCTCTACCACGGCAAAAACGTGGTAGCCAAGGGCTTCAATGCCCCGGCCTACCGCTCCCATGTGGGCATGGTGTTCCAGTCCTTCAACCTGTTCAACAACATGACGGTGCTGGAAAACTGCATCGTCGGTCAGAGAAAGGTACTGAAACGGAGCCGGGAGGAAGCCAGAGCCCACGCCATGCAGTACCTGGAGAAGGTGGGCATGACCCCTTACATCAATGCCAAGCCCCGGCAGATTTCCGGCGGTCAGAAGCAGCGGGTGGCAATCGCCCGGGCGCTGGCAATGGACCCGGAGGTGCTGCTGTTTGACGAGCCTACCTCCGCCCTGGACCCGGAAATGGTGGGCGAGGTGCTTTCCGTCATGCGCTCACTTGCCCAGGAGGGCATGACCATGCTGGTGGTGACCCACGAAATGGCCTTTGCCCGGGACGTGAGCAACCACGTGGTCTACATGAACGGGGGCGTCATCTGCGAGGAGGGCAGCCCGGAGGCGCTGTTTGGCGATCCCCAGAAGCAGGAAACCAGGGATTTCCTCTCCCGTTTCCGAAATAATTGAAGATCAAACTGCCGGATTCCCGAGGGAATCCGGCAGTTTTCTTCTGAATACGAACAGCACCGGAAAATTAACCGGCATCCGACAGGATTCGACAAATTTTTCTCAAAAAAGACTTATAATGAAAATAAACATCCGTTTTTCGACAAATTTCGCTTGCGCGGGCTTGTGCGCAATGATATGCTACACAAACCGAAACGTCGTTTTCGGCGAATCCATAGGAAAAGAGATGAATATGTGGTCCCCCCGGGCGAAAGGAGAATCTGTATGAAAAAAACGACGAGAACATGGTTGATTTTGCTGGCAGCGGTGCTGGTGCTGTCCACACTGCCGGGCTGCGGCGCAGGGCGCATAAAGCAGACAGAGCCGATTTCTGTTTACCTGTGGAGCGCCGAGCTGTATAACGGCTACGCCCAGTACATCCAGTCCCAGCTTCCCGATGTGGATATCCAGTTTGTTGTAGGCAACAACGACTTGGACTTTTATAAATTCCTGAGCGAAAACGGCGCGCTGCCGGACATCATCACCTGCCGCCGGTTCTCCCTGCACGACGCGGCGGATTTGCATGGGTATCTGATGGACCTGTCCTCCACCCAGGAGGCGGGGGCTGTTTACAGCACCTATCTGGAGAGCTTTACCAATACGGAGGGCGAAATCCAGTGGCTTCCGCTGTGCGGCGAGGTGGACGGCCTGGTGGCGAACAGAGCGCTGTTTGAGCGGTACCAGATTCCCATGCCTTGGGACTACGAGAGCTTTGTGTCTGCCTGCCAGGCCTTTGAAGCAAAGGGCATCCGGGGCTTTGCCGCGGACCTTGCCTATGATTACACCTGCATGGAGCTGCTGCAGGGCTGGTCCATTCCGGAGCTGACCTCGTTGGAAGGACAGGTCTGGCGGCACCGCTATGAGGACCCCCTGGATGAGGAGATGACAGGCCTGGATGATACCATTTGGCCTGGCGCTTTCGCGAGGATGGAACGGTTTATCTCGGATGCAAAGCTGCGCCCGGAGGATATAGAGCTTGACTATGATCCTGTCACCAACCTGTTCGCCGAGGGAAAGGCAGCAATGATCCGTGCGGGCGGTGCCGAGACGGTTCGTTACAATCACGCCGGTATCGACGCGGTATTTCTGCCCTACTTCGGCCCCAATGGCGAGCAGTGGCTGCTGACCTATCCGCAATTCCAGGTGGCGCTGAACAAGAACCTGGAGCAGGACCAGACCCGCCAGGAGCAGGCAATGCAGGTGCTGGAGGTGATGCTCTCTGAGGGCGGGCAGAACGCGCTGGCAAAGGGGGAGGACGTAATCTCCTACAGTCAGAATGTGGAGCTGACACTGGACCCTGCGCTGGACAATCTGAGACCCTACATCCAGCAGAATCATCTGTTCATCCGTCTGGCCTCCAACGAGTTCTTCTCCGTGTCCAAGGATGTGGTGACGAAGATGATTCTGGGCGAGTATACCGCGGAACAGGCTTACAAGGTCTTTGACACCCAGCTGCGGGAGGATGAGACTGCCGAACCGGAAATAATTCTGACGCTGGAGCAGGGCTATTCCAACACCTTCCGGGCAAAGGGCGGCTCCCAGGCGGCTTCCGTCATGGCAAATACCCTGCGGGGATGCTACGCCGCGGAGGTGCTGATTGCCCCCGCCTACAGCTTTACCGGCTCCGTCCTGCAGGCGGACTACACCCAGAAGATGGCAGGCAACATGGTCATGCCCAACGCGCTGATGACCTACCGGGGCAATTTGACCGGCGCCCAGCTGAAGCAGGTGCTGAAGCTGTTCGTGGAGGGCGTGGAGGGCGGCTTCGCACCGTTCAATCCCGGCTCCCTGCCTGTGGTCAGCGGAATTACCATAGACGTGGAGAAAACCGATACCGGCTTTGCGCTGACGCGGGTATGCCGGGATGGTGAGCAGATCAGCGACAGCGAAACCTTCCATGTGGCCTGCCTGAATACGCAGGCGCGTATGGCGCAGTTCCCGAAGGACGTGACGCAGAGCTTCGAAATGGAAAATGACGGCGTTAAAACAGCCTGGATTGGATACATCAAAAGCGGCGGCACCCTTGCCCAGCCGGAAAACTACATTACCCTGAAATAATTTTGGAATCTCTGAACAAATCGTCTTCGGCTGAGCAGCGGATCTTTTGCCCCGCCGGTGCGGTTTGAATCAGAGGTTCCTTAGGAAAGACCGTATGTCTGAGGACTCCAACCGATGAAAAAGAGACTGATTGCGCTGATCGCGGTTCTGACGGTGCTGCTTGGCGCCGCAGGCTGTGCCGCAAACAAACAGGAGCAGGCACGGGTGCCCATCACCATGTACCTGTGGGATAAAACCATGACCAAGGCCCTGTCGCCCTGGCTGGCGGAGCAGTTTCCGGAGATCGACTTTACCTTTGTGGTGGGGTACAATACGATGGACTTCTATTCCGACCTGAACGACCGGGGTGCTCTGCCGGATATCATTACCTGCCGCCGGTTTTCCCTGAACGACGCGGAAAATCTGTCGGATCTTCTAATGGACCTGAGCCAGACTGAGGTGGCGGGCACCTTCTATGACAGCTATCTGGAAAACAACCGGGAGCCGGGAGGCGCGGTCCGGTGGCTGCCCATGTGCGCCGAGGTGGATGGCTACATCGCCAATCTGGACCTGTTCGAGAAGTACGGCATCCCGCTGCCCACCAATTACGCGGAGTTTGCCGATGTGTGCCGCCGTTTTGAGGAGCTGGGTATCAACGGCTATGTCAACGACTATGACGAGGACTATTCCTGCATGGAGGCCCTGCAGGGCTGCGCCATTCCGGAGCTGATGAGCATGGAAGGAATGCTGTGGCGGATAGGGTACGAGAGCGAGACGCCGGAAAACCCGGTGGGTCTGGACGATCAGGTCTGGCCCCGGGTATTCGAGAAATTCCAGCAGTACCTTCAGGATACCCGGACGGAACCGGCGGACGCGGAGATGGACTACGATCCCATGGCCCCGGATTTCTTCGCCGGCAAAACCGCCATGATTCGCGGCACCGCCACGGACTGCGTGATGTTCCGCCAGAATGAGGGCGTGAACTGCGCCATGCTGCCCTACTTCGGGGAGACCGCCGAGGACAGCTGGCTGCTGACCTACCCCCACTGCCAGGTGGCGGTGAACCGGCAGGTGGAGCAGGACCCGGAAAAGAACGCGGCGGTTCAGCGGATACTGAACGCCCTGTTCAGTCAGGACGGTCAGAGCCGTCTGGAGCCCGGCAGCGCGCTGCTGAGCTACAATAAAAATGTACAGACCCAGCTGGGCAGCACCTTTTCTCTGGTACAGGACTGTATCAACCGCAATCACCTGTATATCCGGCTGGCATCCACCGAAATTTTCGCGGTTTCCGAGAATGTGGTGC
Organism: uncultured Clostridia bacterium; assembly: GCA_945948535.1. Lineage (GTDB taxonomy): Bacteria > Bacillota > Clostridia > Oscillospirales > Oscillospiraceae > Faecousia. The sequence continues at coordinate 6,187 of CAMFBN010000046.1, forward strand.
GGAAGATGATCCGGCAGGAGTACGGCGCGGAGGAAGCCTACAGGGACTTTAACAAACAGCTGACTGCCCACACGGTTCCGCCGAAGGAAACGATCATCACCACCCAGAAAACCGGCTACGATTACGCCATGGGGGACCACGGCAGCCCGGCAGCCTCCGCTGTGGTCAATACGGCGCGGGAGCAGTGGGGCGCCGATGTTGCCATCGGCTATACCAGCGTGGTTGCCGCGCCGGTGTTTGCCGGGGAGTATACCGCGCAGCAGCTGCACTGGCTCACCGCCAACCGTCTGTATCTCCGGCACGGCAGCTTTACCGGCGGGGAACTGAAAACGCTCATGCAGTGGCTGGTGGATGTGAAGGAAGACGGCTCCAACCCCATCCGGGGCGGCCTGATGCCGGTGACCAGCGGGCTGGAATATACCGTCACCACCGACGGCACCGGAGCGTATACGTTGACCCGGGTTACAAGAAACGGCAGGGAACTGGATGAAAACGCCGTCTATTCCGTTTTGATGCTGGGGGATCTGAATTTTATCGAGGCATCCTATTACTGCAACTGCCCCATGCCCCAGAACCTTCTCGACAAGCTGACCTCTGACAAGCAGCTGGGATACGAGCTGCTGGTCTCCGCCCTGAGCGGCGGAAACCAGCTGAAGAAGCCTTCGGACTATGTGACGATTCGGAGCAGATAATGAAAATCAACGGGAATGGAGGGGATTTCGTGCGCAAACGCCTGACAGCAATGCTTGCTGCCATTGCTCTGTGTATTGGACTTGGCGTGGTGGGTATCTGGTATTATGGGTTCGTGACCCGGACGATCTACACGGAGAGTACAGAGCATCTGCGGGAGATTTACCATCAGGCGAACCAGTCCATGTATTCGCTGGTCGGCAGGAACTGGGGCGCCATGCACATGTGGACCCCCTACCTGCAAAGCGCGGTCAGTGACCGTCAGATCGATGCCTTTGCCGCCCAGGCAAAGGAGGAGACCGGTTTTACGGACTTCTACTTCATCTCCCGGGAGGGCAGCTACCGGACGGTGTCCGGCGACAGCGGGTATCTCGACATGAAGGAGGAGCTGCCTGCCCTGATTCTGGAGCATAAGGATGTTGTGGTGAATGCCGTGGTGCCGGGACAGCCCCAGATCATGGTGTTTGCCGTGCCCGCCGCCCACGGAAGCTACCGGGGCTTTGCGTATGAAGCCATCGCCATCAGCTTTACCAATGACGATCTGGTAGAATCGCTTGAAATTTCCGCCTTTAACGGGCAGTCCAACAGCTATGTGGTTCGCCCGGACGGGCGGATTGTGGTGGACGGCTCGGATAATCAGCCCAGAGAAATCTACAACGTGCTTGCCATGCTGCGGGATTACTCCAATCTGAGCGCGGAGGATATCGACACCATCAGCAGCGATTTCCGCAGCGGAAATCCCGGCGCGGCGGTGTTTCAGGCCGGCGGCACCAGCTATTATCTGATTTACGAATCCGCGAATTTCGAGGACTGGGTCGTTCTGGGCATTGTACCCACGGCGGTGGTCAACGCCAGTATGAACCGGCTTCAGTCCACAACACTGATTCTGGTCATCGTCATTGCCATCGGTATCGAGGCGGCGCTGATGACCTACGTGATTCGCAGGAACCGGCGGAACCTGAGAAAGAAGGATACGGAGCTGCTCTACCGGGAGGAGCTGTTTACCACCCTGTCGCGCAAGGTGGACGATATCTTCATGATGCTGAGCGCAAAGGACCTCCACGTGGACTACCTCAGCCCCAACATTGAAAAGCTGGTGGGCGTCCCGGAGGAGGAGGCCCGGGCGAATATCCGCGTTTTGGATGAGACGGTGAAGAACCGGGAGATCCCTCTGATTTTCGACCAGCTGCTGGCGATCCAGCCCGGGCAGCAGGTGGACTGGGACCGGGAATATGTCCACCGGAAAACCGGGGAGGACCGCTGGTTCCATGGTACGGCCCTGTGCCGGGAGATCCGGGGACGCAAGAAATATATTCTGGTTCTGTCCGACCGAACCAAGGAAAGACGGACCAATCAGGCCCTTGAGGACGCGGTCAACGTGGCCCAGAGCGCCAACAAGGCAAAGAGCACCTTCCTGAGCAATATGTCCCATGACATCCGCACGCCGATGAATGCCATCATCGGCTTTACCACGCTGGCAATCGCCAATGTCACCAGCACGGAAAAGGTCAAGGACTATCTGTCGAAGATTCTATCCTCCAGCAACCATCTGCTGAGCCTTATCAACGATGTGCTGGATATGAGCCGCATCGAAAGCGGTAAGCTGAAGATCGAGGAGCAGGCGGCCAATCTGGCGGACATTTTTCACGATCTCAGGAATATTATCAGCGGTCAGATCAACGCCAAGCAGCTGGAGCTGTACATGGACATCATGGATGTGGCGGATGAGGACGTGTACTGCGACAAGACCCGGCTGAATCAGGTGCTGCTGAATCTGATGTCCAACGCCATCAAATTTACGCCTCCCGGCGGCACCGTGTCCGTCCGGGTTTCTCAGCTGCCCAACGCCCCAAAGGGGGAGGGCCTGTACGAAATCCGGGTGAAGGATACGGGCATCGGCATGAGTCAGGAATTTGCCGCCCACATTTTTGAGCCTTTTGAGCGGGAACAGACCTCTACGGTCAGCCACACGCAGGGCACCGGTTTGGGCATGGCGATTACCAAGAACATCCTTGACATGATGGGCGGTGAGATCGAGGTGCTTACCCAGAAGGGGAAGGGCACGGAGTTCGTCATCCGACTGGCCCTGCGGCTGCAATCCGAGCGCAGAAATGTGGAGAAAATTCGGGAGCTGGTGGGCCTGAAGGCGCTGGTGGTGGACGATGACTTCAATACCTGTGACAGCGTGACAAAGATGCTGGTGCAGGTGGGAATGCGCTCGGAGTGGACGATGTTCGGCAAGGAGGCCGTCCTCCGGGCACGGCAGTCCCTGGAACTGAACGACCCCTTTCACGCCTACATCATCGACTGGCGGCTGCCGGATATGAACGGCATCGAAGTGACCCGTCAGATCCGCGCGCTGGGGGATGACACGCCCATTATCATTCTCACCGCCTACGACTGGGCGGACATTGAGCTTGAGGCGAAGGCGGCGGGCGTTACCGCGTTCTGCTCCAAGCCCATGTTCCTGTCCGACCTGCGGGAGTCCCTGCTGACGGCTCTGGGGCAGAGGAAGAACCAGGAAAGCCTGCCTCCTGCCGGCGAGGCGGCGAATTTCAGGGGCAAGCGCCTGCTGCTGGCGGAGGACAACGACCTGAACCGGGAGATTGCGCTGGAGATTCTGAACGAGTACGGCTTTGTCATCGATACGGCGGAGAACGGCTCCGCGGCGGTGCACAAGGTTTCCACCGCTGCGCCCGGCACCTACGACCTGGTGCTGATGGATATTCAGATGCCGGTGATGGACGGCTTCGAGGCCACCCGCCGCATTCGCGGGCTGGCAGACCCGGAGTTGGCCCATATTCCCATCCTTGCCATGACCGCCAACGCCTTCGACGAGGACCGCAGGGCAGCGGCCCGGTGCGGCATGAACGGCTTTATTTCCAAGCCCATCGATATTGACGAGGTGGTGCAGACCCTGCACCACGTTTTCGGCGGATAGGAAAGCCCCTCTTTCTCACGGAAAGAGGGGCTTTTGTGCTGCTGTCAGGACTGCCCGCCGCCGGAGACGGTCTCCCCGGTCCAGCTGAGGATGCCGCCGAATTCCACAACGTTGGTGTAGCCCAGGTCTGCCAGCTTCTGGGCGGCCTGCTTGCTGCGGTTGCCGCTGCGGCAGTAGACCAGAATCAGCTGCTCCCTGTGGGGAAGCGCCGGGATTTCCTCGGAGCCAATGGCTTCGTTGGGAACGCAGATTGCGCCGGGAATGTGGCCCTGCTCGTATTCCTGCCGGGTACGCACGTCCAGAAGAATGTAGTCCGTTTCCGATTCCATCATGGCGGCGGCCTCCTCAGGATTGACCTGCCGGTAAGCGGGGGCTGGTTCCCCGCCGCAGCCGGTGAGCAGCAAAAGCGCCCCAAGCGCGGTAAGTAGCCTGAAAGCTGTTTTCATATCCGTTCCTCCTTTGGTGAACTCCTTATCCCGGATAGCCGTTGGTCATTTCCTGCAAAATCCGCCGGAGAGCCACCTCCATGGTGGAAGTCCGGGCGGCTTCCATGGTGTTCCTCTCGTTTGGAGTGTTAATCCAGAAGCGCAATGACATCTGCCAGCGTATCCGCTTTGGCGTACAGCAGGGACAGAGTATCCTCACCGGGGCAATCCTGATCGGGAATCAGCACCGGCAGGCAGCCGGCACGGTAAGCCGACAGAATTCCGGCGGGGGAGTCCTCCAGCGCAAGGCAGCCTTCCGGCGGAAGGCCCAGTCCCGCCGCGCCCCGCAGGTAGATGTCCGGTTCCGGCTTGCCCCGGGGGACATCGTAGCCGGTGACCACCTTTTGAAAGCGGTGGTACAGGTTCAGCGGAGTCAGGTAACACTCCAGCCTTTGCCGGGGGGAGGAGCTGGTGATGGCGCAGGGAATGTCTCTGGCATCCAGCGCGTCCAGCAGGGTGCAGATGCCCGGCTTTGCCGCCGCGCCTTCTTTTTCGATGAAGGCGTCCATCAGTTCGATGCGTTTTAAGCGGATGGTGGTGTAATCGGCCTTTGGGCCAAACAGTTCGTGAAATTTTTCCTGCCCGGCGGTTTTATTGAGACTGCGCATTTGCAGGGACTGCTCCTTGGTCATAGGAAAGCCGTAGAAGTGACAGGCCTCCATCCAGAACCGGGAGTACAGACACTCCGTATCCAGAATCACGCCGTCCACGTCGAACAGTACGCCCCGGACCGGGGCCTTTTCTTTGTAAAGGGTAATTGCCATCGCGGCCTCCTTTTGTCGGTTGAAAAAATTTGGATAAGCATTCTTTATTGTCAACTGTCAACTGCCAATTGTCAACTGTTTTTTTAAAAATGCCGCTAGGAATTTTGAAACAAATGTGCTATGATATGCGCAAGAGGTGAAGACTATGGAAGAAAAAGAAGATTTGGAGCGGCAGGAAGGCTATGCGCCCCGCCCAGCGTGGCAGGTCTGGGGCGCGCGGATCGGCCTTGCGCTGTTTCTTCTGCTGGTGATCGGGCAGATCGTGAACATGGCCCGGGGTGGGCTGTAATGCGAATTCTGGGAATCGACCCGGGCTACGGCATCACCGGCTTCGGCCTGATTGAGGCTCGGCGGGGGCAGTACCGGCTTCTCAACTGCGGCGCCATCACCACAGCGCCGAATACGGAGTTCGCCTGGCGGCTGGAAGTGATTTACAACGATATGGTGGAGCTTCTGCGGGTGTCCCAGCCGGAGGCGGTAGCCATCGAGGAACTGTTCTTCGGGCAGAACGTGACCACAGGCATCAACGTGGCCCAGAGCCGCGGGGTGATTCTGCTGGCGGTGCGGCAGGCGGGGGTGCCGATTTTCGAGTACAAGCCCATGCAGGTCAAGCAGGCGGTGGTGGGCTACGGCAACGCCACCAAGCATCAGGTGCAGGATATGACGAAACGGCTGCTGCACCTGAGCGCGGTGCCCAAGCCGGATGACGCGGCGGACGCCGTGGCCATCGCCCTGTGCCACGCCCGGTCCAGTACCTCCCTGCTTGCCCGTGCGCAGCAGGGGCTGTAGGGCGGAGTCATGACTCCGCCGACCGCGAAGCGGCAAACTGACCAATGCGGCGGGGTCATGATCCCGCCCTACGAAACAGGGGGTTCTCTATGTTATACTATGTTTCCGGCAAGGTGGCGGTTTTGGAGCCGGGGCTGGCGGTGATCGACTGCGGCGGCGTGGGCTACGGCTGTCGTGTCACCGCCTACACTGCCGGGCAGCTCAAGCTGAACCAGAGCGCCCGGCTGTATATTACCGAGTCCATCCGAGAGGATGCCTTTGACCTGTACGGCTTTTCCAGCCGGGAGGAGCAGCGGTGCTATGAGCTGCTGACTTCCGTCAACGGCGTCGGCCCCAAGGCGGCCATGGCGATTCTGTCCGCCGGCGGGCCTCAGAATTTTACCCTGGCAGTCATGACCGGGGACGAAAAGATGCTCACCGCCGCCCAGGGCATCGGCAAGAAGATCGCCCAGCGAATTATTCTGGAATTGAAGGATAAAATCGGCGGAGGTGGCATGGAGCTGGACTTCTCCGCAGGAAGCGCCACCGCTGTGCCTGCCCAGCAGGGAAGCAGCGCGGCACTGGCCCACGCGGCCCTGCAGGAGCTGGGCTATTCCCCCACCGAAATCAGCGCGGCGCTGAAGGGCGTGGACCCCAATGCGTCCACGGAGGAAATGGTGCGCCACGCCCTCAGGGCTATGGTCATGAAGGGCTGATTGTTGGAAACGTCACTGTAGGGCGGGGGCTTGCCCCCGCCGTCCGCAAAGCGGAAGCATAGACCTACACGGCGGGGGCAAGCCCCCGCCCTACAGAATGTTTGGAGGATATCATGAGTTTGGAATTTTCACAGGAACTGGACAGCCCTATCATTTCCCCCACCTTCGCGCCCCAGGACGCGGGGGAGATCGGTCTGCGGCCCAAGCTGCTGGCGGACTACACCGGTCAGGAGAAGGCGAAAAGCAACCTGTCCGTCTATATTGAAGCGGCCCGCCGCCGCAATGAGCCGCTGGATCACACCCTGCTCTACGGCCCGCCCGGTCTGGGTAAGACCACACTGGCGGGGGTGATTGCCAATGAGATGGGGGCGGGCATCCGGGTGACCTCCGGCCCCGCCATTGAAAAGCCCGGGGACCTGGCGGCGCTGTTGACCAACCTGAACCCCGGGGATATTCTGTTCATTGACGAAATCCACCGCCTGAACCGGGTGGTGGAGGAGATTCTCTACCCCGCTATGGAGGATTTTGCCATCGACATCATCGTGGGCAAAGGCCCCAGCGCCAATTCCATCCGCCTTGACCTGCCCAAATTCACGCTGGTGGGGGCTACCACCCGGGCGGGCCAGCTGTCCGCACCGCTGCGGGACCGGTTTGGCGTGAATCTGCGGCTGGAACTGTACACCCCGGAGGAGTTGGCGAAAATTGTCACCCGTTCCGCCACCATTCTGGGAATGCCCATTGAGGAAGCGGGGGCTATGGAAATCGCCTCCCGGAGCCGGGGCACCCCCCGGATCGCCAACCGTTTTCTGCGGCGGGTCCGGGACTTTGCCGAGGTCATGGGGGACGGCACCATTACGCAGGAGGCCGCCAAGCTTGCCCTGAAACGGCTGGAGGTGGATGAGCTGGGTCTTGACAACATCGACCGCCGGATGCTCACCGCCATCATTCAGAACTACGGCGGCGGCCCGGTGGGACTGGAAACCCTGGCTGCCACCATCGGCGAGGAGGCGGTGACGCTGGAGGATGTGTACGAGCCATATCTCATGCAGCTGGGCTTTCTGACCCGCACTCCCCGGGGCCGCTGTGTCACGGCCCTTGCCTACGACCATCTGCACATCCCCTATGAGGGACAGGCCCAGTTCTCCATTTAATGACGAAAAACCAGCGGTGAAAGTTGCATAAACCAGAAATTATTGGGGAAATTTTTTTATTAAGGATTGACAAAATGTCCCCATGTGTGTATAATCCGTCTTGTGGCAGAGTTTGCCAACAATAATCTATGACCCTGCGTTATATCATTTTTCAGGTGGAATTTCACGGGGCAACAACAAACCGAAGAGAGGTATTTTTTCATGTACGAAGATAAGACTTTAGTTTGCAAAGAGTGCGGCAACGAGTTCGTGTTCACCGCCGGTGAGCAGGAGTTCTACGCAGAGCGCGGCTTCCAGAATGAGCCCCAGCGCTGCAAGGCTTGCCGTGACGCTCGCAAGAACGCCACCCGTGCCCCCCGTGAGTTCTTCACCGCTACCTGCGCTCGCTGCGGCGGCGAGGCCAAGGTGCCCTTCCAGCCCAAGACTGACCGTCCTGTGTACTGCAGCGAGTGCTTCGCTCAGATGCGCGCCAACGGCTAAGCCTGAAAATGTATGAATAGCAGGGTCGGGAAACCGGCCCTGTTATTTTTTAATTCCGTGTTTTGTTCTCCATCCGCCCGGAATGAATCACCGGGGGCTTGGGGTCAGCCGCTTCCCAGGAAAGCGGCTTTTTTTCGTCCTCTTTCATTTCTGTCACCTCAGCCGTAGTATATGCGCAGGCTGTGCCGGTCATACAAATGGGAAGAAATTGTAAACAATTTACAAAACCCCTTGCGTACTTTCGTAGAATCTGCTATTATGTAGCACGCTACGTATTTATTTGGGGGTGAGGACTTGAGCGTGCATTACGGGCACCTGATTCGGATTCTCCACTGGTGCACCGATCAGACCATGACGGACGCGCTGAATAAACTGAATTTGACTGCCGCGCAGGGACGGCTCATGGCCTTCGTTGTCCACCGGGGGGAGCAGCCCACCTATGCCAAGGATGTGGAGGCGGAGCTGCACCTGACCCATCCAACCGTCTCGGGCCTGCTGTCCCGGCTGGAACAGAAGGGCTTTCTGGAGCTGAAGACGGACCCCAACGACCGCCGAAGCAGACAGATTATCATTTCCGGGAAGGGCCTTGCCTGCTACGAGCGGATGCACGCGGTAATCACAGAAAATGAAAGCCGCATTGTGCAGGGCTTTACCCCGGAGGAAAAGACGCTGTTTACCCAATTTTTGCAGCGCGCCATCGACAATGTGCGCCCGGATAACGGGTGCGGGAGTAAGGAGGAGAACAAAGCATGATAAAGACGCTTTCCCGGTGTGTCCGGGAGTACAAATGGCCCGCGATTCTGGCCCCGGTCTGCATGGTGGGCGAGGTTTACATGGAAACCAAAATCCCGCTGGTGCTGGCGAAGGTGGTGGACGAGGGCGTCAGCGTGGGCAACATGGGAGCCGTCGTCAGCAACGGCGGCCTGCTGGTGCTGTACGCCCTGATTTCCCTGATTTTCGGCATCGCCTCCGCGGTGATGGCGTCCTACGCCGCCACGGGCTTTGCCCGGAACCTGCGCCACGATATGTATTATAAGGTACAGGATTTTGATTTTGCCAACATCGATAAATTCTCCACCGCGTCCATCGTCACCCGGCTGACCTCGGACGTGGCGAATATCCAGATGACCTTCCAAATGCTGATCCGTATGGCGATCCGCTGCCCCATGATGCTGATTCTGGCGACGGCCAACGCCTTTTCCGTCAGCCCCCGGCTCTGCGTAATCTACTGCGTGGTGCTGCCGCTGATGGGGCTGGGTCTGTTCATCCTGATCCGTATGGTGTTCCCGGTGTTTGACCGGGTGTTCAAGACCTATGACAAGCTGAACAACGTGGTGCAGGAGAACGTCCACGGCATCCGGGTGGTGAAATCCTTCGTCCGGGAGGATCGGGAGACGGACAAATTCTCCTCCGTGTCCGAGAGCATTTACAAGGATTTCTGCAAGGCCGAGCAGACCATGGCCTTCGGCAACCCCCTGATGCAGTTCGCGGTGTACACCTGCATTCTGGTGATCTCCTATGTGGGCGCCACCATGGTGGTGGCCTCCGGAAACAATGCCGCTATGGGCCTGACCACCGGTCAGCTGACCTCCATGTTCACTTTTACCACCCAGATTCTCAGCTCCCTCATGATGCTGTCCATGGTGTTCGTCATGGTCACCATGTCCCGTGCCCCCACACGCCGGACCACGGAAATCCTGGAGGAGCAGCCGGAGCTGAAAAATCATGAGAATCCTGTGGAAACCGTGAAAGACGGCTCTGTGGACTTTGACAACGTGTCCTTCCGGTATTCCAAAACCGCCGACCGGGACGCGCTGGAAAACATCAACCTGCACATAGCTTCCGGCATGACTGTGGGCGTTTTGGGCGGCACCGGCTCCGGTAAATCCACACTGGTGCAGCTGATTCCCAGACTGTATGACGCCAGCGAGGGCAGCATAAAGGTCGGCGGCGTGGATGTCCGGGACTATGACGTGAAGACTCTTCGGGACGCGGTGTCCATGGTCTTGCAGAAAAACGTGCTGTTCTCCGGTACCATCCGGGAAAATCTGCGCTGGGGCAATCCCAACGCTACGGATGAAGAGATCACCCATGCCTGTCAGATTGCCTGCGCCGATGAATTTATCCGCTCCTTCCCGGATGGTTACGATACCCACATCGAGCAGGGCGGCACCAACGTCTCCGGCGGCCAGAAGCAACGGCTGTGCATTGCCCGGGCCCTGCTGAAAAAGCCGAAGATTCTGATTCTGGATGACTCCACCTCCGCTGTGGATACCCGCACCGACGCCTCCATCCGGCAGGCCCTGTCCGGGGAGATTCCCGAAACCACAAAAATCATCATCGCCCAGCGCATCGCCTCGGTGCAGGAGTGCGACCTGATTCTGGTCATGGACGGCGGCAGAATCGTGGCCCAGGGAAAGCATGACGAACTTCTGAAGACCAGCGATATCTACCGCGAGGTCTACGAATCCCAGACGAAAGGAGCGATGGAATAAATGCCTCCTGTCAGAATGCGCGGCGACGGCCGCCTGGAGAAAAAACCGAAGCAGACCTTATCCCGCCTGCTGTCCTATATGCTCAAATACCGGGGTACTCTGATTGTAGTAGGCCTGTGCGTGGTGTTCAGCGCCGTGGCCCAGGCCGCCAGCTCCGCCTCCCTGGGCACGCTGGTGGATGACTACATCACCCCCATGCTGGGGCAGGTGAGTCCCGATTTTGGGCCCCTTTTCCGATTCCTGACCATGATGGCCTGCATTTACCTTGTGGGCATGGTGTCCTCCTTCCTGTGCAACTTCCTGATGGTGAAGGTCAGTCAGGGCACCCAGAAGACCATCCGGGACCAGATGTTCACCCATATGCAGACCCTGCCCATCCGTTACTTTGACACCCACACCGCCGGCGATATCATGAGCCGCTACACCAGCGACATCGATACCCTGCGGCAGATGATCTCCCAGTCTATCCCCCAGTGCGCGTCCAGCGTTGTGACGCTGGTGGTGGTGCTGGTGACGATGCTCATTACCTCACCGATTCTGACGGTTTTGCAGCTGCTCACCGTTCTGGTCATCGTCTTTGCAACCAAGGTGATCGCGGGCCGTTCCGCCAAATTTTTCATTGGTCAGCAGCGCTCTCTGGGCGCGGTGAATGGCTATGTGGAGGAAATGATCAACGGTCAGCGGGTGGTGAAGGTTTTCACCCACGAGGATACCTGCAAACAGCAGTTTGACGAATTGAACGAGAAGCTGCGGGGAGATGCCTACCTGGCGGGCGCCTACTCCAACTGTATGGGCCCCCTGAATAACAATCTTGGCTACGCCCAGTACGCGCTGCTTGCCATTATCGGCGGTCTGCTCACGGTGTTCTCCGGCGGCAGACTGCTGAGCGTGGGCAAGCTTATCAGCTTCCTGACCCTGTCCCGTTCCTTCAATATGCCCATTTCTCAGGTGTCCAACCAGATCAATTCCATCGTCATGGCCCTTGCCGGCGCGGAGCGGATTTTTGAACTGATGGACCAGGAGCCGGAGCAGGACGAGGGCTACGTCCGGCTGGTCAACGCGGAAATTGACGGCAGCGGCAATATCACCGAAACCGACAAGCGTACCGGTCACTGGGCGTGGAAGCACCCTCACAAGGCAGATGGCACCGTGACCTACACCGAGCTGAAGGGCGACATCACCATGAACGGGGTGGATTTCGGCTATGTGCCAGACAAGACTGTGCTGCATGATGTGACGCTGTACGCCCATCCCGGCGAGAAAATCGCCTTCGTGGGCGCCACCGGCGCGGGCAAGACCACCATTACGAACCTGATTAACCGCTTCTATGACATTGCCGACGGCAAAATTCGCTACGACAACATCAACATCAACAAAATCGCCAAGCCCGATCTGCGGCGGTCTCTGGGCGTGGTTTTGCAGGAGACCAACCTGTTCACTGGCACGGTGATGGATAACATCCGCTACGGCAAGCTGGACGCGACGGACGAGGACTGCATCAAGGCAGCGAAGCTGGCCAATGCCCATGACTTTATCACCCGTCTGCCTCAGGGTTATCAGACGGTGCTCACCGGCAACGGGGCCAGCCTGTCTCAGGGCCAGCGGCAGCTGATTGCCATTGCCCGGGCGGCGGTTGCCGACCCTCCCGTGATGATTCTGGACGAGGCCACCTCCTCCATCGACACCCGCACGGAAAAGCTGGTGCAGGACGGCATGGACGCCCTGATGCACGGCAGGACGGTCTTCGTCATTGCCCACCGCTTAAGCACCATCCGCAATTCCGACTGCATCATGGTGCTGGATCACGGGCACATCATCGAGCGGGGCAGCCACGAGGAGCTGCTGGCCCAAAAGGGAACCTACTACCGGTTGTATACCGGCGCGTTCGAATTGGAATAAGGCGGCAGTGCCGCCAGCCAATGCGTAGCCCGCAGGGCGGGCGGCCAATGCGTGCACAGGCTGTTTATATTCGTTACACCATTGGGTATCACTCGGTATCGTTATCACTATGTCACTATACACGAAGGAGCGGAGAAATCCCAATATCATTAAGTTAATTTAGTGCTACCCCTATGCTACATTTTTGCGGCATAG
>CAMFBN010000047.1 GCA_945948535.1 uncultured Clostridia bacterium
TGGACGTGCCGTGCCGCCGCCAGCATGCCCGACCGGATCTCCGGCTTGATGATGTCGTTGATGACGCAGAGCACCCGCGCCTGCGGATTGTGCTGCGTGACATACGCCACCATGTGGCAGTACGCGGGCAGCACGGCGTGCAGGTCCTCCTGCGTGAAGCCGTCAAACTGCACCTGCCCGATCCGCCTGTCCAGCCAGCTGTCGTTGGTCGCGCCGAAGAGCACGATCACATCCGGCCGCTCGCCGCCGATGCCCGCGCCCGACAGCGTCCTGTGCATGCGCACGATGAATGCTGACTCCGGCGGCTGCCCGTCGCGCACATCCGCGCAGACCGTCGAGCCGGAGTAGCTGTCGTTTGCCAGAATCCGCATGCCCCGGCTCGCCGCGAGCTGATGCCACCACGTGTCCTCCACGCGCAGCACGTCCGGCACGGCCTCCGGCCGCGGATAGTAGGTCGCCTGCCCCTCGGGGATGTACCCCGCGAAGGTCGAATAGCTGTCCCCGAGGATGCTGAGGGTCTTCCCCTCCGCGCTGTATGCCGCGTCCATATCGCTCTTTCCCTCCTCCGCCGCTCACGACAGCCTGTAGAACAGCGCGGTGAACAGCACGGCCAGCGCCAGGCAGCCAAGCCCCGACAGGAGCATCGCCGCCTTCGCCGGGGATTTGCCCTCCGCCGCCCGCCGCTCTCTCTTCTCCAGGCAGTAGTCAAAGTAGGTCGTTTTGCTGTCCGCGCGCTCCCTGTTCGGGAAAAACCGGCGCGTCAGCGTGTGAAAAAGAAACTGGATACCGTAGAAATTGCCCGCCTCCTGGATGCAGACCAGCAGGCCGCAGCCGATGACCAGCACGGAGGCGGCGAAAAAGCCGTCGCTCAGGGACTGCATGAGCGGGGCGGTCCCGCCTCCGCGGCTGCTCAGCTCAAAGCCGGCCACGAGCAGCACGATGGCGGCCTCCACGGCCAGCAGGATTGCCCAGGTGATCAGCGTCTTTTTTCTGTTCATGCCTGCCCCAGCTTTCTCCGGCACGCTTCCAGCCCGCTGCGGGTGCAGCTGACCAGGTGACCGGGCGCGACCTCCCGCAGCTCGGGCTGCTCGCCGTCCTGCGCCCCGCCGGGCACATAGACCGTCCGCCTGCGCTGCCGCTCATCATGGGGATCGGGCAGGGGGATGGCCGAGAGCAGGGACTGCGTGTACGGGTGAAGCGGATGGGCAAACAGCTCGTCGGCCTGTGCGATCTCCACGATCCTGCCGAAGTACATCACGATGATCCTGTCGGAAAAGTACTTCACGACGGACAGGTCGTGGGCGATGAAGAGGACCGTCAGCTTCATCTCCTCCCGGAGCTCGTTGAGCAGGTTGATGACCTGCGCCTGGATGGAAACATCCAGCGCGCTGACCGGCTCATCCGCGATGATCAGCTCGGGATTCATGACGATGGCCCGGGCGATGCCGATGCGCTGGCGCTGGCCGCCGGAGAACTCGTGGGGATAGCGCCCGGCGTGCTCCCGGACCAGGCCCACGCGCTCGAGCATCTCGAACACCTTCTGATCGATGTACGCGGGGTCCCGGATGCCCTGAATCCGCAGGCCCTCCGCGATGATCTCCCGGACCGTCATGCGCGGGTCCAGCGAGGCGATCGGATCCTGGAAGATCATCTGGATCTGCGTGACGATGTTCTCTTTGGACGCCGCCTTCAGCCGGGCCGCCCGCTCCGCGGCGAGCCTTTCCCGCTCCGCGGGCGCCGCCGCCTTCTCCTTCTCGTCGTAGGCCTCGTTGATCTCGCGCGCCAGCCGCCTGCGGTAGAGCTCGACGCAGTTCTTGTGGTCGTCGCGGGCGGAGCGGATCTGCGCTCTCTGCCCGGCGATAAACGCCCGCAGGCGTGCGTCTCCGCCATCTCCGGCGTATACCAGCCGCGCTCGCGGATGGCCTCGCCGCGCTTGAGATAGAAGTAGAAGCCGTGCCCGCCCGCGTGCGTCATGATGTAGGCGTTTTCGCTGGTGCCGTCAAGGTTGGCGAAGATGAACGGCGCGCGATAGGCTTCAAGCTGCGTGCAGTAGCCGCCCGAGAGCTTGCCGTCCCGCATGGTCACATCGTACAGGCCGTTGTCCATCAGAAAGTCGATGTAGGCCTTCGTCTCCGGGGACAATTCGCCGTACATGCGCCGGGTCATGCGAAGGCAGAACTGCTCATCCCCCAGCGGCACGGGATTGCCCTCCGGAAAGAAGATCCCGTCGTCGTAGGGGTACAGGTGCTCAAGCCCCAGCCGCTGCCTGCGGCGCTCGCAGAGCGCCGCCGCCACGGGCACCAGCTGCGCCTTCACCTGCTCCCGGAAGCGCCGCACATCCTCCGGCGTGTAGCCGATGCGGTTCATGCGCAGGTAGCTCAGCTCCACAAAGCTCGCAAAGCCCAGAGCCTTTGCCTGCCGGTCGCGGTTTTTCACCAGGCTGTCGTAGATGTCCTCCAGCTCTGCGCGCTGCTCCTCCCAGGAATCGACGGCGGCCTGATACGCCCTGCGCCTGACCGCCCTGTCCGGGGACTGCTGGTCCCGGGCCAGGCTGCTGCGGCTGACCCGGACGCCGCCGTAGTCCGCCTTCGCGTTGGACACCAGCTGGTTGTAGCGGCTCAGCAGCGCGTTTTCCTCCTGCTGAAGCGGGATCAGGCTGCTGTCGTCGCCCATGAGCCCCGTGCGGATGAGGGTGAACGCGAAGGACCCCATCAGCCGCTCGAAGCAGTCCGCAAAGGGCGACTTCACCAGCAGCTCGCCGAAGCGGTTCCTCAGCGCCGAGATTTTCGGCCCGATGTCGTCGTAATAGGCCTGCTCCCGCGCATAGAACGGGTCGTTCACGTCCATGCCGTGGCGGACATAGCACAGGTCAATGGGGGTCATGGCGTCGCCGAGCCGGTACTGCCGCTGCAAAACCCGCAGGCAGTCATCCTCGCAGGCGACAGCCTGCACATCCCGGAAGAGCGCCCGGTATTCCGCCTCGATCTCCTCATAGGTGACCCGCCGGTAGGGCATGTCGCGAAAGTGCATCATCGTTCTCCCCTTTGCAGTGAATCGGGCGGCCCGTCCGCCTCCGCCGCGCCGGAATTGCAGCTTCCGGGCTTTACAGATGCAATACTCACATCATAACTGCTGTATTCGCTTTTTTCAACCCCCTTTTTTCCTTTTTCCGGCATTCATGGCTCCATTTGCTCCATGCACAGGGGGGCCGGAAAAGCCGGTTTCGGGTTAGAAAAAAGGCATGGGGCTGTCCGTCCCATGCCAAAAGTCGTCCCGCTCCGCACGCGGAGCAGGATCAGATCACATAGTCGTTGCCAGGCTCGCTCTGCCGCATGAGGTCCTCGATGGTGAAGCCGTCCAGGTACTCGGTGATGACCCGGTCGAGCCCCTGCCACAGCGGCAGCATGCGGCACTCCGCCGCGCGCGCGCAGCCCTCCTGCTCCACGCAGGGCACCGGCGCCAGCGACTTTTCCGTCAGCCGCAGCACGCTGCCCACCGTATACTGCCCGGGCGCGCGCGTGAGCCGGTAGCCGCCGCCCTTGCCGCGCACGCCGTCCAGCATCTTCGCCTTCACCAGCAGCACGACGATGCTCTCCAGATACTTCTCGGAGATCTCCTGCCGGTCGGCGATGGCCTTGAGCGGAATATAGCCCTCCGACCGGTGCTCCGCCAGATCCACCATCACCCGCAGCGCATAGCGCCCCCTCGTCGAAATCAGCATCCGAATCGCTCCTTTCCGATCAACCTATTATACAGCCGGGTTAATCGGAAAATCAATCCCGGATTTTGGAAAAAACTCTTGACAGAATCCTCCCTCCCGGCATATAATCATACTAACCCACTTGAAAGGTTGGTATTAAATGATGGGAGAGGGAACCGCTTCGTTCTTCCGATGTTGACGCGGACCGCATGACCGTCCGCAGAAAATGAATCAACGAATGGAGGAACGCATCATGAGCCATATCTATACATCCGCCGACCAGCTGATCGGCAAAACCCCGCTGCTGGAGCTGACGCACATCGAAAAGAACGACGCGCTTTCTGCGCGCGTGCTGGCCAAGCTGGAGTACTTCAACCCCGCCGGGTCCGTGAAGGACCGCATCGCCAAGGCGATGATTGACGATGCAGAGCAGAAGGGCCTGCTGAAGCCCGGCTCCGTGATCATCGAGCCGACCTCCGGCAACACGGGCATCGGCCTGGCGTCCGTGGCGGCCGCGCGTGGCTACCGCATCATCATCGTGATGCCGGAGACGATGAGCGTGGAGCGCCGCCAGCTGATGCGCGCCTACGGCGCGGAGCTGGTGCTCACCGAGGGCGCCAAGGGCATGAAGGGCGCCATCGCCAAGGCCGACGAGCTGGCCCGCGAGATCCCGGACAGCTTCATCCCCGGCCAGTTCGTCAACCCGGCGAACCCGGAGGCGCACCTGAAGACGACCGGCCCGGAGATCTGGGCGGATACCGACGGCAAGGTGGACATCTTTGTGGCGGGCGTGGGCACCGGCGGCACGATCACCGGCGTCGGCGCGTACCTCAAGAGCCGGAACCCGGCGGTGAAGGTCGTCGCGGTGGAGCCGGCCTCCTCGCCCGTGCTGAGCAAGGGAACCGCGGGCTCGCACAAGATTCAGGGCATCGGCGCAGGCTTCGTGCCGGACGTGCTGGACACGAAGATCTACGACGAGATCATTCCCGTGGAGAACGACGACGCGTTCGCGACCGGCAAGCGGGTCGGCCGTGAGGAGGGCGTGCTGGTGGGCATCTCCTCCGGTGCCGCGCTCTTTGCGGCGATTCAGCTGGCCAAGCGCCCGGAGAATGCGGGCAAGACCATCGTGGCGCTGCTGCCGGATACCGGCGACAGGTACCTGTCCACGCCGCTGTTCGCGGAATAATTGCATATTTCCCGCCCCGGCAGACACTCCTCGCCGGGGCGGGCATTTTTACGCCAGTGAAACGGACGGTTGATGTGCGTGCCGCGCGGTGCTATAATGCCCGCAGAGGAACGACAGGAGGAACCGACATGATGCTTCAAACGGCCTTTCCCTCCCCGCTGGGGGACCTCACGCTGGCGGCGGAGGACGGCGCGCTCACCGGGCTGTGGCTGCCCGGGCAGAAGGGGTGTCCGCAGGAGGGCGTGCCGGGCGATGCGCCCGTGCTGGATGCGGCAAAGGACTGGCTCGCGCGCTACTTCGCCGGGGAGGCGCCCGACCCGCGCGCGCTGCCGCTGGCCCCGCGGGGCAGCGCGTTCTCACAGGCCGTCTGGCGCCTGCTGCTGGAGATCCCCTACGGACACACGACGACCTACGGCGCGCTGGCCGCGCGCATCGCGGTGGAGCGCGGGCTTTCGCACATGTCCGCGCAGGCGGTCGGCGGGGCCGTCGGGCGCAACCCCATCGCGATCCTCATCCCCTGTCACCGCGTGCTCGGCGCGGACGGCTCGCTGACCGGCTATGCCGGAGGGCTCGCGGCCAAGCGCTTCCTGCTGGCGCACGAGGACGCTTTGGGGAAAAATCGGGATTGAAAACCCGCCTCCGCTTCATCATGTCGGTATCACGGGACAAAGAGAGGCATAGACATGAGGAGAATCGCAACAGCGATGCTTCCGCTGCCGGCAAACGCAAAGACGCATCCGGTCATCGCGCGGCTTGACGGCTATATCGTCATCAGTCTGCGCGGGGCCAGCGGTTTTGTGCGGGAGTGAACGACGATTTGTGGCGGGAATTGAGGGCACACAATTGACTTCCCCGCGCGAACGTGCTATAATCGCCCTATGAATCTGTAAATGGAGGGATTTCACCATGGAACATATCAAGACGCTGAATACCCGTAACCTCTGCGAGAGCGCGAAGAACGGCGGCTGCGGCGAGTGCCAGACTTCCTGCCAGTCCGCCTGCAAGACCAGCTGCGGCATTGCCAATCAGAAGTGCGAGAGCGCCAAGGAAAGCAAGTAATTGCACAAGGATGCCGCCGGAAGGCGGCATTTTTTATGAAGGAGATAAAAATGATTCATCAGTATCAATTAGGCGGCTATAACATCGTGCTGGACGTATGCTCCGGCGCGGTGCACGTGGTGGACGAGGTTGCCTATGACATCATCGCCATGTTTGAAACCCATAGCCGGGAGGAAGTGCTTCGGGCCATGGGGTCGAAATATCCCAGCCTGACCGAAGCGGAACTGGAAGAATGCTATGGGCAGGTGGTGAGCCTGAAGGACGCGGGCAAGCTGTTCGCCCCCGATACCTTCGCGCCCATGGCGGGGCAGCTCAAGCAGAAAACCGCCGGGGTGGTGAAGGCCCTGTGCCTCCACGTCGCCCACACCTGCAACTTAAACTGCTCCTACTGCTTCGCCAGTCAGGGCAAGTACCACGGCGAGCGGGCGGTGATGTCCTTCGAGGTGGGCAAGCGGGCGCTGGATTTCCTGATTGAAAATTCCGGCACCCGGAAAAATCTGGAGGTGGACTTCTTCGGCGGCGAACCGCTGATGAATTTTCAGGTTGTGAAGGATCTGGTCGCCTACGCCCGGAGCATTGAGCAGGAGAAGGGGAAGCATTTCCGCTTCACCCTGACCACCAACGGCGTGCTGGTGGACGACGATGTCATCCAGTGGGCAAACAAGGAATGCAGCAACGTGGTGCTGAGTCTGGACGGACGGAAGGAAATCCACGACCGGTTCCGGGTGGACTACGCCGGAAACGGCAGCTGGGAGAAGATCGTGCCCAAGTTCCAGAAGTTTGTGCAGGCCCGGGGTGGGAAGGACTACTATATGCGGGGCACCTTCACCCACAATAACCCGGATTTTCTCAAGGACATTCAGCAGATGCTGGATCTGGGCTTCACCGAGCTGAGCATGGAGCCGGTGGTCTGCGCCGCCGGGGACCCCTCCGCCCTGACGGAGGAGGATATGCCCGTCGTCATGGAGCAGTATGAACAGCTGGCCCAGCTCATGCTGGAACGGGACAGGGAAGGCAGGCCCTTCACCTTCTACCATTATATGATTGACCTCACCGGCGGCCCCTGCATCTACAAGCGGATTTCCGGCTGCGGCAGCGGCACGGAGTACATGGCGGTGACCCCCTGGGGCGACCTGTACCCCTGCCATCAGTTCGTGGGGGAGGAGCGGTTCCGGCTGGGCAATATCTGGGACGGTGTGACCAACACCGAGGTGCAGGGCGAGTTCGCCGCCTGCAACGTCTACGCCCACCCGGAGTGCCGGGACTGCTGGGCAAGGCTCTACTGCTCCGGCGGCTGCGCGGCAAATGCCTACCACGCCACCGGCAGCGTTACCGGTGTCTACGAATACGGCTGCAAGCTGTTCCGCAAGCGCATGGAGTGCGCCATCATGGTAGCCGTAGCCCGGGCATTGGGGGAATAAATGGACACACCCATCTGTGATTTTGCCCGGGATTACGGGTCAAAAGACAACATCCGCCTGCATATGCCGGGACATAAGGGGAAAAACCAGCTTGGCGTGGAACATCTGGATATCACGGAAATCGACGGGGCAGACAGCCTGTACGAGGCCAGTGGCATCATCCAAAAAAGCGAGGAAAACGCAAGCCGTCTGTTCGGCTGCCCCACGTTTTATTCCACGGAAGGTTCCTCCCAGTGCATCCGGGCCATGCTGTATCTGGCGGTGCTGTGGGCAAAGGAGCGCGGAAAACCGCCGGTAATCGCCGCCGGGCGCAACGCCCACAAGACCTTCCTCACCGGGGCGGCACTGCTGGATTTGGATGTGCGCTGGCTGTACCCCAAAAACGGCGGCTCTTATTTGTCCTGTAATCTCACCCCGGAAGCGGTAGAAGCCGCATTGGAACAGGAAACGCCCACGGCGGTGTATCTGACCAGCCCGGATTATCTGGGGAACGTGGCGGATATTGCCGGAATCGCTGAGGTTTGCCACAGGCATGGGGCGCTGCTGCTGGTAGACAACGCCCACGGGGCGTATCTGAAATTCCTGGAACCCTCCCGGCACCCTATGGATTTGGGTGCGGATCTCTGCTGCGACTCCGCCCACAAGACATTGCCGGTGCTCACCGGCGGGGCCTATCTGCACTGTACGCCGGAATTTCAGAACTGGGCGAAAAATGCCCTTGCTCTCTTCGGCTCCACCAGCCCGTCCTACCTGATTTTGCAGTCTCTGGACGGGGCAAACCCGGGCCTGGCACGGCTGGCGGACAGACTGAAAGAATTTGTCCCCCGTGTGAACGCGGTCAAGAAAAAACTGACAGAACAGGGGTTTGTTCTGTACGGTCAGGAGCCGCTGAAAATCACCCTTTCCGCCAAGCCCTATGGTTATACCGGGCGGGAACTGTCCCAATACCTGCTGCAACGGAATATCGTCAGCGAATTTGCCGACCCGGATTTTCTGGTGCTGATGCTCACCCCGGAGAACGGGCAGGCGGCGTTGGACGCACTGGAAACGGCCCTTCTGACTATCCCCCGAAGGACGCCGATTTCGGAAAAACCGCCGGTATTTTCACCGTGCCAGCGGGTGTACTCCCCAAGGGACGCCATGCTCTCCCCCATGGAGACGGTTCCCGTAGCGGAAAGCGAGGGAAGAATCCTCGCGGCGGCGACGGTGGGCTGTCCCCCGGCGGTGCCCATCGTGGTCAGCGGGGAACGCGTTGACGCCCACGCTGTCCGGTGCTTTCAGTATTACGGCATTACCCATTGCAGCGTTATGAAATAGGAACAGCCCGGATTTTCGTCCGGGCTGTGCTTTTATGCCGCCTCCTTCATGCGCTGCTGCACCACATTGGTAAGCCGGGCGATGAACTCCCCGTTGGTGGGTTTGCCCCGGTCGGGGCTGACGGTGTTGCCGAAGTAGCGGCACAGTATGTCCATATCGCCCCGGGTCCAGGTCACCTCGATGAGGTGGCGGATGCCCCGCTCCACACGGGAGGCGGTGGTGTCAAACTTGGCGGCAATCTGGGGGTACAGCCCAAAGGTGATGTTGTTGATGTAGTACCGGTTTTCCACCGCCATGAGCACCGCCTCCACCACGTAGGGGTGGCCCACCAGATGGTCCGGAGTGCCCAGCTCCAGCAGAATCTGCCGGATCTGATATTCCGGGTCCTTCCGGGTCAGCTGGGGGTACGCCATCAGCTGCCGCAGCTCCTGTTTGACGCGGGCCTGCTCGGTGAGCGTTTCCGCGGTGCACAGCCGCATCAGAGTGTCTACCTGCAATTCCAAATCACGCATATTCGATTCCTCCTGAAAAATAGAATGATACCCGTTTTGTTGGACGGTTTCGGTGGTAACATTTTGTAACACACGAAAGCATCCGACAAAAGTCGACAGAAAGGTTGACTTTAGTATGCAAATATGCTATGATAAATGCGGACAGGATGATAATTAGCAGAAAATGAATACTAAAGTAACTTTCTGGCAGAATCATACCACGACTAAAGAACACTGTCAACCCACAAAATGATTACTTTAGTAACTTCTACGAATTGCACAAACAGTGAGGGGGAGCTTTTGTGTTTTTTGACAGATTTCAGGCATTGTGTGACGAAAAGGGAATCAGCGTCTACAAAGCCTGCACGGACATCGGCCTGAACCGCAGCGCGGTGGCAAAATGGAAGGCCGGCGGCAAGCCCAACGGCACCACCGCCGCCAAGCTGGCGGCCTACCTTGGCGTCACCACGGACTACCTGCTCACCGGGCAGGAGGAGACCCGGCCCAATGTAACCGATGACGATATCAAATTTGCCCTCTTCGGCGGCGACGGGGAGATTACCGACGCCATGTACGAGGAGGTCAAGCAGTTTGCCGCCTTTGTCCGTCAGCGGGAGGCGGAGAAAAAGGAGTAGCCATGGAAATCCCCATTCTGTATGCCCTTGCGCAGCAACAGAATATTCCTGTGTATCAGTTTCCGCTGCCCAGCACCGGCTCAATGTCCCTGATGGATGAGCAGGGGCGGTGCTTCATCGGCATGGACGCGGGCGTGCGGGACGATGGCCCTCAGGAGCGGGTACACCTGGGCCATGAGCTGGGCCACTGCGTCACCGGCAGCTTCTATAACCGCTACGCCGCCGTGGACTGCCGCCAGCGCCACGAGAATCAGGCCAACAAGTGGGCAATTCAAACCCTCATCCCGGTGGACGATCTGGACAGGGCGGTTGCGGAAGGGTGCACGGAGATCTGGGAGCTGGCAGAGCGCTTCGGCGTGACCGAGGACTTTGTGCGCAAGGCCGTGTGCCTGTACGTCCACGGGAACCTTGCCACGGAGCTGTACTTTTAATCAATTGACAATTGACAATGAACAATTGACAATTATGGAGTCCCTGCGGGACAATTTGATTCTTTTTCATCCCGAAGGGATACAACAATTGTCAACTGTCAATTGTTAATTCCTCATCGCCGCTTGACATTTTTTGATAGCTTCGCTACAATAGCTTCATCGTAAAGCAAATACGTCTTCGGGGGGCCGGATGCATCCGGCTGAGAGTGAGCCTGCTGGCTCTGACCCGTGAACCTGATACGGCTAGTACCGTCGGAGGGAAAGGCAGAATACCGAAAAAGGTATCGCATTGCATCCCAAGACGGGTTTGCAATGCGATTATTTTATTATGGAAACTCCGAATCAGAGTTTCCGGTTTTGGAGGTATTCTTATGAACAATTCCCATCGTAAGGTGCGGATGCTGACCGAGGGCGCCCTGTGCATCGCGCTGGCGGAGATCCTCAGCTTCCTGCCCCTGTACAAAATGCCCTGGGGCGGCTCCGTAGACCTGGCCATGCTGCCTGTCATCCTGTTCTGCGTCCGCTGGGGCTTTGGACCGGGCATGGTGGTGGCCTTTGCCCACGCCGTGTTCCAGACCCTGTTTGAAGGCGGCATCGCCATCGGCTGGCAGAGCATCATCGGCGACTTCATCCTGGCCTACACCGTGCTGGGCCTTGCCGGCCTGTTCAAGGGTAAGTTCGTGCCCGCCACCATTGTGGCCTGTGTTGCCCGGTTCCTGATCCACTACGTGGTGGGCGCCACCATCTGGGCCGAGTACATGCCCGAGACCTTCTTCAACATGACCATGACCACCCCCTGGTTCTATTCCGCTCTGTATAACGGCGCGTATATGCTGCCGGATATGCTGATTTTGCTGGTGATCGGCGTGGTGCTGCTGAAGACCCCCGCGAAAAAGTACGTCCTCGGTGAGGACTTAAAGTGAAGCAAAACCGCCATGACGTTCTGTCATGGCGGTTTTGCTGCTTTCGGAAGTGAGATTAGGAGAGCGGAGAGTGAAGAGTGAAGAGTGGAGAGTGGAGTTGTGGTATCCGCTTCGCAGATTATTTAAATCATCGCCGAAGGCGATACCATCACTCCACACTCCACACTCCTCACTCTTCACTCTTGCGCAATAACGTGCGCCCCCTGAAATTCCACGTGCAGAGGGAGCATTTGCCAGCTGTGCTCGGTGACGGCGTTCAGCTTGGCTTCCAGCCTTTCCTGCAAACCGGGGTTCCGGGTGATGCACAGCAGGGTGGGGCCAGCGCCGGACAGGCAGAAGGCCGCACCGGTGGTGCGCACCAGCGCCTCGATTTTTTCGTAGTCCGGAATCAATTTCTTGCGGTAGCGCTGGTGAAGCCGGTCCTGCATGGCGTTGCGCAGCAGCTTTTCGTCGCCCTTTTCCAGCGCCTTCAGCACCAGCGCGCCGTGGGAAATGTTGTAGATGGCGTCGGCACGGTTGACCTGCTCCGGCAGCACGCTTCGGGCCAGCGTGGTGGGCAGGTTGAATTCCGGCACCAGCGCCAAAAATTCCCAGCCGGGATGCAGCGGGAAGCTGACGCACACGGGCAGGCCTCCGTCCACCATGGAGGCCGTCAGGCCGCCGTAGAAGGCCGGGGCCAGGTTGTCCGGGTGGCCCTCCATGGCGTTGGTGATATTCAGCAGGCCCTGTGTGGACAGCTTGTTGCCCCGCAGCACGTTAGCACCCATGGCACCCGCAACCAGCAGGGCGGCGGAGGAGCCAAGACCACGGCAGATGGGGATGTGGGCGTCGATGTGGATTTTCACGCCCCGCACCTCCTCACTCATGGTGTTCAGCACGGCGCAGTAGGAGGTATAGGCCAGATTGTCGGGGCCCGTGAAGGCTTCGTCGCAGCCGGTGATTTCAAGACCGAAGTCGGTTTCCTCGAAGGTCACGTCGGTGTACAGGCTCAGGGCGCAGCCGAAGGCGTCAAAGCCCGGGCCAAGGTTGGCGGTGGTGGCGGGAACGCGGATGGTTACTCGTTTCATGATGATATAGACTCCTAAATCGTAGGGCGGGGTCATGATCCCGCCGATTCGGTTCGTTTTGCTCATGCTGTCAGGTATGAGCGATATCGTAGGTGGTCGGCGGGGTCATGACCCCGCCCTACGAAACAAACTTACAGCGCCAGCACATAGTCCAGCATCTTCTCTTTCTCGATGACGCCGGTGTGCCTTTCTTCCTTGCCCTGTAAAGAAGCGAGGTTCTTAGGTACGGGGACGCCGGTGATTTCGGACAGCCGGGCCATCTGTTCAAATTCGCTGCCGGAGGTGTCGCCGCCGATGGCGGTGAGGACGGCGACGGGGAACTTGTAGGGAGAGGCGGTGGACAGCACCACCATGGGGCGGCTGTCGCTGGTCTGGTTAACATAATCCTCTGCCGCGGCCCAGCCGGAGGCGGTGTGGGGGTCGCACAGGTAGCCGCAGTCCCGATAGACCCGGCCCATGATCTCGGCGGCCCGGGCATCGTCACAGTACGCCGCCCAGAATTCATGCTGAATCTTTGCCAGCAGGTCGGCGGGGACGGTGTAGGCCCCTTCCGTGTTCAGCTTCTTCATCAGATCTGCAACCAAAGCGGTATTCCCGCTCAGCAGATACAGGAGCCTTTCCAGATTGGAGGATACCAGAATGTCCATGGAGGGGGAGGTGGTTTTCAGCAGGGGACGGCGGCGGTCATAGGTGCCGGTGCGGATAAAGTCGGTGAGGACGTTGTTGGCGTTGGACGCGCAGATCAGCTTCCCCACGGGCAGGCCAAGCATTTTTGCGAGGTAGCCCGCCAGAATGTCGCCGAAATTGCCGGTGGGCACGGAGAAGTTCACCTCGTCGCCCAGCCGGATTTTTCCCGCGTCCAGCAGGTCCCGGTAGGCTCGGAAATAGTACATGATCTGAGGGGCCAGACGGCCGATGTTAATGGAGTTGGCGCTGGACAGGGCAAAGGGCAGCTCCTTTCCCTGACAGGCGGCAAAAATGTTCTTCACACCGGTCTGGGCATCGTCAAAGTTGCCCCGGACGGCGCAGACTGCCACGTTATTGCCTTCCTGGGTCACCATCTGGGCCCGCTGCACCTGAGACACGCCGCCGTCGGGGTAAAATACGCAGATGCGCACGCCGGGAACATCCCGGAAGCCCTCGAGAGCGGCCTTACCGGTGTCGCCGGAGGTGGCGGTGAGAATGAGAATATCCTTTTCCATGCCCTTCACGGTCTTGGCGGCAGTGAGCAGCTGAGGAAGCATACTGAGGGCCACGTCCTTAAAGGCAGAGGTAGGCCCCCGGAACAGCTCCAACACGGAAAAATCGCCCACGGGAACGGTGGGGGTCAGATCGTCGGTTTCAAATTTGCCGGTGTAGGCTTTCGTTACAAGCTCCGGCATATCGGGAATGTCCGGCAGCAGGGCGGAAAGAATCTTGGCGGACATATCCATGGAGCTGCCTTTCAGGCAATCCTTCCAGTCAAATTCCGGCAGAGATTCGGGCATATACAGGCCGCCGTCGGGGGCCAGACCCTCCAGAACGGCTTCGGCACTGTCAACGGGGCGTGTCAGGCTCCGGGTGGAATGGTATAACATAGTGACCTCCTGAAATGGTTCATAATATTGCAGGGCGGGCAACAGGAACTCAGCAAACCGCCCAATTGTTTGTTGCGTATTGCACAAAAAGCGGAAAAATCCAACAAAATCCTTGGCTTTTTGATGCAGTTGCAATTTTCGCAGGTATATGATATACTGTTTTTCGTAAAAAAGCAAGTGTTTTCGGCATGAATACAGCGCTTTTGCGCATCCTGCCGAATTCCCCGGAAAACAGGGAGGATTCTTTTATGAAAATCGGTTTGCTGGGCTTCGGCGTGGTCGGTCGGGGCGTTTACGAAATCACGGAAGCGCGGGACGATATGCAGGTCGTCAAGGTTCTGTGCCTGGAAGACATCAAGCTGCCTGACGCTGAGGCGGTGAAGGACATCCGTGCCATCGTGGAGGACGATTCCATCGATACCGTGGTGGAGGCCATGGGCGGCCTGCACCCGGCCTACGAATTCGTCCGGGCCGCTATGGAGGCGGGCAAGAATGTTGTGACCTCCAACAAGGCCTTGGTGTGCACCTTCTATGACGAGCTGCTGCCGCTGGCGAAGGAAAAGGGAATTTCCTTCCGCTGCACCGCTGCCGTCGGCGGCGGCATCGGCTGGCTCAGCGAGCTGGAGCGTGCCCGCCGGGTGCAGAAAATCACCGAAGTGGGCGGAATCATGAACGGCACCTGCAACTATATTCTCGACAACATGACCCGCACGGGCCTTTCTTATGCCGATGCCCTGAAGCAGGCCCAGTCTCTGGGTTACGCCGAGGCCAACCCCTCCACCGATGTGGACGGCATCGACACCTGGCATAAGGTGATTCTGTCCTCGAACATCGCTTTCGGTGTCACCGTGGACAAGGCTTCTGTCCCCGTGGCGGGCATCCGCAACATCACCGCCGGTGACGTGGAAAATTTCAAGGCCCACGATTTGGTGTGCAAGCTGATTTCCACCGGCAAGCGGACAGAGGGCGGTTACAGCGTCTACGTCCAGCCCACGCTGGTGAAGGCCGGCGAGCTGGAGGCAGCCGTGCCCATGAACTACAACCTGATTACCTTCCTGGGCGAGACCTCCGAGCGCATGAGTTTCTACGGTCAGGGCGCGGGCCGGTATCCCACCGCATACAATGTGGTGGAGGACCTGGTGGATGTTCTGGCGGGCAAGGGCTTCTACGCCCCCTACGGCGAGATGGTATCCGCCGACAATTCCGGCAAGCTCCGCTTCTATGTCCGGGGCGGCTGGCAGGGCGAAGCGGAAGAGCGTTGGGGCGACGCGGTGGTGACCGCTCCCGTTGCCGTCAGCGAAATCCACGCCTGGCTGAAGGAAAATCCCGACGCCTTCATCGCAGCTATTCGAGACTAATCATTTCGTAGGGCGGGGTCATGACCCCGCCGACCCGTTTCGAAAATGTGCAGGGCAAAATCAACGCATACGATAGGTCTCTGAAAATAACGTCACCGGTTCGAAGAATCGGTGCGTCGGCGGATTTCTGACCCCGCCCTACAACACGTTTTACAAATAGAGAGGAAAGACCAATGAAAGTAGTGAAATTCGGCGGCAGCTCCATGGCAGACGCCGGGCAGTACCGCAAGGTACGGGACATTCTGATGGCGGACCCCGAGCGCAAGGTCGTGGTGGTCTCCGCCGCAGGCAAGCGCTTCGGCGGCGACCATAAGCTGACAGACCTGCTGTACCTGTGCTACGCCCACATCCAGTACGGCGTGGACTGCTCTACCATTTTTGACGCCATTGCGGACCGTTACATCGACATCCGGGACGATCTGGGCCTTGACCTGCCCATCGAAGTAGACCTGGAGCTGCTCAAGCACCGCATTGATGCCAAGGATATTTCTCAGGAGGAGCTGGTCAGCCGGGGCGAGTATTTCTCCGCCAAGCTGATGGCGGCCTATCTGGGCTTCCAGTTTGTGGATGCGGCGGACTGGGTGAAATTCAACATGGACGGCACCGTCAACGAGGAAGCGTCCTACGAGGCCCTGCAAAGTCAGGTGATTCTGGGCTACGGCGTGGTGATTCCCGGCTTCTACGGCTCCATGCCCGACGGCACCATCCACACCTTCTCCCGGGGCGGCAGCGACATCACCGGCGCACTGGCGGCGGCGGCGCTGGATGCCGACGTATATGAGAACTGGACGGACGTGTCCGGCATTCTCATGGCGGACCCCCGGATTGTGGACGATCCTCAGGCTATCCCCGAGGTGACCTATGACGAACTGCGGGAGCTGAGCTACTCCGGCGCACAGGTGCTCCACGAAGACTCCATCTTCCCCGTCCGGGAAAAGAACATCCCCGTGAACATCCGAAATACCAACGATCCTTCCGCCCCCGGTACCATGATTCAGGAAAAATTCACCGGCGACCATGACCCGGATCGGTTCATCACCGGCATCACCGGCAAGAAGGACTTCTCCATCATCTCCCTGAGCAAGCGGGGCATGAGCAATCAGGTGGGCGTTCTGCGCAAGGTGCTCACCGTTCTGGAGCGCCACGGCATTTCCGTGGACTACGTGCCCAACGGCATCGACAACGTATCCGTGGTGCTGCCCACCAGCGCCATTGAAAAGGACTTGTATACCATCATGGCGGAGATCAAGAAGGAAGCCCAACCCGATACGCTGGATGTGCACCACCAGATCGCGGTGGTTGCCGCCGTCGGCCGGAAGATGGCCTTCCGGCCCGGTATTTCCGGCAAAATTTTCGCGGCGCTGGGCGAAAGCGGCATCAACATCCGTATGATTAACCAGGGCCCCGACGAACTCAACATCATCTTCGGCGTGGACAACAAGGACTTTAAGGAAGCTATCCGCGTGCTGTACAACAGCTTCGTGACGAAATAAGCAGCCGTATTGGAGGTAATGAAAATGAAACTGTATACTGTCGCTGTTCTGGGCGCTACCGGCGCTGTGGGACAGGAAATGATGAAGATTCTGGCTGAGCGGAATTTCCCCGTTGGCAAGCTGATTCCGCTGGCCTCCGCCCGCAGCGCGGGCAAAACTCTGAAATTCAAGGGCGAGGACGTGACTATTCAGGAAGCCTGCGACAGCGCCTTCGAGGGTGTGGACATCGTTCTGGGCGCTGCCGAGAACGACATTGCCCAGAAGTTCGCTCCCGCCATCGTCAAGGCCGGCGCCGTCTTTGTGGACAATTCTTCCGCCTTCCGCCTGGACCCCAAGGTGCCCCTGATCGTGCCGGAAATCAACCCCGAGGACGTGAGCTGGCACAGTGGCATCATCGCCAACCCCAACTGCTCCACCATCATCACCGTCACCGCGGTCAATGCGCTGAATAAGCTGTCCCCCATCAGGACCATGACCGCTTCTACCTATCAGGCGGTTTCCGGCGCGGGCGCCGGCGGCCCCATTGAGCTCCAGAACGAGGTTGAAGCCCTGCGCAAAGGCGAGACCTATGAGCCGAAGGTATTCTCCCACCAGATCGCCTACAACCTGATCCCCCAGATCGGCGGCGAGCAGTTTGAGGGCTATACCAGCGAGGAAATGAAGATGCAGAACGAGGGCCGGAAGATCATGCACTTGCCCGAGCTGCGTGTCAGCTGCACCTGCGTCCGTGTCCCCGTGGTGCGCAGCCACTCCATCTCCGTGTCCGTACACTTTGACAAGCCTGTTACCGTGGAGCAGGCACGGGAGGTTCTGAAGGATGCCCCCGGCGTGAAGCTGGTGGACGATCTGAAGAACAAGCAGTATCCCATGCCGCTGGATACCTCCGATCAGGACATCGTCTTCGTGGGCCGCATTCGCCCCGACCTGACCGATGACAACGGCCTGTGCCTGTGGTGCTGCGGCGACCAGGTCCGCAAGGGCGCTGCCACCAACGCCATCCAGATCGCGGAGCTGCTGGTCAAGTAAATATCTATATAATGTATAAATCCCTCCTGTGCGGGAGATACTCCGCAACAGGAGGGATTTTTATGAAGATTCGGGATATTATGTCAACTCCGGTAATCCGCATTCATCCGGAGGAGACGGTTGCCGTGGCGGCTCGAATGCTGGAGCGGAGCAATATCGGCGCCCTGCCGGTGTGCGGCAGTGACGGGCGGATGTGCGGCCTGCTGACAGACCGGGATATTGTGACCCGGTGCCTTGCGGCGGGACGCTCTCCGTCCACCACACCGGTGAAAGCCATTATGACAACAGGCGTCGTTTCTGCGCCGCCGGACATGGAACTGGGGCTGGCGGCTGGCCTGATGGGCAGAAGACAGATCAGAAGACTGCCGGTGACAGAAAACGGGAAGCTGTGCGGGATGTTGAGTCTGGGGGATTTGGCGCTGAAAGAGGAAAGCAGTATAGATGCGGGAGACGCCTTGACTGAAATCAGCGACAATCTGTCCAGCCAATTCTAAAAAATGTCTACAGAATGTGCGCAGATGTGCACGTGCAAAGCATACAAAAAATTATGACAGAATTTGTGAAAAAGAGCTTGACAAAAGGGGATGGAGATGGTATTATATCGACGCTGTCCGCGAGGGCAGCAAAAACATGCCGAAAACGAGGGGAATTTGGAGGAATT
>CAMFBN010000048.1 GCA_945948535.1 uncultured Clostridia bacterium
TCCTCTTCATCACCCACGGGGGTGTCCAGGCTCAGGGTGTCGGCGGCGGTGCGGTTGGCCTCGATGATCTTCTCCACAGGGAGGTTCAGCTCCTTGGCGATTTCCTCCACGGTGGGCTCCCGGCCCAGCTCCTGCACCAGCTTCCGGTTGCAGCGGGTGGCCTTGTTGATGACCTCTACCATATGCACCGGCACCCGGATGGTCCGGGCCTGGTCGGCGATGGCACGGGTGATGGCCTGCCGAATCCACCAGGTGGCATATGTAGAGAATTTGTTTCCCTTTGTCCAGTCAAATTTGTCTACGGCGCGAATTAGGCCCGTATTGCCCTCCTGAATCAGGTCCAGGATGTGCAGGCCCCGTCCGGAATACTTCTTGGCAATGGAGACCACCAGTCGGAGGTTGGCCTCGGTCAGCTTGTTCTTGGCCTCCTGATCCCCCTCGGCGACCCGCTTGGCAAGCTCCACCTCTTCCTCGGCGGACAAAAGCTTAATCTGACCGATCTCCTTCAGGTACATCCGTACGGGATCGTCCAGCGAATACTCGGCGGCAAGATCAACTGGGTCAACCAGCTCTTCCTCTTCAAGACCCGTCAGGTCGATGTCCCCATCATCCATGGCAAGGGCATCGTCATCGGGCAGATCCAGCTCCGCGGTGACGAGAGGAATGCTCAGCGCTTCGAAGCGGTCGTAAATTTCTTCTATTTTTTCGGGCGACAGCTGCAATTTTTCCAGCTGGGCATTCAGGTCGGACAGCCGAATCATGCCGTCCTTCTTGCCCTGTGCGATCAGCGCCTGCAGCGCAGCCTGTACCTCTTCCATGTTGGTCGTTTCCTTCTTCGGTGTACTCATCGGCGATACCCCTCTTTGTATGTAAATCTTCGAAAATTCTCATGCCGTTAAACTATACCCCAATTTTTGCGGCTTGGCAAGGGGAAATAGAGGACTTTTTTCATTTTTGGTGAATGTTTTTCGGGTTCAGGGACAGTTTTCCCCTGATTTCGGGAAAACATACAGTTTACTTTTTGGGAAAAATTCGCTATAATGGGCAAAATGACATCGTGTGCCCTGCGGTTGACATAAGATTGCCGCCGGGCGGGGCTTGCCCAAAACGGAAGCTGACACGGAAGGCAAGAGATTACTATGAGGTGTACCCAATGACCGAACTTTCCAAAATCCGCAATTTTTCCATCGTCGCCCACATTGACCACGGCAAGTCTACCCTTGCTGACCGCTTGCTGGAGCAGTGCGACGCCATCGACCAGCGCATCCATGCCGAGCAAATGCTGGACTCCATGGAGCTGGAAAAGGAGCGGGGCATTACCATTAAGGCCACCGCCGTCACCCTGAACTACACGGCTGACGACGGCGAAACCTATTGTCTGAACCTCATCGACACCCCGGGCCATGTGGACTTTAACTATGAGGTCTCCCGCAGCCTTGCCGCCTGTGAGGGCGCAGTGCTGGTGGTGGACGCTTCACAGGGCGTGGAGGCCCAGACGCTGGCGAATACCTACCTCGCCATCGACGCCGGACTGGAAGTGCTGCCCGTCATCAACAAGATCGACCTGCCCTCTGCCCGGCCCTCTGAGACCAAGCAGGAAATCGAGGATATTATCGGCATTCCCGCCGAGGACGCCCCGGAGATTTCCGCGAAAAACGGCATCAACATCCATTCTGTGTTGGAAATGATCGTCCACGGTATGCCCGCCCCCACCGGCGACCGGGAGGCCCCCTTACAGGCCCTGATTTTCGACAGCCAGTATGATTCCTACCGGGGCGTCATCGCCTACACCCGCATCAAGCAGGGCACGGTGAAGCCCGGCATGGACATTAAAATGATGGCTACCGGCGCGGTTTACAAGGTGGTGGAAGTGGGCAACATGAGCGCTACCGGTCTTGTCCCCAGAGACGCTCTGGGCGCGGGAGAAGTGGGCTACATCACCGCCTCCATCAAGACCGTAGCCGACACCCGGGTAGGCGACACCATCACCGGTGTGGAGAACCCCGCCGCCGAACCCCTGCCCGGATACCGGCAGGTGCAGCCCATGGTGTTCTCCGGCGTGTACCCTGCCGACGGCGCCAAGTATCAGGACCTGCGGGACGCTCTCGAAAAGCTGAAGCTCAACGACGCCTCCATGTCCTACGAACCGGAAAGCTCCATCGCACTGGGCTTTGGCTTCCGCTGCGGCTTTCTGGGACTTCTCCACATGGAGATCATTCAGGAGCGGCTGGAACGGGAATACAATCTGGACCTCATCACCACCGCCCCCAACGTCGTCTACCGGGTGACCAAGACCAACGGCGAGACCCTGATGGTCTACACTCCCGTCGACTTCCCCGACCCTGCCGACATTCAGCTGGCGGAGGAGCCCTTCGCCAAGGTCAATCTGATCACCCCTCAGGACTACGTGGGCAATATCATGGATCTGTGCCAGCAGCGCCGGGGCGAATTCAAGGACATGGTGTATCTGGATGCCAACCGGGTGGAGCTGCACTACGAAATGCCCCTGAACGAGATCATCTACGATTTCTTCGACGCTCTGAAGTCCCGCACCCGGGGCTACGGCAGCCTTGACTATGAGCTGATCGGCTACCGCCCCAGCCGCCTTGTCAAGCTGGACATCCTGCTCAACGGCGAAATTGTGGACGCCCTGAGCTTCATCCTCTTCGCGGACAATGCCTATCCCCGGGCCCGAAAAATCTGTGAAAAGCTGAAGGAAAATATCCCCCGGGCCCAGTTCGAAATCCCCATTCAGGCTGCCATCGGCGGCAAGATCATCGCCCGTGAAACCATCAAGGCCCTGCGCAAGGACGTGCTTGCCAAGTGCTACGGCGGCGACATCACGAGAAAGAAGAAGCTGCTGGAAAAGCAGAAGGAGGGCAAGAAACGGATGCGCACCTTCGGCACCGTGTCCGTCCCCAGCGAAGCGTTTATGGCGGTGCTCAAATTAGACGAAGACTGATTTCAATTGACAATTGACAATTAGGGTATGGCGTGTGCGTTATGGATAATACGATCGAAATAAAAAGCTTTCAGTTTGCGGTTCATATCGTTAAGCTGTGCAAGCATATTCAGGACACGAAAAAAGAATTTACACTTACCAAGCAACTGCTGCGTTCAGGAACCAGCATTGGCGCAAATGTAGCAGAATCCCAGCAGGCGCAAAGCCGCCCGGATTTTATCGCAAAGCTTTCCATTGCACTGAAAGAAGCGGTAGAGACAGATTACTGGCTTCGCCTGATGTGCGCAACGGAGTTTCTTACAGAAAAAGAATACGCTTCTATGATTGCTGATTGTAGGGAGTTGGAAAAACTGCTGACAGCAACCATTCGCTCCACAAAATCCCCGGAAATTTCAGAAATCAAATAATTGTCAATTGTCAACTGTCAATTGTCAATTATAGCATTATCGGAGGTAATCGCTCCATGCCAATTTTAACCAAGCGCCCGGACAAGACCCCGCTGGGCATCTATGTGCACGTGCCCTTCTGCCGCAGCAAGTGCCAGTACTGCGACTTCTACTCCCTCGCCACCAAGGAGGACACCCTTTTTGACGGGTATCTCGACGCGGTGTGCGACCACATCAAGGAGGCCGGGGAGCTGGCCCCCGGCTATAAGGTGGATACCGTCTACTTTGGCGGCGGCACCCCCAGCTTTTTCGGCGCCGACGGCCTTGCCGTCATCATGACCGCCATCCGCCGGAATTTCGACGTGGACAACAACGCCGAAATTACCTTTGAGTGTAATCCCGACTCCGTGTCCGACAAGCTGCTTCACCGGCTCCGGGCCGAGGGCTTCAACCGGGTGAGCCTTGGCATCCAGTCCGATGACGACGAAATGCTGAAAAAGCTGGGCCGGCCCCACACCTATGCCCAGGCGGTGACGGCTTACCAGCGCATCCGCAAGGCTGGCTTCCGCAATATCAGCGTTGACCTCATGTACGGTCTTCCCGGGCAGGACGTGCTGGACTGGACGGCCACGCTGGACAATGTGCTGCGCTTAAACCCCGAGCACATCAGCTGCTACGCCCTGAAAATCGAGGACGGCACTCCCTTCGCTCAGGTGAAGGACGCCCTGAACCTGCCGGACGACGACACTCAGGCGGATATGTACCTTGCCGCTGTGGAAACGCTTCAGGGCCGGGGCTTCCGGCAGTATGAGATTTCCAATTTCTGCCGCAAGGGCCTTGTGTCCCGGCACAACATGAAGTACTGGACCGGCGGGGAGTATCTGGGCTTCGGCCCCGGCGCCAGCTCGGATTTTGCCGGAAAGCGCTACACCCTGAAACGGGATTTGCAGGCCTATATCACCGGCATCCGGGACGGCGGCGACATCATGGAGGATCTGCAGGAGATTCCCATGCGGGAGCGGGCCGGGGAATACCTGATGCTCCGTCTGCGCACCAGCCTGGGCATTGACCGGCAGGAATACGAGAAGACCTTCCTGCTGCCCTTTGACCCGCTGGAGGAGGTGCTGGAAAAGCAGCGCCGGTTGTTCCACGCCACTCAGACCGACACGGGCCGCTGGGTGCTGACCCCCAAGGGCTACCTGGTCAGCAACGATATCATCACGGATCTGCTGCTGGCGCAGGACGGCTCCACGCCGCTGAAGAAAATATGAGAAAAATGTCATTGCGTTTTGCGGCGCAATGACATTTTTGCAAATGAAGGAGGATATATTGTTCTTTAGTTGACAATTGACAATTGACAGTTGACAATTATTGTGTCCCTGCGGGACGCTTTATTTTATTCGTAACGTGTTGGTGCCTGCTTTTAATCCATCCCGAAGGGATACCACAATTGTCAATTGTTCATTGTCAATTGTCAATTAAATAATCCTTTAGCGCATTGCGTTTGCGTTCCCAAACAGCTCCTCTACTGTGCCGAACCGGTAGCCCTGCTCCTTCCATTTTCCAATCAGTTCATTCAGAATTTCCGCGTTGGTTTTGGAGGTGGAGTGGAGCAGCACCACCGCGCCGTTGTGGGTTCGGGGCAGCAGCTTTGCGAAGGCTACCTCCTTCGTGGGCTGGGAATCGTTTTTCCAGTCCACATAGGCAAGGCTCCAGAAGACAGTTTTGTAGCCCAGCTCCTGGGCCATTTTCAGGTTTTCCTCGCTGTAAATCCCCTGTGGCGGGCGGTAGAACTTTGGCATTTCCGCCCCTACGGTGTCCCGGTACAGAGCTTCCAGATCGGTTAATTCTTTGGAAAACGCCGTTTTATCTGACAATTTGCTCATATCGTAGTGGTGCATGGTGTGGTTGCCCACGGTGTGCCCTTCCCGCACCATCCGCTTCACCAGATCGGGGTTTTTCTCAATATAGTTGCCCACCAGAAAGAAAGCGGCGGGTACGTCATTGGCTTTCAGCACATCCAGAATCTGAGCGGTGCAGCCGTTTTCGTAGCCCGCGTCGAAGGTCAGGTACAGCACCTTTTCCTCCGTGTTTCCGATGTAGGCCGCATTGTACCGGGCCAGCTGGTCTTTTCCTGCGTTGCCGATGGGCGGCATCCCCTCCTGCCGGAAGCTCAGGCCCCAGGAGCCGGTTTCCAGCGCGCTGCAAGTGAAAATGCTGATAGTGACCGCCACAGCGGCAGCCAGCGCCAGCAGTAAGATCAGAAAATCCCGTTTTCGCATACCATCCCTCCTTGAGACAGGCTATGCCCGGGAAGTCGGAATATTCCGGCTTTCCCTTTGAAAGGGTTTATGATACAATAGTATTTCACCGTAGGGCGGGGCCATGGCCCCGCCGTCTGCGAAGCAGAATGACCTTCCCCTGTCAGTGGAAGGTCAGATGGTACTGGAGGTATGACGATGCGCGAATGTGTCATTTTCTGCGCGGCGGAATTTACCGGTCTTGCCCGGCCCATTGGGCCGGATGCCTATGTGATTGCCGCCGACGGCGGTCTGCGGCACACGGAGCGATTCGGGATTGTCCCCGACGCGGTGCTGGGGGACTTTGACTCGCTGGGTTATACCCCCAAGGGAGCCAATGTGTTCCCGGTGGAGAAGGACGACACCGACGCCATGCTGGCGGTGCGGCTGGGACTGGAGCGTGGCTGTGACGAATTTTTGCTCTACGGCAGTCTGGACGGCCCCCGTCTGGATCACACCGTGGCGAATTTCCAGACCCTGCAATTTCTGGCGGATCACGGCGCAGTGGGGTATCTGGTGGGAAACACCACTATGGCAACGGTGGTGAAAAACGGGTCGATTTTCTTCCCGGCGGGGCTGTCCGGCACGATTTCCGCATTCTGCATGGGGCAGGATGCCGAGGGCGTCACCGAGCGGGGGCTGTTTTACGGACTGGAAAACGGCATCCTAACCAGCGGCTTTCCGCTGGGCGTCAGCAACCATTTTACAGGCGAAAAAGCGGAGATTTCCGTGGAAAACGGAAGCCTTCTGGTTCTTTGGGATCGAACCAGCGGCTTTCCCCGCCGGGAAAGGGGGATGTTATGGTAACCTATGAACTGAAAAAGGCCCCCGGCGTGCCCCTTTATGAGGCGCTGTACCGCTGCATCCGGGGAGATATCCTCTCCGGCAAGCTGAAGCCCGGAGAAAAGCTGCCCTCCAAGCGGGCGCTGGCTCAGAATCTGGAGGTCAGCAAGATCACCGTGGAAACGGCCTACAACCAGCTCCTTTCCGAGGGATATCTGCGTTCTGAGGAGAAGGTGGGCTATTTCGTGGAGACGGTGGAGCGTCCGGCGGTTCCGGCGGCGGAGCCAAAAGCCGCTGCCTCTGGCACGGAACAGTCCTGGCTCCTTGACCTGACTGCCAACGGCACGGAACAGTTTCCCTTCTCCGTTTGGATGAAGCTCCAGCGGGAGGTCATGCTGGACTACGGACAGGCCCTGCTGCTGCCGCTGCCCAACCGGGGGGTAACCGAGCTGCGGCAGGCCATTGCCGGGCACCTTGCGGACTTTCGGGGAATGCGGGTGGATCCGGAGAATATTCTCATCGGCGCGGGGACAGACTTCCTGTACAACCTTCTCATGCAGCTGCTGGGCCGGGAGAAAGTCTACGCCGTGGAGGAGCCGGGCTACGGAAAAATCCGCAAAATCTACGCCGCCGGCGGGGTCACCTGTGTCAGCGCTCCCATGGACGAGCTGGGCGTGATGCCCGGGCGGCTGCAAAACGCGGACATCCTCCATTTTTCGCCCTCCCACCACTTTCCTACGGGCCTGGTGACTCCGGTGAGCCGCCGGATGGAGCTGCTGGACTGGGCCGGGGACAGCCGGTGGATTATCGAGGACGACTACGACTCCGAATTCCGCTTTGACGCCCACCCCATGCCCGCCATGCAGGCGTTGGACGGCAACGGGCGGGTAATCTACATGAACACCTTCTCCAAGAGCATCGCCCCCTCCATTCGTATCAGCTACATGGTGCTGCCCCCTGCCCTGATGGCGGAATTTCAGAGCCGTCTGGGGTTCTACAGCTGCACCGTGCCCTCCTTTGAGCAGTACACGCTGGCGCGGTTTTTAAGCCGGGGCTATTTCGAAAAGCACATCAACCGGATGCGAAAGCTGTACAAAAGCCGCCGGAATCTGGTGATTTCCTTCCTGAACCGCTGCCCCTTCGCGGACAGACTGACCATTCTGGAGCAGGACGCGGGACTGCATTTCCTTCTGAAGGTGGACACGTTATTGACGGATGCGGAGCTGACGGCCAGGCTTGCCCGGGCGGGAATCCGGGTACAGGCACTGAGCGAATTTTACCACGATTCCCCGGAAGATCAAAAGTGTCTCGTCATCAACTATTCCGGCGTCCGGGAGGAGGCGCTGGAACAGGCGCTGGACACGGTTAGAGAGATTATGTAAACCAATATTGCCCTTGCCTTTTGCGGGAGGGACGGGTATAATAAACAAAAGGGAAAATAATTGACAATTGACAATTGTCAACTGTCAATTTCATCAGGGGGGTACACAATGGCAAGTCGGCAATCGCTCTATCGCGGATGCCTGCTGGGAATGGCCGTGGGGGACGCCATGGGCTACACGGTAGACAATAAAAGCTGGCAGGAAATCCGGGAGGACTACGGCCCCAACGGCCTGCTGGGCTATGATCTGGTCAACGGCTATGCCGATGTGACCTCCTACACCCAGTTGGCGGCCTTCACCTGCAACGGGCTGCTCTTCGGCATGACCCGGGGGCAGCTGACCGGGAAAATGGCCCCCTACATCAAATACATCGAGCTGAGCAGCCGGGAGTGGGCCGCGTCTCAGCGGTCCTGGGGACGGCCCAGCCGCTGCTACTGCTGGCTGCTGCGCCGCCCGGAGCTGTGCCGCCGGCACTGCATGGACACCCGGATGCTGGATACCCTAAGCCGGGAGCTTCCCTGCACGCTGGAAAGTCCCGTAAACAACGATTCCGGCCCCGCCGGGCTGTCCCCTGCCATCGGCGTAGGCTTGTTCTTCCACAAGGACCGGATGGACTGGCGGGAGATGGCCCGTCTGGGGGCGGAGGCGGTGGCTTTGACCCACGGAAGCCCTACGGCCTTCCTGTCCGGGGCC
Organism: uncultured Clostridia bacterium; assembly: GCA_945948535.1. Taxonomy (GTDB): domain Bacteria; phylum Bacillota; class Clostridia; order Oscillospirales; family Oscillospiraceae; genus Faecousia. The sequence continues at coordinate 8,507 of CAMFBN010000048.1, forward strand.
ATGCTGACCCACGTGATCAGCCTGCTGCTGCGCCGTCCCGGCGCGCCGTTAAAGAAAATTTTCCTTGCGGCGGCAGAGGCGGTGAAGGAGCAGTTCGGGCACCAGTATTCTCAGGCCTTCGACCTTGCCACTCTGGTGCGCCACGCGGTGACCTACGCGGAAGCCCCGGATGCCCGGCCCGTGGAGGTCATGGAAAAGCTGGGTTGCGAAAACGCGGCCCAGGTCATGGCGGGGGCGGTGTACACCTGCCTCGTCTGTCAGGACGATTTTGACCGGGCAATGATTGTGTCGGTGAACCACTCCGGCCGCAGTGCGGCGGTGGGGGCCATTGTGGGCGCGATTCTGGGATTGCGGATGGGGGAGGAAGCCCTGCCGGATTTCTACATTGAGTGTCTGGAGCCTGCGGAAGTATTGCGGGAGCTGGCGGACGATCTGTACACCGGCTGTCCCATGGAGCAGGGCAACAAGCTGTTCGATCTGGACTGGGACTACAAATACCGCCACGGCGGCCAATAGGCCGTAGGACGGCCAGCCAATGCGTGACGAAGATGGTCAATAATCGTTACACCATTGGGTACCGCTCGGTATCGTTTCCGCTCGATTGTCCGAGAGTGGGGTTAGGCGGCAAGTCGCCGCGGACAATGCGTTACGAACCCCGGCAATCATCGTGCATCCTTTGGGCCCCTCGACCGGCAGTGCTTAGGAAGGTAAAGGAGAATTGAATTGACAATTGACAATGAACAATTGACAATTGTGGTATCCCTTCGGGATGAATTAAAATAAACTACAAGTACGAAATACCTGCGGTTTTTCCAAAGGAACCGCCAGTTATGACATTTTTTAATTGTCCCGCAGGGACTCCTAAATTGTCAACTGTCAATTGTCAATTGTCAACTAAAGAACAATTTAGCTCAGTAATGTCCATAAGCACATTTTACGCAATACAGCGCCGAACCAAGCCGGTTCGGCGCTGTTTCCACATTATCCTGCCTGATTTTCGAAAGCGGTGACTTCGCTGGCGGCGTCCATTTCGTAGTAGCTCAGCAGAATCTGCTCCGCCACGGGAGCCAGCCAGGAACCGTGGGCCACCTTCTCGCCGTAGAGCGCCACGGCTATGTCGGGCTGGGTCTCGTCCTTGCGGTGAGAGAAGCAGATGAACGCGCCGTGGTCGGAACCAAGGGAGGCGTGCTCGGCGGTGCCGGTCTTGGCGTAGACAATGACCTCGTCCTTCAGGGGCCACACGCCGTCGCCTTCGCCGTACAGGTCCTTGGGGCCTCCGAAGTAAGCCGTAGCGGTGCCGCCCATCTGGGTGATGACCTTGCGCATACCATTCCAGTAGCTTTCAATGGTGGTGGGGGCCATTTCCAGCTGGTTGGCAATTTCCGGCTGGTTTTCCTTAATCAGGGTGCGGTAATCCGAGGACACCACCCGGCTCAGGAAGGTGGCCTTCATCCGGGTACCCTTGTTGGCAAGGGTGGAGGCGTAGACCGCCAACTGCATGGGGGTGAAGCGGTTTTCGCCCTGACCGATGGCGCCCAGAACGCGGTCGCCTGCGGAGAAGTTGCCGTTAACACCGGAGCCGTAAACCTGACGCTTCACATCGGGGGTATTGATCCGGCCGGTTTTTTCCACCAGCTCGATGCCGGTGGGCACGCCCAGACCCAGTGCCTTGCAGGTTTCCTCCATATTCTCCCAGGAGTTGTCGTCACCCAGCACATAGAAGAAGTAGTTGCAGGAATAACACAGGGCGTCGGTGGCATCGATGCCGCCGGGGGAGCCATCGTAGGCGGTGTGCACGAAGTGACCGGAGGTCCATGCCAGACAGGTCGGCGCGAAGCCTTCGTACTTGGTGAAGACACCCTTATCCTCGATTTTGGTGCCGTAGGTGTAAACGAATTCACCCGTGGATTTTTTCCTGTGCTCCATGGCGGAAATCAAGGTGCACATCTTGAAGGAGGAGCCGGGGGGATATTCCGCGCCGAAGGCCCGGTTGAAGAAGGGCTTCAGGTCGTCCTTCATAATGTCATCCCAGTCCTCGTACATGGTGGCGAGGTTAAAGGTGGGATAGCTGGCACAGGCGAGAATCTTGCCGGTCTGGCACTCCATGACCACCACGGCGGCGCCCTGTGCGTCCAGGCCAGCGCCATCGTCTCCTGCTTCGCGCTGCTCGGGGTCCACAATTTTGTGCATGACCTGATCCAGTGCTTTCTCCGCCACCTCCTGAATCTTGATGTCGATGGTGGTTTCCACGGAGTTTCCGGCGATGGGGTCCTTGGTGTAGTAGGACTTGGTGGTAGCGCCGTCCTTGTTGACTTCGTCGTAGCGGGTGCCGTCGATGCCGTGGAGGTATTCCTCGAAGGCCAGCTCAAAGCCGGTCTGACCCACCTTGGCGTCCATGGAGTAGCCCTGCTTTTTATACTCCTGCCACTGTTCGTCGTTCATGCCGCCCAGGTAGCCTAAGATATGGGCGGCATACTTAGTGTGGTATTCCCGGACGGTGGAGGCCTCAACGTTAAGGCCCGGAGTGTTCAGCTCCAGAATGGCGGACAGCTGCTGGTCAGTCACGTCCTCCAGGAAGGTGTAGGTGGGCAGGTTGGTGATGCCGCGCAGGTCAAACTCGTACCGGAAGCCGATGACGGCCCGGGCGTCCTCGTCGGACCATTCGTCGGGGATTTCATAGCGCTTACGCATCTTCTCCACCAGCAGCGGCGCGGTGATGTCGGAGTCCAGGCCCCGGTCCACCATGAACAGCTGGAAGTTGTTCTGCCAGGAGGTGTTGAACTCGGTAAGGGTGTAGGTAAAGGGGCGGGTGGCGGAGACGGGGAAGTGATCCGTATAGGTAATGCCCAGCTCCTTGCACTTCTGCACCAGATCGTACAGGGCCTGGTTGCAGTTGGGGTTGGATTTGGTGACGTAGTGGTTGAACACCAGGTTGTAGGAAGCCCGGTTGCCCACCAACACGTTACCGTTGCGGTCCAGAATATCGCCCCGGGACGCGCGGACGGTGGTAATGGTACTGTAGACCTGGGTATTATCGGTATCGCCTTTGGTATCGATGATCTGCAGCTTAAAAAGCCGCATGGAGAACAGTACCAATATGAACGCGAACAGTCCCAGAAACACACGCGCGCGGACGCGGCTTACTCTTTCCATGTGTTACCTCCAATCAGGCCGGTCTTATGGACCAGAGAATACATTGGGATCATGACAAGGCTGGTATAGACGCTTGTCAGCAGGAAGGAAGGGAGTCTTCCCCAGTAGGTCAGCCTGTAGAACAGGCCCACACCGAACATGCCCAGCTCATACAGCGTCAGGGCAAGGCAGGCGCACAGGGTCAGGGTGCCCCGGCTGCGGTGCCAGTACATCTGCCGGAACATGGTGGCGCCCACGCCAAAAACGGTGAGCAGGGCAATACACAGCGGCGTCGGCGCGGAGCCGGAGAACCAGTACAGCGCGGACGCGATGAGGACAAAGAGACTGCCCACATCGGTGCCCTCAATGACGGTAATCAGCAGGATGGCTCCTACAGCCAGATCGGTGGTGGCGCCGAACAGGCGGATCTGGCTCATAATCACATCCTGAATGACAAGGCTCATTACGATAATCAGGGTATACAGCAGCCATTTGACCAGCCGAAGTCTTTGCAGACGGGTCAGCTTCTGGGTTTTGAGCCAGGTAGAGGTGGTGGGGTCGGGCTTAAATTCATTTCGTTTTTTCCGCTGGTTCCGGCGGAACAGCTCTGTCAGGGTGCGCTGCTTCGGCGCCCTGCCAGCGCGGCGTTTCTTCTTTTCAGCCATGGCCTGCACTCCTTAGCCGAAGCCGCCCACAGGCTCGGTGGTCTCCTCCGTGGCGGCGGGCTGTGTCGCTTCTGTCTCGCCCTGCGCAGCCGTGGTGGCGGCGGGGGTTACAGATTCGGTGGTGTACTCGGTAATGATGAACACCTGCTCCAGGGAGTTGATCTCCGCGGCGGGGTCCAGCAAGGCGTACTTGGCAATGCCGGTCTCTTCGAAGCCGGCGTCCACCACGTTGCCCATGATAAGGCCCCGGGGATACACGGTGGAACCGGAGGTCACCACCTGCTCCTTGTTGCGGATGATGGCGGCGGAGGGCAGGTAGTTCATTTGCAGCAGGGTCTGGTGACCGTCGATATAGCCGCCCCGAACCATGCCGTTGTAGCCGGAGGAAGCGATGGTGCCGGAAATTTCCAGCGTGGAGTCCAGAATGGTGGTGACCTCGGCGTAGTTGATACCTACGTCAGTGACCAGGCCCACCACTTCGCCGTTTTCCGTCACGGCGCACATGTTCTTCTGAATGCCGGAATTGGTGCCCCGGTTGATGGTCAGGGTGTTCTGCCAGTCGCTGGAGTTCCAGCCGATGATATAGGCATCCACCAGCTTGTAGTCCTCGTGGGTTTCCAGCAGGTTCATGCCCTTGCGCAGACGCTGGTTTTCACGGGAGACGGATTCCGCCTGACGGGCGGTGTCCTCCATTTCGGCAATCTGCTTTTTCAGCACTTCATTTTCCGCCGCCAGCGCTTCATACCGGAACATATAGCCGTAGTATTTTTCCGCCGTGGTAGTCAGGGCGGTGGCGGCGGCCCGGAAGGGGGTCAGCACGCCCTGCACCGCGAGATCCAGCGGATTCCGGTTCATGATGCTGCCGGAAATGGTGAGCAGCAGCGCCAGAATCACGGCTATGATGAGAATAATGACGATTTTGCTGCTGAACAGGTTTCTCATTGGGTGTCCTCCATGATGTCCGGGGCGATTTTCCGCAGCACCTGACCCAGCCGGCACACGGGAAGCCCCATAACGTTGTAGTAATCGCCTACGATTTTTTCACAGAACAGCGCCGCGCCGCCCTGAATGCCGTAGGCCCCGGCCTTGTCCATGGGCTCGCCGGAATCCACATACCGGATAATCTCGGCTTCACTCAGGGGCCGGAAGTGCAGGTCGGTGACCTCGGTGAAGGTTTTGGTTTTCTCCCCCCGGACCACGGTGCAGCCGGTCATCACCTGATGGTCCCGCCCGGACAGGAGGCTCAGCATGGCCACAGCCTCCTCCCGGCTGTGGGGCTTGCCCAGAACCTTCCCGCCGCAGACCACGATGGTGTCCGCCGCGACGATGAGATCGTCCTTTTCATGGGGCACCGCCAGTGCCTTGCACCGGCTGACCCGGGCCACCTCGTCAAAGGGCGGTTTTTGCGGGTCCATGGTCTCGTCAATATCCGCCGCCCGGACGGCAAAGGGAATGTCGAACAGGGAAAGCAGTTCTTTTCTCCGGGGCGACCCGGAAGCTAAAATCAGTTGCATAATCGTATTTCCTTTCAGGAAAAATTGACAATTGACAATTATGGTATCCCCTTCGGGGATGAAGAAAGAGTCGGATTTCATTGCAAAAGGTGTGGTTAAGAAAATAATTGTCAACTGTCAACTGTCAATTGTCAATTGAAACTATTCTACCCCTCGTAAATACAGCCCTCTGGTACACGCGCCGGGGTCGAAGGGGGTGGGGTTCAGGTAATCCTCCAGAATGCGGTCCACTTCTCTGGCGTTTTCCGTGGTAAAGTACAGCCGCACGGCCCAGACCCCCAGCTTGGCAAGGTCGTCCTGCCGGTCCAGCCAGCTGAGCTTCTTGCCGTTGAGCAGGACGCTGCGGCAGCTGTCCCCGTCCCGGATAATGGGGAATTCCGCGCCGGTCTTGTCCGTCAGCTTGGTGGTACCCAGGTGGCAGGTGCATTCGCCGGTGCGGCCCTGAATCAGGCAATGCTCCGTGACCATCAGGGGCAGCCGCCCGTAGACGATGATTTCGGTGTTTACCGCCTTGCTCAGGTCCCGAATCTGGGGCAGGGTCATTTCAAAGCTCACCGTGGCGGATGCGGCTTCCAGCGAGCGCAGCACGTTCATGGATGCGGAGTTGTAGATATTCAGGCCAAAATCGCCGTGGATCTTCATGCCCGCTTCCCGGGCGGGGCCGAGGAGGCCCAGATTGCCCACCAGTGCGTTTTTCACGCCCAGTTCCCGCAGGAGCGCCAGATCCTTTTTCAGTTTCGGCATTTCGCCGTCGTGGACGATTCGCGGCAGGGCCACCGCCAGCCGCCCCCGCTGCACCAGACGCATGGTCATGTCCGGGTCGGCGGTGAGAATGTGCAGCGGCACATAGAGCATGGCGGTTTCGGAATTCAAAAGGTTCGGGGTCAGCTGTTCCCGGGTGGTGACCTGTACGGTCAGGCCGGGCAGGTCCTTGGGGCCCTTGTAATCCGGTACCGGCTTTGGCTGCCGGATGGGATGGTTCTCCCGCCGGGCCCGCAGAGCGGTAAGCTGGTTCAGCACATCCCGCCGCATGGCGTTGACGGCGGCGGCGGAGATGATAAGGCCCGGGTCTACCCGGGTGCGCACCTCGGCGCAGCGGTAGGGAGTGCCGCCGGTTTTCGCAATCCGCTGGGCCAGCATTTCCCCGGTGAGAGCCATGTTGATCGCCCGTTCCGGACGGGGGCCGGGCACCGTGCAGGTGCGGCCCTCCGGGTCGGTGGCGGTGAGGGAGCTGCCGTCTACCGTGACCACAGCCCGGAATTTGATATCCACCAGCGGGGTTTCTCCGGCTTCAAAGGACTGCCGCGCAGCCTGAAGCCACTGGGGGTCGTCCCGGGTATCCTGCCGGACGCCGAACATTTTCCTGTCCACCCGGCCCGTGTAATAGCCATCAGTGAAGCCCTGTCGGTTGAAGGCGGTCATCAGCGCGTCCATCATGGGACGGGTCACCTGCTTTTCGTCCAGAGCCTTGCGGTACACGGCGGTGACGGTTGCCACATACTCTGCCCTTTTCATCCGGCCTTCCAGCTTCACGGAGGCAACGCCCATGGCTTCCAGCTCCTGCAGGTAGTGCACCAGACAGTTGTCCTTCAGGCTAAGGGGATATTTTTCCTCCCAGCGGCCGTAGCCGTAGCTCTGGCGGCAGGGCTGGGCGCAGCGGCCCCGGTTGCCGGAGCGGCCGCCGATGGCGGAGGACAGGTAGCACTGCCCGCTGTAACACATACACAGGGCGCCGTGGACGAAGACTTCAATTTCAATGGGGGAGTTCGCGCAGATATACCGGATTTCCTCCCGGCTCAGCTCCCGGCTCAGCACCACCCGCTGCATTCCCATGGCGGCGCACAGCTGCACCCCCGGCAGGGAGTGGACCGTCATCTGGGTAGAGCCGTGGACGGGAATGTGGGGGGCAATCTGGCGGCACAGCTGCACCACGCCCAGATCCTGCACGATAAAGGCGTCGATGTTATTCACGGCGGCGTGGCGGATCAGCTCCGCGGCCTCCTTCATCTCCCGGTCGGACACCAGGGTGTTCAGAGTCAGATGCACCTCCACGCCCCGGACGTGGCAGTATTTCACCGCGTCCACCAGGGTCTGGGGGGTAAAGTTTTTCGCGCTCTGGCGGGCGTTCAGACTGCCCACGCCCAGATACACCGCGTTGGCGCCGTTCTGCACCGCGGCCCGCAGGGCTTCCATAGAACCGGCGGGAGCCAATAATTCCAGCATAGTCTTCTCTCCATAGCGTAATTTACCAGATTACTGAGCGCTGACGGTCGAGCAGGCCCAACGGTGTAACGACTACCGCCAGCGTCCGTAACGCATTGGCCGGCCGCCCTGCGGCCTTCGCATACTCTGGCATCATATACTTGCGCACAGTATACCATAACAGACGGAAAAGTTCCAGTCCTTCCGGGAGAATTCAAGAAAAATTCAAGGGTTGTTAAAAATAATAATGTCATTCCGAGCCAGTGACATCGGTCACTGGCTCGGAATGACATCTATCATTTTTCTCTATTTCATAAACTTATCGATGGCCTGACACAGATCGTCGATGGCCTCCGTATCTCCCGCCGCTACGGCGTCCACCATGCAGTGCCGCATATGGTCCTTCAAAATCACCTTGCCGGTGTTGTCCAACGCGGAACGGACAGCGGCAAGCTGGATGAGTACCTCGGAGCAGTCATGGCCGTCCTCCACCATCCGTTTCACCTTCTCCAGATGCCCGATGGCCCGGGACAGCCGGTTAATGACGGCCTTCTGGTTTTCGTGGACGTGCCCGTGGGAGTGGGCGATGCCGTGGGCGTGGAGGTAGGCATGGTCATGCTCATGGTCGTGTTCCTGTTCGTGGCAGTGTTCGGGAAAATCAGGCATACGCTTTGCCCCCTTTATCATAGTAAAGTGTATTATACAACAGCCGCCACCCCTGCGCAAGCCCCCGAGGGGGATATTTTGACGAAAATAAATGTTTTGACACAGGGTCTGTTTGGTACTATAATATAGAAAAAATTGAAGGAGGACTTTTCCTATGCACGTTGATCACGATCATACCGGCCTGCCCCATGAGCATCCCCATGAGCACGCCCATACCCATGAGCACACCCATGACGGTGTGACCCACACCCACGAGCACGTTCACGAGCACACCCACGGCCACGAGCATCCCCACACCCATGACCACATCCACGCCGAGGGCGCGGAGCACACCCACAGCCACGAATGCGCCGGGGCGTGCGGCAGCTGCCAGAGCCAGTGCGAGCATACCCCCAAAGAGGAACTGATGGCCCTGATGAAGTACATGGTGGGCCACAACGCCGCCCATGCCAAGGAGCTGGCGGACCTGGCTGCCAAGCTGGATCAGACAGGCGATCACACCGCCTATGAGCAGGTCATGGCCGCCGTGTCCGATTTTGAGAAGGGCAATATGCGGCTGAGCGTGGTGCTCACCAGCATGGAGCACGAATAAAGGAGTATTTGTATGTGCCTTTCAACTGTATACAAAAACAAGCTGGCTCCCGAGACGGTGATGATGAAGAACGTCATGCGCATTGAGTGCAAGGACGGCGTGGTCATCCTCACCGATCTGATGGAGCGCCAGATGGCTGTGGAGGGAACTCTGGAAATGGCCAATCTGGTGGACGGCGTGGCGGTTATTAAAGAAGCTGCGGTGTGAGACCCCTGCCCCTGTGGGACAGGCGCCTGTTCATAGTTTATTTGCAAATCATTCTCATTTACTTCTTGACAACGGCATTACCCCGTGGTATACTCAATTTGTAAATAAGAATCACTCGCAAATATGGACAGGAGGTGTCTATGGAAGCTGCGAAGCAGTTCAGAAAGCGCAACGCCATCCTCGCCTGCCTGCAAGGGGCCACCACCCACCCGTCGGCGGAAATGGTGTACGAAATGCTGCAAAAGGAGCATCCGGACATCTCTCTGGCAACGGTGTACCGCAATCTGGCCCGGTTCAAGAGTCAGGGGCTGGTATGCAGCGTTGCCACCGTCCGGGGCGTTGAGCGATTCGACGCAATGACCCATCCCCACGTGCACTTTATCTGCAGCAGCTGCGATGCAGTCATCGATCTGCCCCAGATGGAGATTCCCGAAAGCCTGAGCGCGGAAGCGGAAGCATCTTCCGGCTGCCATGTTCAGGACTGCCGCCTGACCTTTACCGGCCTGTGCGGCAAATGCGCAAGTAAGTAAACCCAAACTATTTATTGAATTGGAGGAATTTATTATGAAGAAGTTTGTCTGCCCCGTCTGCGGTTACGTCTACGAAGGCGAATCCATCCCCGAAGGCTTCAAGTGCCCCGTCTGCAAGGTCGACGGTTCCAAGTTCAAGGTCATGGAAGAGGGCAAGCTGGCTGCCGAGCATGAGTACGGCATCTACGCCAAGACCGTGAAGAACAACCCCGACATTTCCGACGAGGACAAGAAGTTCATCTTCGAGCAGCTGATGGCCAACTTCAACGGCG
>CAMFBN010000049.1 GCA_945948535.1 uncultured Clostridia bacterium
GATACCACAATTGTCAATTGTTCATTGTCAATTGTCAATTCAATTCTCCTTTACTGTATCAAGTCGGCACGATCTGACCTGTTTTTGCGAGGATTTTCTATGGACAAGCTAAATAATGCCCAGCTGGAGCTGCGGGAAATGGATGAACTGGCGGCGGCGGATTCGCCGGTGCACCGCCTGAATCCCCTGTGTAAGCTTCTGGTGACGGTTTTTTATATTGCCGCGGTGGTGTCGTTTCCCAAGTACGACCTGTCGGCGCTGGTGGTGATGGTGCTCTACCCCGTGCTGCTGTTTCAGGCGGCGGGAATTCCGGTGGGGCTGTGCTTTCACAAGCTGCGCATCGTCCTGCCGCTGGTGTGTGCCGTGGGGCTGGTGAATCCATTCCTGGACCATACGCCCCTGACGCAGCTGGGGGGCTTTGTAATCACCGGCGGCATGGTATCCATGGTAACGCTGATGCTCAAAGGCGTGTTCTCCCTGATGGCGTCTTTCCTGCTCATCGCCACCACGTCCATCGACACTCTCTGCGCCGCATTGAGAACGCTGCATGTCCCCGACATTCTGACCACCCTGCTGCTGCTGACCTACCGCTACATCGGTGTCATGCTGGAAGAGGTTTCCATTATGACGCAAAGCTACAGTCTCCGGGCGCCGGGGCAGAAGGGCATCCACATTTCCGCCTGGGGCTCCTTTCTGGGCCAGCTGCTGCTGCGGAGCATGGACCGGGCGGAGTCGCTGTACCACAGTATGCTGCTGCGGGGCTTCCGGGGGGAATACTATTACGCCGAGGTGCCGCAGTGCGGCGTCAGCTCCGTGGTGTTTACGATTGTCTGCTGCATGGCCTTCCTGTGCGCCCGCTGGGTCAATCTCCCGGCGCTGCTGGGAAGTCTGCTTGTGAGGTAAGTGTATGATCGAATTTCAGAACGTATCCTTCTCCTACGGGGACGTGCCTGTGGTGGAGAATTTGAGCTTTACAATTCAAAAAGGTGAAACCGTGGGTCTGATCGGCGCCAATGGCGCGGGAAAGTCCACCATTATGAAGCTGATGCTGGGGCTGCTTTCCGGCAGTGGGGAGATTCAGGTGGATGGGCTGCCGGTGTGCAGGGACCACCTCGTGGAAATTCGCAAAAAAATCGGCTTCGTTTTGCAGGATTCCGACAATCAGATGTTCATGCCCACGGTCTACGAGGACATGATTTTCGGCCCCCGGAACTACGGCCTCAGCAAGGAGGAAACAGAAAAACGGGTGGACGCCGTTCTGACCCAGCTGGGCCTGCAGGACCTGAAGCACCGCCACAACCACAAAATCTCCGGCGGTGAAAAGCGGATGGCGGCCATTGCCACCATTCTTGCCATGGAGCCGGAGATGATTCTCATGGACGAGCCGTCAACGGCCCTCGACCCGGTGAACCGCCGCACGGTCATTAACACCATCAACCGCCTGCCCCAGACAAAGCTCATCGCGTCTCACGACCTGGACATGATTCTCGACACCTGCCAGCGTGTGATCCTCCTGTCCCACGGTGCCATCGTCGCCGATGGCGACGCCGAAACGATTCTCCGGGACAAGGCGCTTCTGGAAGCCAACCGCATGGAGCTGCCCTTCTGCTTACAGGGCTATAAAAAAAGTGAATAATTCTGCCAGCATTGGCAAACAATACCTCCGAACGCAATGTTTGGAGGTATTTTCTATGGCTAACACTCGTTTTCTTGCCCTGCTCTGTGCGGCTTCCTGTATTTTTGGACTTTGTGCCGGAGCCGCCGCTGTCGAAGTTGACAGCGGCAGCACCTACTGCTTCGGCACCGGGGATTTTTCCGATACGGAAATCGCCGGAATCTGCATTACCGACCTGCCGGATAATCTGGGCGCTCTGATGCTGGGAAGCCGCGTTCTGCGGGAGGGCGATGTGCTCACCGCCCAGCAGGTTTCCCAGATGACCCTTCGTCCGCTGGATACGGAAACGGATAAGGCGCTGGAGGTGGGGTATCTGCCCATCTATCCCGGCCGGGTCGCCGAGGGGGCAGTGATGACCATTTCCATCCGGGGCAAGGAAAACAAAGCCCCGGTGGCGGAGGACTCCACACTGGAAACCTATAAAAACCTGCCCAATACTGGAAAATTGAAGGTTTCCGACCCGGAGAATCAGCCCATGACCTATACCGTCACCCGCCAGCCCCGCCGGGGTACGGTGACCATTTCCGAGGACGGCAGCTTCACCTACACCCCCAAGAAAAATAAGGTGGGCATCGACTCCTTTGTGTATACCGCAGCCGATTCAGCTGGGAAGGTGTCCCGGGAGGCTACCGTCACCATTACCATCCTCAAGCCCGGTGATGAGACCCAGTATACGGACACCGCCGGCAGGGACTGCCGCTTCGCGGCGGAGTGGATGAAGCAGACCGGTATCTTCACCGGAGAGACGGTGGGGCAAACCCTCTGCTTCTCCCCGGAGCGGCAGGTGACCCGAGGGGAATTTGTCACCATGCTGGTGAAGGCGCTGGATATCCCCGTGGAGGAGGACGTGACCCAGACCGGCTATGAAGATGAAATTCCGCTGTGGCTCCAGCCGTATCTGGCGGCGGCGGTGCGCTCCGGCCTGACGGACGGCCTGCCGGAACAGCAGGTATTTGAACCGGACAGCCCCATCACGGCAGCGGAAGCGGACGTGATGCTGAAAAATGCCCTGAACCGGGAGGAGTCCTGCATCGCCCCCGAGGAACTGCCCCTGACCCGGGCTCAGGCGGCCTGCGCCCTGTATGATGCGGCCAAGGAAATCCAGCAGCAGGGCATCGATGAGATTCTGTAAGAAAAAGCTTAGCGGGTAGTTGACAGTTACGGCGTTCCTGCGGACAATTGAATACGGAACGCCTAAATGACCAAAAGAGTTCTCAATCATCCCCAAAGGGGATACCATAACTTTCCACTATCCACTTTCAACTTTCCACGATCGAAGCAGGCACTGATAAGGGCGCATAGGAAAAGGGAGCGGGTTTTCCGCTCCTTTTTTGCACCTTTCCCGGAATTTCGCCTATACTGGTGACAGGAGGTGCGCTATGGATTCCTTTATTGTAATGGCGTTGATCGCTACGCTGGGCACCTGGCTGGTCACAGCTCTGGGCGCAGCCACCGTGGTTTTCTTTACATCCCCCCGGGTCAAGGTGCTGAATCTCATGCTGGGCTTTTCGGCGGGCGTTATGATTGCGGCCAGCTTCTGGTCGCTGCTGGAACCGGCCATTGCCCGGGCGGAGCTGCTGCCGGGGCCGCCGGCGTGGTTTGTGGCAACGATGGGGTTCCTCACAGGAGCGCTGTTTCTGTGGGCGTCGGATAAGCTGGTGTCCCGGTCGCTGGGGCGGGTGGAAAGCGGCGGCGTCCGGCGAATTATTCTGCTGGTGCTGTCCATCACCATTCACAATATTCCGGAGGGGCTGGCAGTGGGCGTGGCCTTTGGCGCGCTGCAGCAGGGCTGCTCCACGGAAAGCCTGATGGGGGCGGTGTCCGTGGCGGTGGGCATCGGCTTGCAGAACTTCCCGGAGGGGGCGGCAGTGTCCGTGCCGCTGCGCCGGGAGGGGTGGAGCCGCTGGAGGAGCTTCCTTGTGGGGCAGGCTTCGGCGCTGGTGGAGCCGATTGCCGGGGTGCTGGGGGCGTGGCTGGTGCTGTACGTCCAGAGTATGCTTCCCTACGCTCTGTCCTTCGCGGCGGGCGCCATGATTCTGGTGGCGGTGCATGAGCTGATCCCGGAGTGCCAGAAAAATCAGGCAGATCAGCCCTATTTTGCCACCATGGGCATTGTGCTGGGCTTTGCCGCTATGATGCTGCTGGACGTGATGCTGGGTTGACATTCGCCTGTTTCCGGGCTATACTGGAAGCCAAGAGGTGAATGCTATGAAAAAACATCAAATTTCTGAGTTTGTTTCCCGGTTTGCTACCCCGGTTGTGTTGATTGTGCTGGGCCTGGTGCTGATTTTCTGCCCGGATACGGCTTCCGCCCTGATTTCCAAGGTGGTGGGCTGGGGCCTGCTGATGGCGGGCATCGTCGTCGCCGTTGCCATGGTGGTGGACAGCAACTGGTCGGTGTCCAAGGTGCTGACAGTGCTGACCCTTGTGATTTTGGGCCGGTGGCTCATGACCCATCCGCTGGCCTGGGCGGCCTGGGGCGGGCGGATTATCGGCCTGCTTCTCCTGCTGCGGGGCATCCGGGATTTTACCCAGTCCGTTTTCACCCAGGGGAAGGTGCTGTCCGTGGTGACGGCGGTGCTGGGTCTGGCGCTGATCCTGCTACCCATGACCGCGTCCCGGATGGTGTTCTCCCTGTGCGGCTTCGTGATTCTGGCAGTAGGCGGCGGTATGCTGGTGGAGCGCGTCTGGGAAAAGAAGAACGGGGAGGATGATGACCCCAATATCATCGACGCCCTGTGATGCTGGCCTGCTGCGCGCTGAATGGGCGCACCGGGCATGAAGCCGGGCGTGCGTTGCTTACCCGGCTTTACGGCGAAGCCACCGGACAGCCCCTGCCGCCCATCGAGGTTGGAGCGTGGGGAAAGCCCGCTTTTGTGGACAGCGACTGGTATTTTTCCATCAGTCACACAAAAGAACACGCGTTTTGTGTGTTGGAAAAGGAAAATGTCGCCATTGACGCGGAGGAGCTGAACCGCCGGGTGAACCTGTCGCTGGCGGAAAAAATTCTGTCCCCAACGGAAAAGGCCCAGTTTGACGCTGCCGACGACAAAAACCGGGCCTTGCTGACCTTCTGGGTGCTGAAGGAAGCTTCGGCGAAGCTCAGCGGCAGAGGCCTGCGCGGCTACCCCAACGACACAGCCTTTTCCCTGGACGACCCCCGTGTCCGGGAGCTGGAGGGCTGCCTTGTGGCAATTTTGACAGAAGGAGAAACCTATGCTGTTTGATACCCACGCCCATATGGATGACCGGGCCTTCAACGAAGACCGGGATGCTCTTCTGGCCCGCCTGCCGGAGCAGGGCATCGGTCTGCTCATGAATCCGGGCTGCTCCCTGGCATCCTCCCGGGACGCCGTGGCACTGGCAGCGCGGTACGATTATATTTACGCCGCGGTTGGCTCCCACCCGGACGCTGCCGATGAGGTAACGCCGGCAGTGCTGGACGAATACAGACTGTTATGTAAACAGAATTCCAAGGTTCGCGCCATCGGTGAGATCGGGCTGGACTACCACTATGAGGATGTCCCAAGGCAGCGTCAGCAGGAGGCTTTTCGGGCCCAGATGGGGCTGGCAGCGGAGCTTACCCTGCCGGTGATTGTTCACGAGCGGGAGGCCCATGAGGACGGAATGCGGATTGTGGAGGAATTTCCCGCGGTGACGGGTGTGTTCCACTGCTATTCCGGCTCAGCGGAAATGGCGAAATGGCTGGTCAGCCGGGGCTGGTACATTGGCTTCACCGGGGTTCTGACCTTCAAAAACGCCCGGAAAGCCGTGGAGACCGCCGCCGCCATACCTCTGGACCGGATTGTGCTGGAAACCGACTGCCCCTATATGTCCCCGGAGCCCTTCCGGGGCAGGCGCAACGACCCGGGCAGACTCTACCGCATGGCGGAGGCACTGGCCCAGATTCGGGATTTGCCCGTGGAGAAAATCCACGAAATCACCATGGAAAACGGCAAACGGCTCTACCGCATTCCCTGACCAACAGAAAAACCGGGACGGCAGCGATTGATTCGCTGCCGTCCCAGCTTTATACGTCAAACCGATTATACTGCTCGCAGCAGTCCAGACACAGCTTCCTGCCGTTTACCAGCCGAATCCAGTTTGCGCCGGTTTTTTCTCCGCAGCATTCGCAGTCATAGCTGTCGAAAATCTTCGCGGGAGCCGGCAGGGGCAGCTTCGTTTCCTTCACCCAGAACAGCTCCTGACAGTCGTGTTCAAAATAGTACCGGGCGGATTCCTCCGGGGTCATCCCCGCCGGCTTTGGCTTCAGCACCAGCCGGACAGATTCACCGGTTGCCCGGTTGTAGAAGGAAAACGCCTGTTTGCCCACCACATGAAACAGCAGGTTTCCCTTGCCGATGCTGCATCCCAGCAACACCTGAATGGCGTCTACACCGCAGGCGTCATTTTCACTGATGCACACCAGCTGCTCGTTATCGGAAACGTCCACCTGCAGCAGCTGTCTGGCGTACTGCGCGGCCTGATAGCCGATGCGCAGACCGCCGCAGCTGTGCCCGTGAAACGCGACACATTTTTCCCAGTCCGTCATATCAGTGCTGCTCCTTTTCCGTAACACACTCGTTTTTGATGCGCCCCACCAGATATTGCAGGGCATCCACCACATGGGGGCGGATATCGCCGCCGATGAGGACGTACATAATGTCGTCGCCCACAGCCAGCTCCCCCTGATTGAGCCAGACCCTGATATAATAGATCCCTTCCATTTTGTAAGTTTCGGCAATGACGGCATCCACCTTCTCCTGCTCATAGGAGAAGAACATACCGGTGACGGGCAGCGTGTCCTCTGCCCCACAGCGTACCTTTGCCCTGGCGCTTTCCCGGACAACGCCGTTATGGGTCAGATACATACCGATTTTCGGTGCGCTTTCGTGGCATTTGGCCTCTTTCAGCCATGCGTCCAGAGAAGGGGGTGTTTTCGTGCGCATATTGCGGCCTCCTTTGCGGTGATTGGTTTCGCTTCCGGCGGGCAGAAATCGAGGAAAGAACCGATGGCGGATCTTCCGAGCAGTCTCCGCGCCGCCGGCTCCTGCTGATACTATCATATCACAGCTGCGACAAAAAAGAAATGACAAAAAGGATTGTCATTTTCCGTCGTTTATGGTATGATTAGCACAAACAGCGCAGACCCCTCCCGGCGGCATCTGCAAAAATAGCGTTTTGAAAAGCGGTGGACGAGCCTCTTTCCAAAAGCAAAGGTCTTATGCAGTCAGTGTGCCCTTTTGCCTTTGGAGTGGCTCGTTGTTTTATTTTGAACAATTTGGAGGAACGAATATGAAAAAGCGCATTTCCCTGCTTCTGGTTGCCGTGATGCTGTTGGGTCTGGCTGCCTGCGGCGCGGCAAAGCCCGCCGAGACGCAGGCTCCCGCTCCCACCGCCGCGCCTACGGAAGCCCCTACCGAGGCGCCCACCGAGGCGGCTCTGGTGGTGGACACCTGCATTCTGAAGGAAGCCGACGACAAGATGCTCAACACCTACACGCTTCTCGCGGTGAACCCTGACGCGCCCTTCACCGACGCGGACGGCAACCCCGTTTCCGATGTCGCCGTGAATACCGCCGGTGCGGATGCCCTGATTCACTGGCTGCTGACCCGGGAAGCGCTGGATATGGCCGGGGATTACGGCGTTGCCGAGTACGGAGAGCACCTGTTCTACGTCAAGGACGATGCCCCCGTCTACACCGGTGACATCGCCCCCGCCACCGAGGAAACCAAGGTCATCCGCCTGTCCACTACCACCTCCGTCAACGATTCCGGATTGCTCGGCTACCTGCTGCCCGTGTTCGAGTCCACCTACGGCTACACCGTGGAGGTGCAGTCCGCCGGTACCGGTAAGGCCATCAACGCCGCCAAGTTCGGCAACGCCGACCTGATTCTGGTGCACTCCAAGAGTCAGGAGGAAGCCTTCGTGGAGGAGGGCTTTGCCCGGACCGTGGACGGCTTCGAGTCTGAGCGCATTTCCTTCATCTACAACTACTTCGTCCTCTGCGGCCCCTCTGCCGACCCCGCCGGTGTCAAGGACTGCGCTTCTGTTCTGGATGCCTTCGCCGCTATCGCTGACGGCAAGTACACCTTCGTCTCCCGGGGCGATGCCTCCGGCACCCACACCAAGGAGCTTTCTCTGTGGCCGGAATCCCTGGGCATTACCAAGGAAGCCGAGTCCTTTGCGAACTACACGGACTGGTATGTCTCCGCCAACGCCGGCATGGGCGCCTGCCTTGTGATGGCTGAGGAAATGGGTGCCTACATTCTGACGGATAAGGCCACCTTCCTGACCTTCGTTGCCAACGATGGCGTCATGGAATAAGGATTGCTTTTCCGGCAGAATTCGATTAAACTATATCCCGTGGGGCTTTCCCCCACGGGATTTTCCAAAGAAAGGACGATTCTATGAGCAGTGCGCTGCATAAGGCCATTGCGCTGATTCTGTCGGCGGATGCGGAGCTTCTGAACATCTTAAGCGTCACCGCCCGGATGAGCCTGCAAAGCTCCCTGATTGCTCTGCTGCTGGGGGTTCCCATTGGCATCTGGCTGGGCGCCTGCCGCTTTCCCGGCAGGGGCGCGCTGGTGGTGGTGAACCGAACGCTGATGGGCATGCCCCCGGTAGTCTGCGGCCTGCTGTTTTATATGCTGTTTTCCGGCGTCGGTCCCTTCCGGCACATGAAGCTGCTGTTTACGGTGAAGATTATGGTCATGGCCCAGGTGGTGCTGATTACCCCCATCGTCGTGGGGAATATGGAGACCTATGTGGCGGGGATCGCCCCCAACCTCCGGGAGACGGCGAAGGGTCTGGGGCTGGGGGGCTTCAAAACCTTCGCCCTTTTGTGCAATGAGTGTCTCTATCCGATTATCTCCGCCTATCTTCTGGCCTTCGGCCGCTCCATCGCGGAGGTGGGGGCGGTGTCCATGGTTGGCGGAGCAATCGCGTGGAAAACCAACGTCATGACCACCGCCATCATGCAGTACACCAACCGGGGCAACTTCTCCCTTGGCATCGCGCTGGGGATGATTCTGCTGGCCCTTTCCCTGATGGTGAATATTGTGATTTCCGGGCTTCAAAGGAGGCTGAGCCGGTGAACATACAGGCTTTTTCCAAAACTTACGATGGCGTGACAGTCCTTTCCTTTCCGGGAATGGATTTACAGCCCGGGAAAATCTATGCCGTCATCGGCGCCAACGGCAGCGGGAAATCCACCTTCGCGAAAATTCTGGCGGGGGTGCTGCCTGCCGACCGGGCAGGAAAGCTCCGGGACGATGCCGCCGTGGGCTATCTCCCGCAAAAGCCCTACGCCTTCCGTATGTCCACGGGGCAGAACCTTCTTCTGAACGGCAAGGACGCGGCCAGAGCCGCCGAACTGATGGACGCGCTGCAAATCCGGCATCTGGAGCACAAACGAGCCGACCGGCTCTCCGGCGGAGAAACCGCCCGGATGGCGCTGGCGCGGCTGATGATGAAGCGCTACGATGTCGTAATTCTGGACGAGCCTACCGCCGCTATGGATATGGAAACCACCGCCGCCGCAGAAACACTGCTTCTCCGCTACACCCGGCAGACCGGGTGCGCCCTAATCCTTGTCACCCACTCTCTCCAGCAGGCGCGGCGGGTCGCGGACGAGGTGCTCTTTTTCCACAAGGGTAGATTAATGGAATTTGGCGCAAGGGAACAGGTGCTTTTTGCCCCGACCCGGCCGGAAACCCGGAAGTTTCTGGAATTTTACGGAAAATAACTCCCTTACGGAAACCAGTGGACTAAAACAGGCTTTCCTGATATTCCGACGGGGTCTTCCCGGTGATTTTCTTGAAGGTGTTGGAGAAATATCCGATGTCCCGGTAGCCCACCTGTTCCGCCACCTCGTAGACCTTCCATCGACAGTCCTTCAGCAGCTCCATGGCCTTGTGGATGCGGTAGCGGGTCAGATAGCTCAGAATTGTGCTGCCGGTTTCCTTCTTGAAGGTGTGGCTCAGGTGCCCTTCGCTGATGTTCAGGCTCTGGGCTACCGAACTGACGCTGATGTCCGGCTCCTGATAATGCTGCTTTATGTACCCGATGGCCTCGGAAACATACCGGTTGTTGCTGCCCTTTTTCACCTCCGGCTCCGGCAGGGCCCCCTGCTTCGGCGCAAGCCTTGCCTGAACCCGCTGGACCGCCTTCTCCAGATCGCCGTCATGGAAGGGCTTGAGCAGGTAGTCCACCGCTTCCAGCCGCAGGGCCGTCTGCGCATAAGAAAAGCTGTCGTAAGCGGTCAGAATGATGACGTAGGTGTTTTTTCCCGCCTGCCGGAGCCTTTCCAGCATTTCGATGCCGTCCATCTGGGGCATTTTCAGGTCGGTGATGATGAGGTCCGGGTCACATTTTTCTACCTGTTCCAGCCCCTCCGCGCCGTTGGCGGCTTCTCCGACTACGACACAGTCCATTGCCGCCCAGTCCACGGTCAGCACGATGCCCTTTCGGATCAGTTCTTCATCTTCCACAATCAACACCTTCAGCATTCCTTCTCCTCCTTCCTTCGCAGGGGCAGCCGCGCCCGGACTCTCGCGCCGCTGCCGGCGGGATTGTTGTCCAGATACAGGCCGTATTGTTCCCCGTAGTGCTTTTTCAAAATGGTATCCACATTATACAGCCCCAGATGATGCCCTGTGGGCGCGGACTCCCGCTTGTAGGGATGGCCGATCATCTCCGGCGGCAGGCCGTGGCCGTTGTCCGTAACGGTGATGCGTACATCTTCGCCGTCCTGCTCCGCACAGACCTGAATCACGCTGTCCGGAACGCCCTCCAGTCCGTGGAGAATGGCGTTTTCCACAATGGGCTGCAAAATCATTTTGGGAACCATGCAGGTTTCCAGTTCCTCCGGCAGGCTGACCAGAAACGCAAACTGGTCGGACAGCCGGATTTTTTGTATCTCCACATAGCGGTTCAGCACCTCCACCTCCCGGGCCAGGGGCACAAATTCCTCGGCAGAAATACAGAACCGAAGGATATCCGCCAGATTGGTGGACATCAGGGCTACCTGAGGGACATGGTTAATCTTGCTGATCCACTTCATGGTATCCAGCGTATTGCACAGGAAGTGGGGATTCAGCTGGGCCTGAAGCATCCGCACCTGGGCCTGATTCAGTTCCCGCTGGTTTTCCACCAGCTCCTGCCGGTTGGCCTTTAACGCCTGAACCATGTGGTTGAATTCTTCCGCCAGCTGGCCCAGCTCGTCCTCTCCGTCCCGGGAGACATGGACATCCAGATCATCCTGCTCCAGGCGGGAAAAGGCCTTCAGAAGCCGCCCGATGGGCTGGGAGATCCGCCGGCTCAGAGGCAGGCACAGGGCGGCGGAAATCAGAATGCCCACCAGAACACAGAAGCCACTGGCCGCGCGGAGCAGCTTCATGGTGCTTTTGGTGAATACCTGGGGCTGGCGCAGAACCAGATACAGGCCCGTGGGCCGATGCTCCTGAATCTGATACCGGAATTCCTCCGTTTCCGCCCCCGGATGACCGCCGCGAAGCAGCTGTTCCCGCAGAACGGGCGCCAGCCCGGCGTTCAGACTGCTCTGGCTGGCATAGACGGGGTGCCAGTACCGGCTCAGAATCAGAACTTCGTTGGAGCTGCCATACTTTCCGGCAAACAGCTTCTGAAAATTCTGCTCATACACATCCATCACCAGATAGCCTACCGGCTCCCCTTGGGGATTTTTCAGCACAGCCGCACCCTGAAGCAGCGGATTGCCGCCGTCCTCCCCAGCGGACGGCGCCGCGTAAACCGATTTCCCGCCGGAATTTGCCGCCGCAAACAGAATCCCCCACCGTACGGGAAGGGTGCTTCCCGGGGTGACGCTGCCGGTGGAATAGCACTGCCGGCCCTGCAGGTCATACAGGGAATAGTCCGCCAGATCCCGGCTGCCCTCGGTGGCAAGAAACAGCGCGTTATTCACCCGGGTATCCTCCCGGCTGGTAAACGCCCGGGGAAGCAGCCGGCTTTCTTCCAGCGCACGGGCGGCTCCGGGCAGAGCGTCGCTGACCCGGTCCAGCGCGGTCAGAAGGTTGGCCGTCTGGGTCTGGGCGTCGGTTTCCATCTGTTTTTTCATCTGAATCCGGGAAATTTGGGAGAGCAGGGCGGAACAGATAATCATGGGCACCAGGGACGCAATCAGAAACGACAGCAGCAGCCGGCTGCGGAAGGAGTGGCTCTGCGGATGGTTCATGACGGCACCTCCCCCAGCAGGAAGGCCCAGTCCGACAGAATCCGGTCACGATTTTCGCTGGCCCATTCCACATCGTAAGAAACGAGCGTAAGATCGCTCAGAGGCGGCAGACTGCTGTCCGCCGGGATGTCCGCCCGAACCGCCCGGCGGCAGAACCGCTCCCCCACCAGCGCCTGCACATCCGCGCTGACGGTAAAATCCAGAAAACGTTTGGCGTTTTCGCTGTGGGGCGCACCCTTGACCAGAGCGCTTCCGTCGGGGACACAGGAGGTTCCGTCGGAGGGGTAGACCAGCGCGA
Source organism: uncultured Clostridia bacterium (assembly GCA_945948535.1). Classification (GTDB taxonomy): domain Bacteria; phylum Bacillota; class Clostridia; order Oscillospirales; family Oscillospiraceae; genus Faecousia. Next base: position 12,187 of record CAMFBN010000049.1, read on the forward strand.
TGTCCTCCCCGGCGGCGATGTGCTGCAGGGCGGTTTCCTCCAGCGTGATTCCCACCAGGCAGCTGCCGTCCGCCACGGCGGTCAGCACCGCGCCGGAGCTGTCCAGCTGTTTTCCGTCCAGCGCGGCGCACAGGCCGGTCAGGCAGGCTTCCGCGCCGCCGCCCGCCTGAATCCGGGTCACCAGCGCCGTATAGGAGGAGCCGGAAATCTGGGGGTCGGCAAAGGCGATCTTCCCCCGAAAGGCCGGGGATTCCAGATCCCTCCAGCAGGTGAGGGCTTCCGGGGCCACCAGCTTGGTATTGTACACCAGCACCACAGGCAGGGCGGAAAAAGGCGTCCAGCAGCCGGATTCCGACTGAAACTGTGGAGAAATATCGGCAGCTTCCCGGCAGATATAGGGGCTGAAGCAGTCCTGATAGGATTCCAGGCTTTCCACGCCGCCGCCGAACATCACGTCCGCCTTGGGTGTGTCCGCTTCCTGCTGAAGGCGCTGAAGCAGCTCATTGGTGCCGCCGCTGACTACGTCCACCCAGATGCCGGTGCGCTCCTCAAACTCCCGGACAATAGGGGTGTAGACCTCCTCCTTATGGGAGGTGTAGACCACCAGCCGCCGCTCCTGCCCCGGCGTGCAGGAAAGCGGCTCCGGCTGCTTCGCGCAGCCTGCCAGCAGCGGCAGAAGCAGAGCCAGAAATAAAACGTTCTTTCTCATAGAGCTTTCTCTCCACTGTGCTTTGAATGAAGTGACTAAATTATAGCACATAGCCGCTTGGATTTCATCATATTTTACAACGAAATCAGAAATGTGCAAAAAATATCAGTTTTGACCCGTTTATTTTTGTTTGTTTTGCCATTAGACTATAAGCACAGGCAGGGAACAAGACCTGCCGCCGAACAAATCTTTTGAGGAGGAACTGAAATGAAACGTATTGTTGCACTGCTTCTGGTACTGTGTATGGCTGTCGGTCTCGCGGCCTGCGGTCAGAAGGCCCCGGCTCCCACGGAAGCCCCCGCCGCCCCCGCTGCCTCCGGTGAAACCGCTCCCGCCGCCACGGAAGCCGTTCCCGAGGAGAACCTGACGGAAACCCAGAAGATCATCAAGGAAGCCCAGACCATGACGCTGGAGGAGCTGGCAAAGAAAGCCATCGAAGAGTCCAACGGCAAAATGTTCTACGGCGTGGGCAACTCCAGCCGCGGCAAGAGCGCCCTGCCCCTGTTCATTGCCTACTTACAGACCATCGACCCCAGCTACAACATGGAGTTCGAGTGGCAGCAGCCCAAGAACAACAAGATCTTCGACCAGCTCACCGCCGACTCCCTGAAGGACACCGGCACCTTCGCCATGACCCTGATTCAGGACGGCAACCAGATCGAGAGCAAGATGGTTCAGACCGGCATTCTGGACACCTTCATCCCCAAGGACTGGGCAGATGCCAACGGCACTACCCCCGAGGACTACAAGGGCTTCCTGGCCCTGCAGACCCTGAACAAGGTCTTCATGTACAACAACACCGGCAGCAAGACCTATGACAACTGCTGGGACTTCGTAGCCGAGGGCGAGCATGGCCTGTACATGGACATTGACTCCGAAATCGTCGGCAAGAACTTCCTGTATATGCTCACTGAGGACACCTACGCCGGCTGGCTGAAGGACGCCTACAACGCTCTGCCCGCCGAGGAGCAGGCCTACTTCCAGCCCACCATCAAGGCCATGGAATCCGAGGCCGCTGATCTGGGCCTTGGCCCCGACGGCGCCTACGCCCTGGCATGGATCAAGCTGTGGGTGGAGAGCTACAACGCACAGACCGATGACGGCCCCATCTGCAACACCCTGGTTGACAAGAGCGCAACCGATCAGTTCGGTCTGCTGGTTTATTCCAAGCTCCGCTCCGTGGAGGAATCCAACTCCGTCTCCGTCAACAACATCAATGTCGCCGCTTACACCGACGGCTATCAGGGCATCGGCGGCTACGGCTACTGCCATTACCTGTTCGTCACCGACAACAGCCCCCTGCCCTGGACTGCCTGTGCCTTCATCGCCTACATGACCTGCACCGAGGACGGCTTCTCCGCCTGGGGCAAGGACATGGGCGGCTACTCCTCCAACCCCAAGGTTGCTGAGGCCACCGAGAACACCCGTCACCATCAGACCGGCGGTTACGTGGACGGCGTCAGCGTCTACGAGGCCAAGAACGACCGGGGCTACGACTGGTGGACCACCGACGGCAAGCTGGTTCTGGAAGATCCCGAGTACTGCGCGTCCGTTGCCTTCACCGTGGGCAGCTGGATCGAAATGCTGACCAAGTACAGCGCAGGCTAAATTCCAGAGTCACTTTCATCAATTGACGCAGCCGGCGCCTCTGGATTTGCTCAACACGCGGTCCAGAGGCGCTTCCCTTTCCGGAAGGAGGTTCCATGAAAACAACCGCGAAACGCCCCGCCAGCCGTCTCACCATCGGGCTGAATAAGACAAAAACCTTCTTTTCCAAGCCCTACAATGTGATCCTGCTGCTGATGGGTATTGTCTTTACCGTTACCACCATCGCCCCCATCGTGGCCATCGTTCAGGACACCCTGAAAATTCACCCCGGCACCATCGACGCCCACCTGACCGGGCAGGTATCCGGCTATACCCTCGTCAACTATATTGACCTGTTCACCAGCCGGATGGCAAAAACCAATCTGTGGATGCCGCTGCTCAATACGGTTCTGCTGGCGGTAGGCACCTGCATCGTGTCCATCCTGTTCGGCGGCATCGTGGCGTTCCTCGTCACCCGCACCAATATGGCATGGCGCAAGTACATCAGTTCCATCTTTATTTTCCCCTACATCATGCCCCAGTGGACCCTGGCCGTGGTGTGGCAGAATCTGTTTAACTCCAACGCCGTTACCGGCACCTCCAACGGCCTGCTTGCCGCCCTGTTCGGCATCGAGATGCCCATGTGGTGGTGCAAGGGCCTGTTCCCCAGCATGGTGGTGCTGGGCCTGCACTACGCCCCCTTCGCCTACATCCTCATCGGCGGCATTTTCCGCAACATGGACGCGAACCTCGAGGAGGCCGCCACCATTCTGGACACCCCCAAGTGGAAGACCATGACCCGCATTACTCTGCCTATGGTCAAGCCCGCCATTCTGTCCACCATCCTGCTGGTATTCGGCAGCGCCATGGGCTCCTATCCTGTGCCCCATTATCTGGGCCTCAGCACCCTGTCCACCAAGTACGTCTCCATGAACTCCAAGTATACCGGCGAAGCCAGCATCCTTGCCATCATTATGATGATCTTCGGTGTAGCGATCATGCTGATGAACCAGCTGTCCCTGACCAGCCGGAAGAATTATACCACCGTCACCGGCAAATCCGGGCAGATTTCCAAGATCAATCTGGGCAAGGCCGGCAAGTACGTCATCGCGCTGGTGCTGGTGATTCTGACCTTCTTCACCAGCATTTTCCCCATTGTCTCCTTCGCCTTTGAGACCTTCCTGCCCAACCCCGGCGACTATTCCTTCCTGTACACCGGCGACCCCAGCAACCTGACCACCAAGTGGTGGGTCACCAGCGAGAATGTCACCGAGAACGGTATGTATGGTCAGAAGGGTATTCTCCACAACGAAACCATCTGGCACGCCTTCCGGGGCACCATCTTCGTCAGCGTATGCTGCGCCCTGCTGGCGGGCACCATCGGTACCTTGGTTGGCTACGCGGTGTCCAAAAACCGGCGAAGTAAATGGGCGAATTATGTCAACTCCATGGCCTTCCTGCCCTACCTGATGCCCTCGCTGGCCGTGGGCGCGGCCTTCTTCATCCTGTTCTCCACGGAGAAGCTGAACCTGTTTAACACCTACACCCTGCTGATTATCGTGGGCACCATCAAGTACATCCCCTTCGCCAGCCGCAGCTCGTTAAACTCCATGCTCCAGCTGTCCGGCGAGATTGAGGAAGCCGCCATCATTCAGGACATTCCCTGGATCAAGCGCATGACCCGCATCATCATCCCCATCCAGAAATCCTCCATCATCAGCGGCTACCTGCTGCCCTTCATGACCTGCCTGCGGGAGCTGAGCCTGTTCATGCTGCTGTGCGTACAGGGCTTCATCCTGTCCACCACGCTGGATTATTTCGATGAAATGGGCCTGTATGCCTTCTCCAGCGGCATCAACCTGATCCTCATCATCACCATTCTGGTGTGCAACACCATTGTCAACAAAGTCACCGGCGCAAGCCTGGACAAAGGAATCGGAGGTTAAATCATGCCTGAAATCAGATTGGAACATATCACCAAGCGCTGGGGCAAGTTCTATGGTGTGGACGACCTGAACCTCGTCATTGAGAACAACGCGTTCGTGACCCTGCTGGGCCCCTCCGGCTGCGGCAAAACCACCACATTGCGGATGATCGCCGGACTGGAAACCCCCACCAGCGGCCGCATCACCATCGGCGACACGGTGGTATTCGACAGTGAGCTGGGCATCAACATTCCCGCTAACAAGCGGAAGGTGGGCTTCCTGTTCCAGAACTACGCCCTTTGGCCCAACATGACCGTATACCAGAACATTTCCTTCGGCCTGTCCAACATCAAGGAGGAAATGCCAAAAATCAATTTCGAGGCGAAAAACGCCGCTCGTCTGGCCCAGATTCTGAAAAATCCGCAGGACGTGGTGAAAACCCTGGAGGAATGCCGGGATAAAGGCGGAAAGCTGGACGAAAAGAAAGCCATCATCAAGCTCATCGATACCTACACCATCTCCCAGTACACCGCGAAAAAGCTCTTTGCCTACCATCTGGAGCAGGGGAAGGATATGTCCGCCGAGGTGGCGGCGCTGGAAGCCAAAGTGGAATCCGCCCGTCTGGCCCAGCCCTTCAATGAAAGCTTTGAGCTTTTGAAGGACGGCAAAGTGGAAACATCGGTGCGGAAACTGACGAAAGAGGAAATCGACCTCTCCGTGCGCCGGGTGTCCCGGATCGTGAAAATCAGCATGTTCATGGACCGCTACCCTGCGGAGCTGTCCGGCGGTCAGCAGCAGCGTGTCGCCATCGCCCGGACCCTGGCTCCCGAACCCAGCGTGCTGTTCATGGACGAGCCGCTGTCCAATCTGGATGCCAAGCTCCGTCTGGAAATGCGCTATGAATTGCAGCGGCTCCATGTGGAGACCGGCTCCACCTTCGTCTACGTCACCCACGACCAGATGGAGGCCATGACGCTGGCAACCCAAATCTGCCTGATTAACAACGGTGTTCTGCAGCAGTATGCCGCCCCGCTGGAAGTCTACAACCGTCCCGAAAACCTGTTCGTTGCGGACTTCGTGGGCAACCCCTCCATCAACTTTGTGGAGGCAAAGGGCCGGCAGGGTTCTGACGGCAGCATCGAGCTGACCGTGCTGGACGGTCGGAAGGCAATTTTTACCCCAGAACAGCCCATGGTTCTGCCCCAGTGGTTCCGTCAGCGGGATGAGGAATTGGAAGCGCAGGCTCAGGGACTGAAAGCCCGGGCGGGAGAAAGCGGGTACGTGGAAAAGAGCAACAAGGATGAGACCTTCCGCTACCACATTGCCCGGGTCAATGACGAGGACGACGGCATCCATGAGGAGCCGGTGCTCACCAACGAGGATCTGGTGCTGGGCATCCGTCCGGAGTTTTTGTCCATCACCGGCGGCGGAAATGTGGAGTGCGAAATCTACGGCGCCATGCCCACCGG
>CAMFBN010000050.1 GCA_945948535.1 uncultured Clostridia bacterium
GGGACTCCTAAATTGTCAACTGTCAATTGTCAATTGTCAACTAAAGCACAATTTACCGTATCATCATACGATTTCCATTATAGCACAGTTTTCACGGTTTTACAGCACTTTTTTCAAAAACCTTACCCTACTGCATACAAAGACACCCCCGTGCGGAAAGCACGGGGGTGATGGCGTTCAAACAGTTCTCTTTTCTGCTGAATTACAGCAGGGTAGCGAAGTGCTTGATGGTGCGGCACATCTGAGAAACGTAGGAGTTCTCGTTGTCGTACCAGGACACGACCTGAACCTGGCTGGTGCCGTTGCCCAGGTTGATAACCATGGTCTGGGTGGCATCAAACAGGGAGCCGAAACGCATGCCGATGATGTCGGAGGAGACGATCTCGTCCTCGTTGTAGCCGAAGGACTCGGTGGCCTGAGCCTTCATCTGCGCATTGATCTCTTCCTTGGTGGGGTTGCCTTCCACAACGGCGTTCAGAATGGTGGTGGAGCCGGTGGGGGTGGGAACACGCTGAGCAGCGCCGATCAGCTTGCCGTTCAGCTCGGGGATGACCAGACCAATGGCCTTGGCAGCGCCGGTGGAGTTGGGAACGATGTTCACAGCACCAGCACGGGAGCGGCGCAGGTCGCCCTTACGCTGGGGGCCGTCCAGGATCATCTGGTCGCCGGTGTAAGCGTGGATGGTGCACATAATGCCGGACTGAATCTTCCAGCCGTCGTTCAGAGCCTTGGCCATGGGAGCCAGGCAGTTGGTGGTGCAGGAAGCGGCGGAGATGATGTTGTCTTCCTTGGTCAGGGTGTTGTGGTTGACGTTGTAAACGATGGTGGGCAGGTCGTTGCCGGCAGGAGCGGAGATAACGACCTTCTTGGCGCCGGCGTCGATGTGCGCCTGAGCCTTGGCCTTGGAGGTGTAGAAACCGGTGCACTCCAGAACAACGTCCACACCCAGCTCGCCCCAGGGCAGCTCGGCAGCGTTGGCCTTGGCGTAAATGGTGATCTTCTTGCCGTCGACAACGATGTTGTCCTCGCCGGCCTCGACGACATGGCCCTGAGCAGCGTAGTTGCCCTGCGTGGAGTCGTACTTCAGCAGGTGAGCCAGCATCTTGGGGGAGGTCAGATCGTTGATGGCAACAATCTCGAAGCCCTCAGCGCCGAACATCTGACGGAAAGCCAGACGGCCGATACGGCCAAAACCGTTAATTGCAACTTTAACAGACATGGTAATTCCTCCATTTTTATTACTGCCCATGGCAGTATATTTACTTTTTCATGTACGCATTCGATATCACCGTACGGATTTATGATACCATACCCTTCCAGTGTTGTAAACTGTTAATTTTGTAAAAAACCAACCGCAAATTACAATTTTTCGGTGCAAATTGCTCATAAAATTTTGCCACGGTTTGAATGTGGACATTTGTCCGTGAATTGCGTACAAAAAGGACAGAAAGGCGGGCCTTTCTGTCCTTTTTCTCAGTATTCCACAGACCCGTCCGCAGGGAGAATGGCGATGTAGGTATTGCCAACGCCCATCTGGAGCTGCTGACCATCCTCCGTCCAGAAGAGGAAGGGTTCCAGTTCTCCGTAACAGGTCCAGCTGATGGGAATCAGCTTGCCGCCATTGGCGTAATAACCGGTGCCGCCTTTTTCGAAGTCGGCATAGTGGTACAGGCCCTCATTGGTCACGTCGGCAGAAAGGATCAGCACATTGGTGAATGCTTCGGTTTCGCCGGAAATCTGATCCTGCATAACCTTGCCGTACTGGTTCCAGGCGTACTTGCCCAGCTCTTCGTCATAGAGCATGATGGTGTCCTTCTTGGCCTTCTTGTAATTCAGGTGGATGGTGATTTCCGGGGCATCCACACCGTCCGCGGGCACGCCGTCCTCCGTAAAACGGTAACCATAGTCCCGTTCCAGGCTCATGTCAAAGCCGGCGAACTCGGCGTACTCCTTCAGACCGGAGCCGATGCTGAACAGGCTGTTCTCCAGGCTGCGGCGGTACTGCTTATCCCGGTAGGAGGTGGTGACATTCTGCATCACGTCCCAGTTCTCCACGTTGAAGTTCTCAATATTCCGGTCCGCGGCATCCCGCAGTGCGGTGTTGGAGCCACCGGCGTGGGCCACGATCAGTCCATAGTGCTGGGCCAGCTGGTTGAAAATGGGTCGGGTGGAGCGCATGGAGCCGATGGCCTCCACATCCTCGATGTTGCTGAACAGGGCCAGACAGCGGACAATATTGTTCATATTGACATAAGTCTCAAACACAACGTCCGCCTTGCACAGGTTTACATGGGGCAGATTCTCCCGCATATTGCTGATGGTGCAGGCAAACAGGCGGTCGGTAAAGGGCGCATCGATGATTTCACCGTTGAGAGGGTTACGGTAAACCGGCGGTTCCGTGGCCTCGGTGGTGGGTTCGGTGGTAGGCTCCTCCGTAGTCTCCACTACGGTGGGCGCGGGCTGGGTCGCCTCAGCCTTGGATGCCTCCGTCTTTCCGCAGCCGCACAGCAGCAGCGTCAGCGCAAGCATCAGTGCAATGATTCGTTTCATACTTCTCATCCTTTCAGAGTATCCTTTTTTATGGTAAATTGCCGAAAAAAGGCAGTTTATCGCATTATTCCTCCCCAGTGTCCTCAATCAGAATGTCCGCCATGTTCTTGCCCATGGAGTAATAGAACACGTTATCCCGGGAGGGGTTCAGATCCGGCAGCTGGCCCCGGTGGGCGTAGACATTGTAGTAGCCGAACATCAGGGGAATGATTCGCCCGTCCTCTGCCAGCTTCTGATAGAAGTTGTAGAAGTTGCCGGTATCCTCCAATGCCTTCAGGCACATGTTGTAGAGGATCTCGTGGGCCAGGCCGCCCCGGCCCATTTCGCCGTAGGGCCGGAAGAATTCCGTCAGATCCATGTCCGGGCTGAGCCGGGTCATGCCAAGATACATATCATAACTGCCCGCGACGATGATATTCTTAAACTGGGAGCTGGTCGCTTCCAGCGTGGTGCAGGGCAGGCCCAGATCCGTCAGGTTGCTGGCAATTTCCCGGGCAATCCGGGTGCGGGCGGAGTCGTCGGAGTTCACCAGCAGCCGCAGCTCCTTGTCCTTGCCGTCTTTCTGGGGAATTTTGTAATGCGACAGCTTATCGATGAATTTCATGGGGTCATAGGCGTATTTTGCTGCCAGACTCTTATTGTAGAAGGACGCCGACGGCGGGCAGGGAAGGGTCACCGGGTCTACCAGTCCTTTATAGGCAGACTGGGCCAGCGTCTCCCGGTCAATTCCGTAGGTCAGGAAGGTTCGCAGGGTGCCGTCGTCAAAGTGCTCGGAGTATAGAATGTTGCAGCCGATGTAGAGCATATACCCACTTTCGATTTCCCACAGCTCATAGTCGCAGCGGTATTCGGCAAAGGAGTCGCTCATGGGATTGGTGCACACCACGCTGACGGAATTCTCACCGTTAAACTGGAAGGCATCACGCACCTCTGCCGGGCTGCTCACCGCCACCAGACTGATGGTCAGGTCCCGGGCGGGAATTTTCAGCGCGCCGCACCACCAGTTGGGGTCCCTCTGCAAAGCAGCGCCGCCGCTGGTCTCCACGAACACATAGGGGCCGCTGCCGGTGGGGATTTCCCCGGGACCGGTCATATCCACGTCTGAGGCCTTGACAATGGGCACATCCAGAAGCAGGGGCAGGTTCTGCATGTCCGTATCCGTCTGGAACAGAATGCCCCCGTCCTCCGTAGCTTCCACATTCAGCAGGTGCTTATAGAAACGGTACTTGTAGTAGTCGTTCTCCATGGCTTTCTGGTAGGTGGCGACCACATCCGCGGGTGTGACCTTGGAACCGTCGGAGAAGGTGGCGCCCTCCTCCAGATAGAAGGTCCAGTTCCGGCTGTTGGCCGAGACCTTGTAGCTGGCGCAGAGAATGGGTGTCACATTTTTCTTGCTGTCCACGGCGAACAGACCCTGATACATCAGCGACATCAGCACCCGGTTGGTGTAATCGCTGCCGAAAACGGGGTTCAGGGACCGGTCCGGGTAGTAGGCCAGCACCAGATTCTGGGCTTCCTCCTCTTCTTCGGCTTCCGTCGGCTCCTCGCCCTCCATCAGGATGGCATCACCGGTGGCAACGTAGCCGGAATTATCGATTTCCCGGGAGCAGCCGGGCAGCAGGGCCGCCAGCAACGTGATCGCCAGAAAAAAACAGATGGTTCGTTTCATCGGCTTACCTCCTTGCAGCAAACAACCGCGCCCTGAGAGCCACGCTCCCCATGGCTTGCCCGGTGAGACCAGAAGCGGTCACACTGGCAGTAGGTGCACACGTCGCTGATCTCAATGTTCCGCACCCCCGCCCGGCGCAGGGCCAGGGCGTTGATGCCTTTCAGATCCAGATAATACTTTTCGCCCCGGCGTACGATGAAGGCTTCCGCCTCCTGCCCGTAGGCCTCCACCATGGCTTTCGGCACATCGCCGTCGGTTTCAAAGTGGCACTGGGCGATGTTGGGGCCAATGGCGGCATGAATATTTTCCGGCTTGCAGCCAAAGCTTTTGACCATGGCTTCCACGGTCTTCATGCCAATGCCCTGGGCCGTGCCCCGCCAGCCCGCGTGGGCTGCGCCGACAGCCCCGGTGACGGGGTCGTGAAACAGCAGGGGCGTACAGTCGGCGGTGAACACCAGCAGGGTCACGCCGGGTGTGTTGGTCACGAGGGCGTCGCACTCCGGGTAAGCCCGGTGGCAGAACCCGGCGCAGTCCGCGTCCGTTACCACGCGGACAATGTCAGAATGGATCTGCCGGGTCATCACCAGTTTTTCCGGGTCAAAGCCGATGGCTTTTCCCAGACGGCGCAGGTTTTCCTCCACGTTTTCCATGGTGTCCCCCCGCCCGAAGGCCAGGTTGAGGCTATACTGGGTGCCCGTGCTGACTCCGCCATAGCGGGTGGTAAAGCCGTGGGGAACGGTAATCCCCTCGGCGGTTAAGTATTCCAATGTTCCTTTTTTCTTTGTAATGATAGACATATATTCTGAGTTTGGAGTGAGGAGTGTGGAGTGATTGTGCTGTGAAATAACTCCACACTTCACACTTCACACTCCACACTGCCGAATTCATTCGGCCAATTTATCCTTCTGCATACAGCATTTCTTATATTTCTTGCCGCTGCCGCAGGGGCAGGGATCGTTGGGGCCGACTTTTTTCGAGGCGTTGCGCACAGGCTGCTTCTTCACAGTGGCAGCCGCCGCGCCGGCGGCTCCGGTCTCCTTGGCGACCTTCTCCCGCTTGACCTCCTGATTGGTGCGCAGCTGCACCAGGAACATCCGGCGGATGGTCTCCTCCTTGATGGCCCGGATCATGGCCTCGAACATCTGGTAGCCCTCTTCCTTGTAAGCCACCACGGGATCATGCTGGCCGTAGGCCCGCAGACCGATGCCCTGCTTCAGATCGTCCATGGCGTCGATGTTGTCCATCCAGTATTCGTCCACCACCCGGAGCATGACCACCCGCTCCAGCTCCCGCATGATGGCGGGGGTGTAGGCGGCTTCCTTGGCCTCATAGGTGCGCTGGGCGATTTCATACACCACGTCGGCAGTTTCCGACGCACTCTTTCCGATAAGCTGATTGCTTCTGCCGGACAGCGTTCCCTTGGCAAAGTAGATGCCCTCCATGGCTGCCGCCAGACGGTGGAGGCCCCCTTCGTTCACCACGCCGCCGTTGTCGCCGAAGGCGTCGGTGACGGCGGAGGATACCACGTCCCGGAGCATGGTCATCATGTTCTCCCGCAGGTCCTCGCCGTCCAGCACCTTCTGCCGCTGGGCGTAGATCACTTCCCGCTGGGTATTCATGACATCGTCGTACTCGAGAACGCTCTTTCTGGCCCGGAAGTTCCGGGATTCCACGTTTTTCTGGGCGTTTTCCACGGCATTGGACAGAATTTTCGCGTCAATGGGGGTGTCCTCGTCCAGACCCAGAGAGTCCATCATGCCCATGACCTTGTCCGTGGCGAACAGCCGCATCAGGTCGTCCTGAAGGCTCAGGTAGAACCGGCTCTCGCCGGGGTCGCCCTGACGGCCGGCACGGCCCCGGAGCTGATTGTCAATACGCCGGGACTCGTGGCGCTCGGTGCCGATGATGAACAGGCCCCCTGCGGCCCGAACCTTGTCCGCCTCGTCGGCGATGGAAGCCTTGTACTGATTCAGCAGTTCCTTATACTGGGCACGAACCGCCAGAATTTCAGGATTGTCGGTTTCCGCGTAGGAGTCCGCTTCCATCAGCAGCTCCTCGGGCAGGCCGGTCTTTGCCAGCTCGGCTTTGGCAAGGAAGTCGGCGTTGCCGCCCAGCATGATGTCGGTACCACGACCGGCCATGTTGGTGGCGATGGTCACCGCGCCGAATTTACCGGCCTGAGCAACAATCTGCGCTTCCTGCTCGTGGTGCTTGGCGTTCAGCACGTTGTGGGGGATGCCCTCACGCTTGAGCATTTTGCTGAGCAGCTCGCTCTTTTCAATGGAAATGGTGCCCACCAGCACGGGCTGGCCCTTGGCGTGGCACTCCTTCACCTGCTGGACGATGGCCCGATATTTTCCGGCCTCGGTTTTGTACACCACGTCGGTGTGGTCGATACGGATGACGGGCTTGTTGGTGGGAATTTCCACCACGTCCAGAGAGTAAATGGCGCCAAATTCCTCTTCCTCCGTCAGGGCCGTGCCGGTCATGCCGGAGAGCTTGTCATACAGGCGGAAGAAATTCTGGAAGGTGATGGTGGCCAGGGTCTTGCTTTCACTGGCGACCCGGACGCCCTCTTTGGCCTCGATGGCCTGATGCAGGCCCTCATTGTAGCGCCGTCCGTACATGAGCCGCCCGGTGAATTCATCGACAATGATGATTTCCCCGTCCTTCACCACATAGTCGATGTCCTTTTTCATAAGGCCCCGGGCCTTCATGGCCTGATTGATGTGGTGAGACAATGTGGTATTTTCCGCGTCCGCCAGATTCTCCACGCCGAAATACTTCTCGGCCTTGGCGATGCCAGAGGCGGTGAGGGACACGGTACGGGACTTTTCGTCCACAAAGTAGTCGCAGTCGTAGTCGTCGTGGACTTCCTTGTCCTCGGTCTTGGCAAAGACCTGCTTGCGCAGCGTGGCGACAAACCGATCCGCCATTTCGTAGAGCTGGGAGGAATCCTCACCCTTGCCGGAGATAATCAGCGGCGTACGGGCTTCATCAATCAGGATGGAGTCCACCTCGTCCACGATGGCAAAGGCGTGGCCCCGCTGCACCAGCTCCTGCTTGTAAATCGCCATGTTGTCCCGGAGGTAATCGAAGCCCAATTCGTTATTGGTGCAGTAGGTGATGTCGGCGGCGTAGGCGGCCCGGCGCTCGGCGGGGGACATGCCGGGAACCACCAGACCGATGGTCAGGCCCATGTAGCGGTAGACCTTGCCCATCCACTCGGACTGGTATTTTGCAAGGTAATCGTTGACGGTGACCACATGGACGCCCCGCCCGTTCAGGGCATTCAGGTAGCAGGGCAGAATGGCCACCAGCGTCTTGCCTTCACCGGTCTTCATCTCGGCAATCCGGCCCTGATGGAGCACGATGCCGCCGATGAGCTGGACAGGGTAGGGGCGCATACCCAGCACCCGGTCGGCAGCCTCCCGGATGGCGGCAAAGGCCTCTGGCAGCAGATCGTCCAGCGTCTCGCCCTGGTTAAGCCGCTGCTTAAACTCGGCGGTCTTGCCCCGGAGGGCTTCCTCGCTGAGCGCCTTATATTCGCCCTCCAGCGCCAGAATTTTATCCACTGTGGGCTGGATTTTCTTCAGCTCCCGCTGAGAGCGGGTGCCGAACAGCTTGTCAAAAAGTCCCATGGAAATCTCCTTAATAAAAGTTGAAAGTTGATAGTTGACAGTTGACAGTTAAGGAGGTTCCTTACCTTTTGCGCGCAACCATCAACGCAGTATCTCGGGTATCAATCCGATGTATTATATCACAGCTTGGATGGGAAGAAAAGTCGAAATTGTGAACAATCTTCCCGTGAAATCGAGTTCATTATCCTACAGATGCGAAAAAGACGGTGATTTCCTCCTTTTTCGCCTGCACCCGGCCCTGCTGGAAGGCTGGCTTGCCGCCGCCTCTGCCGTGCAGGGCAGCCGTCATTTCCTTACACAGGGCGCGAAGGTCGCCGTTCCGGGCGGCAAGGCAGAAGCCGTAGCCATCGTCTTCGCTGCCGCTGAACACCGCTGCCCGGCCGCCGCACACCTGTGCAATGGCGTCCGCCAGTTCCCGCGTTTCCGTGCCGTCCAGTCCTTCTTCAAAGTGAAGCACGTTGCCTGCCCCCGCGTATCCGGCGGCAGTTTGGGCAAACAGCTTCCGCTGCAAGGCCACGCGCTGGAATTTCAGTTCCGCCAGCTGGTCGTTCATCCGCCGGGCCGCTGCCCCGGTCTCGAAAATTTTGGCGGAAAACGCCTGAGACACCAGCTTATTCTGAGCGTACGTCTCGTTGAGGATGTTCAGCGCCTGCGCGCCGCAGGCCATCTCCATCCGGGTGCCGCCCCGGAAATTCACCGCGGAAAGCAGCTTAATAACGCCGATTTCCCCCGTGGCGCTGACGTGGGTACCGCAGCAGGCGCAGCAATCAAAGCCCGGGATTTCCACAATCCGAACGGGCCAGGGAAGCTGCTTTTTCGTCCGGTAGGCAACCTGCGGCAGCTCCTCCGGGGACGGATACCAGATGTGCAGGGGCAGGTTGGCCCACACCGCACCGTTGGCCTCCGCCTCAATCTCCGGCAGCGCTTCCTCCGGGATCACGCCGTCAAAGTCAATGGTGATGACGTCCGCACCCATGTGAAAGCCGGTGTTGTGGTAGCCAAAGCGGCGGTGGATGATGCCGGAGACGATGTGCTCGCCGCTGTGCTGCTGCATCCGGGCAAAGCGTTTGTCCCAGTCGATCACTCCGTCCACCGCCTGTCCGACCTCCAGGGGTAGTTCGCACAGGTGCACCACCGTTTCGCCCCGCTCCCGGGTGTCCAGCACCCGAACGCCCCCCAAAGTGCCGCTATCCGCCGCCTGTCCGCCGCCCTCGGGGTAAAAGGCCGTGGCGTCCAGCACCACCTCATAACCCCGCTCCACCGGGGTACAGGTCAGAACCTCCGCAGAAAAGGCCGAAAGGTGGGAATCTTCATAATATAGTTTTCGGGTCTGCATTTCCTTGCCTCCCTGATTCAGTAAAGCGATAGATTGTAATTTAATTGACAATTGATAATGGACAATTGACAATTGTGGTATCCCTTCGGGATGAATAAAAATACAACTCAAATTACAGAACACGGCATATTCATGAGGAAAATGCCCAGTTTTCCCAATTAAACATTTTTAATCGTCCCGAAGGGACTCCATAATTGACAATTGTCAACTGTCAATTGTCAATTCGTAGAAGCCGCCAAATTCCAATTTGCCTTCCTGCCGTGACATGTTGATAAGCATAAATTTCATTATATCATGAAAGTGCCCGAAAAGCAACGTTTCCGAAGGTTTACATAATACAAATTTGAATTTTTCAGGAATTTTTCTTTTCTTTTCCGCAAACATGATGTACAATAGGGGAAACTGTCAAAACGAGGTGATGACAATGCCCGCCAATTACGCCCACTACCGATTTGGAAAGCTGGCCCTGCCCACCCTGCCCGCAAACGTGCGGCAGTGCATCGGACGCTTCCGCCGGATGTACGACATCGGACTGCACGGGCCGGACATTCTGTTCTATTACAATCCCATTATGGATACCCCGGTGGGGCAACTGGGCCACAGCTACCACACCTACAGCGGTCAGAAATTCTTTGAGGAAGCCTGCAAACAGGCAGACTCCGAGGCCGCCCGGGCCTATCTCTACGGCCTTTTGGGCCACTACTGCCTGGACTCCCTGTGCCACCCCTATGTCAACCGTCTGGTAGACATCGGAGAAGCCCGGCATATCGCGCTGGAATCCCAGCTGGAGCGGCGGCTGCTTATCTTTGACGGCGAAGCTTCCCCCGCCACCTTCGATATGAGCAGCCGTCTGAAGCTGACCCGGGGCGAGTGCATGACCGTGGCCCAGTTTTATCCTCCCGCCACCGGCGCCAACATCAGCCGGAGCATGAAGCTCATGCGTTTCTGCGTTCACTTCCTTGCCAGCCCCAAGCGGGCCCAGCGGGAAAAGCTGCTGGGCCGGGTCAAGCCGGAGCTGTGCGACATCTTCATCCCGGAGACGGAAAACGAGGAAATGTCGCTGTACGTGGACGATCTGGTGGAGCTGTACGGTCAGGCGCTGGAGCGCTTCCCCCGGATGGTGGAGGAACTGACGGCGCATATGGAAACCGGTGAACCTCTGGGCGAGGACTTCGCCCCCAGCTTTGGTTGATAGGAGATTCGAGAGACTATGAAAGAGAAATTCAAACTCACGGCACTGGAAAAAAGCTGGATCCTCTATGATGTGGGCAATTCCGCCTTCATTTTGCTGGTTACCACGCTGGTTCCCATTTTCTTCAACGCTCTGGCGAAAACCGCCGGACTGAACGAAGACCTGTACCTGAGCTACTGGGGCTACGCAGGCTCCATCGCCACCATTCTGGTGGCGATTCTCGGCCCCATCTGCGGCACACTGGCAGACCGGAAGCTGAAAAAGCAGTTTTTCCTGATCGCCATGCTGGTGGGCGTTGCGGGCTGCGCCCTTCTGGGCTTCGCCCCGGGATGGCTGTCCTTCCTGTGTCTGTTCATTCTGGCCCGGGTGGGCTATTCCTCCAGTCTGGTGTTCTACGACTCCATGCTGCCGGAGGTCACCTCGGATGAGCGGATGGACAAGGTCTCCTCCATGGGCTACGCCTTCGGCTACATCGGCTCCGTGATTCCCTTTCTTCTGTGTCTGATTCTGGTGCTGATGCCGGATACCTTCGGCCTGACCACAGGCAGCGCCATGGTCATCGCGTTCCTGATTACCGCGCTCTGGTGGGTGGCCTGCACCGTTCCGCTGCTGCGCCGCTACCGGCAGACCGCCTTCGTCTCCACGGAAAAAAGCCCCCTTCTGGATTCCTTCCGGCAGCTGGGCCGGACCATCCGGGACGCAAGGAAGGAAAAACACATTTTCCTGTACCTGCTGGCGTTTTTCTTCTTCATCGACGGCGTGTACACCATCATCGACATGGCCACCGCCTACGGTACGGCGCTGGGGCTGGACACCACCGGTTTGCTTCTGGCCCTGCTGGTTACCCAGATCGTGGCCTTCCCCTGCTCCATTGCCTTCGGGCGGCTGTCCGCAAAATACGACACCGGGCTTTTGATTAAGGTGTGCATCATCGCCTACACCTGCGTCGTCCTGTTTGCCGTGTTTATGGTCAGCCAGTGGCAGTTCTGGCTGTTGGCGGTGCTGGTGGGCATGTTCCAGGGCGGCATTCAGGCTTTGAGTCGGAGTTACTTAGGCAAGATCATCCCGCCGGAGCGCAGCGGTGAATTCTTCGGCCTTATGGACATTTTCGGCAAGGGCGCGTCCTTCGTGGGCATGACACTGGTTTCCGTTGTCAGCCAGCTTACCGCCGGCGTTCACCTGAAGGTCTTCGGCATGACTCTGCAAAATGAGAATATCGCCATTACTTCCCTGATTGTCCTGTTTGCCATCGGCTACGTGCTGTTCTGCAAGGCGGACGACCTGAATAAGCAGCGCTGATCCCCACGGAAAGGATTCCTCACAATGATAGAATGGATTCGCGGACATTGCCTGTCCGATACTGAAACGCTGCGGCAGGAGCCCTGCCTTTGGAAGGACCGGCGGCTGGTTTTCTGTCTGGTCAGCGTCCTGATCTGGGGCCTGATCGCCCACGGCTACGGTTTCCTCAATTGCAATTTCTCCCACGATTCGCTGAACGCCTTCTACGCCGACACCCGGGAAGACCAGTGGAAACTGGAAAACGGACGTTTCATCGTCCCTGTTTACCGGGCGCTGTTCCGTGGCAGGTTTGCGCTGCCCTGGCTCATCGGCCTGCTGGCTCTGGTGTTTATTGGCCTGAGCCTGTTCCTGATGGCGAGAATGCTGAAGCTCCACAGCCCTTTGCTGCTGGTGCTGACCAGCGGAATTCTGACGGTGAACCTGTCCGTCACCGCCCAGACCGCCACCTATATCCACGAGCTGGACTGCAACTGTCTGGCCCTGCTGCTGGCGGTGGGCGCTGTATATCTGTGGTATTTTTACCGCGGATGGCTGCCCTTTTTGGGAGGTTCCGCGCTGATTTTCCTGTCTCTCGGTATTTATCAGAGCTATTTCGCTGCCGCGGCGACGCTGATGATTCTGCTGAGCCTGATGGATCTGTTTCAGGAGGAGGACGTCTCCTTTGTTTTCCTTCGGGGGCTGAGGGGCATCGCTGTTCTGCTGACGGCAATGGCCGGGTACTGCCTGTTCAGCGAAATACTTCGCCGGGTTTTCCATGTAGCGGCCACATATGAAATATTAGAGCAGTCCGCCAATATTCTGCAGGACCTGCCCAGGCTGATTGGGGGTACCTACTCCAATTTCTTCCGGGCCCTGCACAACCCCGCATACCCGGATTCCTTCCGGGGGGTGCTGTATCTGGTGGACTTTATGCTGCTGGCGGAGCTGGCCTGCATCCTGATCCGCCGGCGCAGAGAGCCTGTGCGGCTTCTGCTTATCGCCGCGCTGCTGTGTGTGCTTCCCTTTGTCATGAACCTTACGTTCCTGCTGGCACAGGGCGATCAGGTACATGACCTGACCTATTATTCCGTGTGGCTGGTTTGGCTGCTCTACCTGCTGGTCACCTTCCACCCCGCCGCAGGCTCTGTGAAAGGGCGCTGGCCCAAGGTGGTCTGCGTCTTCCTGGTGGGCATGATTCTGTGGCAGAACGTGGTATTCGCCAACACCGCCTATATGAAAAAGCAGGTCGCCGAAAAGGCAACCTACTCCACCATCACCCGGGTGCTTGACCGGATCGAGCAGCGGGAAGACTATGTGTATTGTGAGACCCCGGTAGCCTTCATCGGCACCGGCGGCGGCATCCGCTTCCCCGACGAGTATGGCAATATGCGAAAGCTGGTGGGATTGCACCTGAATGATTCCATTGGCGTGGATATTCCCTTTGACTTCTACAACGCCTACCGGGCCTATTTTCGGTATGTTCTGGACTATCCCATCGTATTGTGCGGCGAGGCAAAGTGGCGTGAACTGAAAAACAGTGACACGGTCGCCCGGATGCCCGCTTTCCCCAGCCCGGACTGCATTCAGATGATCGATGGCGTTCTGGTCGTCAAAATGGGAGAAGAAGCTGAATAATAGAATGTGCTTATCGGTTTTCGTCAGCAAAACGGCGAACTGTAACTGAGTTGACAATTACACATGATCTGTCTGCTGGGTAAATCCGATAAGCGCATAATAAAATCCCCTTTTTCCGTGCTTTCCATGGAAAAAGGGGATTTTTATCTTTTTTTCGGTTTCGGGGCAGGCACCGCAAGCCATCGCTCCCAGCGCATCTGCTTTGCTCTGGCATCCATCTTCAGGGCGGTGCTTCGCATCAGCTCGCCCCATTCCTCCGCCGTGTGCCGTCCCGTGTCATTGCGGGTGAACAGGTAGGGACAGTGCTCCAGCTTCCGCCGCCCGAAGGTGTCCGCATAGGGGCGGATAACGCCCAGCGCCAGCGCGTAAGGGGCCATGTTGAAGAAATAGTCCGGGTCATTTTGCAGCAGACGGTTGATGCCGTCCCGGGGCAGATGCTTGAGATATGCCCGCAAGCCCAGCACCTGTCCGGCGTCATGGCGGCCCAGATCACTGCGGCGTCCGCCGTAGGCGGCGAAGAAGCCCAGCGCCCACTGGCCCAGGGTGCAGGCGAGGGGAATCCAGACCTGACCGCTGAGCAGGCCCAGCAGCGTCCACAGAATCAGAATCACCAGTCCGATTGCAACAGGCACCTTGCCCCGCAGGTGGGTACAGTAGGCCACGTCCTGCATGAGCCAGCCGGAAATCCAGCCAATAAAGCACAGAATCACCGCCATGACCACCGCCAGCGCCAGCACGCCGCTCATATTCATGGCCACGCACACGCCGCAGGCGCCCTGGGCCAGACACCCCAGTGCCCGGAAAATCTTCATGTTTCCGGAGTTGCCCCGGTACATATTGCGCTCCATGGGTACCATGCCCGCCACCTTCCGGCACAGGAGGGCATACTGGTTTCCGGTGGCGTCCACCATCTGCCGCTTGCCGAACAAGAGGTTAAACACCTTGTTTTCAAAGGCGCTGCGCTCGTTGCCCATGTCCATACGCTTGTGCAGCAGCACCTTCTGCCCGTCCACGGCGATGAGCAAATAACCCAGCTGGGCCCAGGAGAACACCATCATGGTCAGGTCGCCGCCGGTCAGGGTCAGGCGACAGCCCAGTTCACCGGCGGTAATCCCCTCCGGGGCAGTGGAGGCCCGGCTGCGGTGGATGGGCCAGGTGCGAAGGGTCAGCAGCCAATACAGCAGCGCCGCGCCGAAGAAGCCCAGAATAAAGGGAAGCTCCGGATAGCCGTCCCGGACGTAGGTGCTGACCGTGGGGAACATCTTGTTCGGCACCACCATGGTCATGGTGACGCCCTCCCGGTCGTTCATCACCGCCTTGGTGGAGCCGATGATCTGGCTGCCGGTGATGGGCAGGATTTTCAGATCGGACTCAATGCTCTCCTGCCGGTAGATGCTGGTAAAGGTTGGATTCAGGCCCACGCAGTTATTGGGCATGGTGATGGTGAAGTTCACTGCCTCCACCGGATACTCAAAGCCGGACAGCAGAGGGACGGTAAGCACCAGCTCTCGCTTGGGATCCTCCTTTCCCTGATCCACGGCGGTCTGGTTGGTGGTCGTGATCTTCACCGCCTTGGGCAGGGTATAGCTGATGCGCACGGAGGCGTCGCCTATGTAGCCCTTGCTGATGCGGCTCAGATCCACCTGAAGGGCGGAGGCGGACCGGGTGGCGGCGGCCTTGGAGCCGTTGACGGTGATATTTGTGGCGTCCAGCGGCACGGGATAGGTCAGCCGGTCAATGGCGGCTTCCAGCCGGAGGTTCACCGTGGCGGTCACAAGACAGTCGCCCTCAGAGGTGACGGTGCACTGCAAATCCACCTGTGTCGCGGCGGTTTCCGCCGAAACCGGCAGGCAGAACCCCCCCGCCAGCAGCAGACACAGTGTAAAAAGAACCGCAAGGCGCTTCATGCCGCCCCCTCCTTTCCGCAAAGTCATTGTAGTATTGTATTTTACCATGGGGGAGGGGAAATTGCAAGACAAAACCTCTGCTCAATCAGGGCGCAAAAAAAGCCAGACCTGTAAAGTCTGACAGAAAATCTTTGAACCCGCCGCCGATACCGAGCCATACCCAATGGCGTGACGATTACCACCCGGCTTGCGCACGCATTGCCCGAAGCCGCTGGCTGCCGATACCGAGCGGTGCCCAACGGTGTAACGATTACCACTCAGCCTGCGCTCGCATTGCCCGCAGCCGCTGGCTGCCGATACCGAGCACGCCCAATGGTGTACCGACCACAGACCCGCCGCGCACGCACTGGCTGCGCGTCCTACGCGCGAAATGACCCTTGACTGCCGTACCTTGTGATCAGTACGTTTTTGTGCAGCCAAGGGTCATTTCTGTTCACTCTTATTATCTAACATCTTGGTTACCTCCGCATTCTGCAGATTGACGGCTTCCTCGTTCTTTTCTCATTCCACATTCCCAGACTTCATTACATTTGTCCCTTTGTGCGGGATGCTCTTACAGGCTGGAACGAAAACCGGATCGATAAACCGCCTGACCGTTTCTTCTGAAATTTCTGGAATTCGCTATCTTCGATTACTCTCAACAACTTCTGCCCTTACTTCTTCTTTCAGAAAAAACGGTGGAAGGAAATCTTTCTTTTGGAAAGGTGCTTTCCTTTTGTGACTACATAATACCACGGGTTTTCCCTTTTTTCAAGCCACAATATTGTATAAACTATCTAATTTTCGTTTGTGCAAAACGGATATTTTAGATATTATCACAAGATTATCTGTTGACTGCAAGCGTTTCCTGTGCTAGAATAAATGTGTTGAGCGGCTCGAGGGAGCCGCTCATTTTTTATTTCTGTTCCAGATAGATCAGCAGCACCGCAATATCCGCCGGGCTGACGCCGGAAATTCTTCCCGCCTGCCCGATGGACACGGGACGGATGGCGCTGAGCTTTTCCTGGGCTTCCAGCCGCAGACCGGTGATGGCACGGTAGTTGATGTCCTCCGGAATGGCCCGGGCTTCTTCCCGCCGGAACTCCGCCACCTGCTTTTCCTGCCGCGCAAGGTATCCGGCATACTTAATCTGGATTTCCACTTCCTCCGCCACCGCGTCCGGCAAGTCCGGGCGTTCCGCGTCAAAGGGCGCGATGTCGGCGTAGCTCACCTGAGGGCGGCGCAGCAGATCGGCAAGCCGGGCAGAATTGGCAACGGGAGCGGAGCCTTTTTCTTCCAGCATGGCGTTCAGGGCATCCGACGCCGGTACGCCGCTGCTTTCCAGGCGGCTGACTTCCCGGCGCACCTGCTCGTATTTTTCCTCTACCGCTTTCAGCCGCTCCCGGGACACCAGACCAATTTCCGCCCCAATATGGGTCAGCCGCTGGTCTGCGTTGTCCTGCCGGTGCAGCAGCCGGTATTCCGAGCGGCTGGTCATGATGCGGTAAGGCTCCTCAGTGCCTTTGGTCACCAGATCATCAATCAGCGTGCCGATGTAGCTGGTGTCCCGTGTCAGGATCATGGGTGGTTTTTTCAGCAGCTTCAGGGCGGCATTGACTCCCGCCACAAGGCCCTGGGCGGCGGCCTCCTCATAGCCGGAGGTGCCGTTGAACTGGCCCGCGCCGTACAGGCCGGACACCGCCTTGGTTTCCAGCGTTGGCTTCAGCTGGGTGGGGTCCACGCATTCATACTCGATGGCGTAGGCCGGGCGCATCATTTCCGCGTGCTCCAGACCGGGGATGGTATGGAGCATGGCCAGCTGCACGTCCTCCGGCAGACTGCTGGAAAAGCCCTGAATGTACATTTCCTCGGTGTCCAGCCCGCAGGGCTCGATGAACAGCTGATGCCGGGGCTTGTCGGCAAAGCGGACGATTTTCGTCTCGATGCTGGGGCAGTACCGGGGGCCGACGCCGGAGATGGTGCCGTCATACATGGGGCTGCGGTAGAGATTTTCCCGGATGATTCGGTGGGTTTCCTCGTTGGTGTAGGTCAGGTAGCACACCGCCGAATTGTTGGGCTTGTGCACTGTACGGAAGGAGAATGGCTCCACGGTTTCGTCCCCCGGCTGCAGCTCCATTTTGGAAAAATCAATGCTGCGGCGGTTGACCCGGGGGGGCGTTCCGGTTTTGAACCGGCGCAGAGACAGGCCAAGGGTGCGCAGATTGTCCGCCAGTCCCACGCTGGGGTGCATCCCGTCGGGGCCGGAAGGCACTACGCTTTCGCCGGTAATTACCGTGCTGTCAAGATAGGTTCCGGTGGCGATGACCACGGCTTTTGCGGCGTACTCCGCCCCCAACTGGGTGCGCACCCCGGACACCGCCCCGTTTTCCGTCAGAACCGCCATAATCTGGGCCTGCTTTAATTCCAGATTCTCCTGCAATTCCAGGGTGTGCTTCATGTATTTCTGGTATTCCCGGCGGTCGGCCTGTGCCCGGAGGGAGTGGACGGCGGGGCCTTTGCCCTTATTCAGCATCCGGTACTGGATGCAGCAGTGGTCTGCTGCCACGCCCATTTCGCCGCCCAGCGCATCCAGCTCCCGCACCAGATGACCCTTGCCGGTGCCGCCGATGGCGGGGTTGCAGGGCATATTGCCCACGGCATCCAGATTGA
>CAMFBN010000051.1 GCA_945948535.1 uncultured Clostridia bacterium
CGCAGGGACTCCTAAATTGTCAACTGTCAATTGTCAATTGTCAACTAAAGGACAACTTCGCTTATTATACCACGAAAAGCCGGAGAAGCGCAATATCCATTTGAAACAAAAAAGAGCGGCACAGCCATGCGGATTCTGTCGCTAAAACGAAATTTTGTTTGAAAAACATCTTGAGTGTTCGCGAAAAATGTGGTATACTAACGGGAAAGAATCTGCGATCAAGGAGAACGCTATGAACGATACCATTCGAATTCAGGGTGCCAGAGAAAACAACCTGAAAAATGTGAATCTCACCATTCCCAGAGACAAGCTGGTGGTGTTTACCGGACTGTCCGGTTCCGGCAAGTCCAGCCTTGCCTTTGATACGATTTACGCCGAGGGCCAGCGGCGGTATGTGGAGAGCCTCAGCTCCTACGCCCGGCAGTTTTTGGGCCAGATGGACAAGCCCGACGTGGACGCCATCGACGGCCTGTCTCCCGCCATCTCCATCGACCAGAAGACCACCTCGAAAAACCCCCGCTCCACCGTGGGCACGGTGACGGAAATCTATGACTATCTGCGTCTGCTGTGGGCCAGAGTGGGCGTGCCCCACTGCCCCAAATGCGGCAAGGAAATCCGACGCCAGACCATTGACCAGATCGTTGACCGGGTGGAGGCCCTGGGGGAGGGCACCCGGTTTCTGGTGCTGTCGCCCATTATTCGCGGGAAAAAGGGCGAGCATAAGAAGGTCTTCGAGGACGCCAAGAAGTCCGGCTTCGCCCGGGTGCGGGTGGACGGCATTCAGTACGACCTGACGGAGGAAATTGCCTGCGAGAAGAACAAAAAGCACACCATCGAGCTGGTGGTGGACCGGCTTGTATTAAAGGAAGGTCTGCGCCGCCGGCTGACGGACTCCATCGAGACGGCCTGCTCCCATTCCGGCGGCCTCGTCACCATCGAGCTGCCCAAAACCGGGGAGGAGCTGAGCTTTTCCCAGAATTACGCCTGTGAGGACTGCGGCATCAGCCTGACGGAGCTGGAACCCAGAATGTTCTCCTTCAACAACCCCAGCGGCGCCTGTCCCAGCTGCATGGGTCTGGGCTTCCAGCTGGTGGCGGACGAAGACTTAGTCATTCCCGACAAGGACAAGTCCATCCTGGACGGGGCCATTCAGGCCAGCGGCTGGCAGAGCGCCCGGACGGACTCCATTTTCCGGATGTACTTTGAAGCCCTCGCGCAAAAGTACCATTTTTCTCTGACGGTTCCCGTGAAGGAGCTGCCCCGGGAGGTTATGGATATCATTCTCTACGGCACCAAGGGCGACAAGCTGCGGATGACCTACAACCGGGGCAACGGCATGGGCGTTCTTGAACAGCCTTTTGAAGGGATTCTGAACAACATCTCCCGCCGGTTCCGGGAGACCCAGTCCGATGCGGCCCGGAAGGAGCTGGAGGAGTGTATGTCCAGCGCCCCCTGTCCCCAGTGCGGCGGTGATCGGCTTTCTGAGATTGCCCGGGCCGTCACCGTGGGCGGCATCGGCATCATGGACTTCTGCCGCATGAGCATCCGGGACGAGCTGAAATTTATGAAAAACCTCCGCCTTGAGGGCAATATGGCGGTGATTGCGGAACAGATTGTGAAGGAAATCCGCTCCCGGCTGCAATTTTTGTCGGACGTGGGCCTGAGCTATCTGACCCTGTCCCGGGCCTCCGGCACCCTGTCCGGCGGCGAAAGCCAGCGCATCCGGCTGGCAACCCAGATCGGCTCCTCTCTCATGGGGGTGCTGTACATTCTGGATGAGCCCTCCATCGGCCTGCACCAGCGGGACAACGACAAGCTGCTGGACACTCTGAAGCACCTGCGGGACATCGGCAACACCCTGATTGTGGTGGAGCACGACGAGGACACCATGCGCGCGGCGGATTTCATCGTGGACGTAGGCCCCGGCGCGGGCAGCCACGGCGGCGAAATTGTGGCGGCGGGCACGGTGGACGAGATCATCGCCTGTCCCCGCTCCATTACGGGCCAGTACCTGTCCGGGGCGAAGAAGATTCCCGTGCCCGTCTCCCGCCGGAAGGGCAATGGAAACGCCTTAAAAATCTGCGGCGCCACGGAAAACAACCTGAAAAATGTGGATGTGGAGATTCCGCTGGGGACGCTGACCTGCGTCACCGGCGTGTCCGGTTCCGGCAAATCCAGCCTTGTCAATGAGGTTTTGAATAAGACCCTGCTGGGAAAACTGAACCACGCCCGCACCCGTCCCGGTGCCTGCCGCTGTGTGGAGGGCATCGAAAACTTAGACAAGGTCATCGACATCGACCAAAGCCCCATCGGCAGAACCCCCCGCTCCAACCCGGCCACCTATACCGGCCTGTTCAACGACATCCGGGACCTGTTCGCCTCTACCAACGACGCCAAAATCCGTGGCTACGGCCCGGGCCGGTTCAGCTTCAACGTCAAGGGCGGCCGGTGCGAAGCCTGCTCCGGCGACGGCCTTGTGAAAATCGAGATGCACTTCCTTGCGGACGTGTATGTGCCCTGTGAGGTCTGCCACGGCGCGCGGTATAACCGGGAGACGCTGGAAGTCCAGTACAAGGGCAAAAATATCGCCCAGGTTCTGGATATGACCGCGGAAGAAGCGGTGGATTTCTTTGAAAACCTGCCGAAAATCCGCAGAAAAGCCCAGACGCTGGTGGAGGTTGGCCTTGGTTATGTGAAGCTGGGTCAGTCCAGCACCACCCTGTCCGGCGGCGAGGCACAGCGGGTGAAGCTGGCGACGGAATTGGCGAGAGTCGCCACGGGCAAGACCATCTATATTCTGGACGAGCCTACCACAGGCCTGCACTCGGCGGATGTGCACAAGCTCATCGAGGTGCTGCAAAAACTGGTGGACGCGGGGAACACCGTGCTGGTCATCGAGCACAATCTGGACGTGATCAAAACCGCCGACCACATCATAGACCTTGGCCCCGAGGGCGGCGACGGCGGCGGCTATATCGTAGCCACCGGCACCCCGGAGGAAGTGGCGCAGGTGGCGGAAAGCTACACGGGGCAGTACCTGAAAAAGTATCTGGTAACAGTTGACAATTGACAGTTGACAGTTGACAGTTGACAATTATTGTGTCCCTACGGGACGATTAAATATATTCGTATTGTGTTGATGTCCTTTTTTTAATCCATCCCGAAGGGATACCACAATTGTCAATTGTTCATTGTCAATTGTCAATTCAATTCTTCTTTTGCTGCGTTAGCCCGATAAGCATTATCCAAAAAATTCCCGACCCTGTTCGGGTCGGGAGTGGAGATTATTCCGCTGGTTTATACAGGCTGGGGGGCAGGCAGTCTGCCAGCTCCACCAGCGCGTGATCCTGTTCTCCGGCGTAATCCACCCGCAGGATGGGGGAGCGCAGAGTGCCGGAGGTGCTTTGCCGGATGGCGATGGTCATGGTGACCCGTGCCCCGCCGCCATCCGGCTGGTCAATGAGCACGGCGCCGCCGTGGCTGGCGGCGGCGGAGCGCACCAGCACCATGCCGAGCCCCAGCCCGTTGCGGCCCTCCTCAATGCAGGGCTGCCGCAGATAGCGGTTATACACGCTGCCCAGCAGATTCTGGGCGAAGCCGGGGCCGTTGTCGCGGATGCTGAAGCGAAGCATTTTGCCGCTTTTTGTCAGGCTGGCATCGAGATTGCCCCCGGAAGGGGCAAATTTCAGGGCGTTGGAAATCAGGTTCAGCACGGCCCGCTCCAGCTGCTCCCGGTCCGCAAGGCACAGAACCGACTGTTCCGGCCCCTGATAGCGGATGGTGACCCCGGCGGTTTCCGCCAGCGCGGCGGCTTTCTCGAAAATCTCAGAGAACAGAGCGCAGACATCCGTGGTCTCCTGCCGGGATGCGGGGGGAATCCGCCCGGCGTCGGACATATTGCCGATCAGGCGCAGCATCTGGTGCAGGCCCCGGTTCAGCAGGGCCAGCTGCGCCGGGTTTTCGGCGCGGAGATTCCCGGTGCTGACCATAATGGTCGCCAGCGGCTCCCGAAGCTCCCGGGCGGCAAGGCTCAAGGCCCGGAGGGCGCTGTCGCTTTCTTCCGTATCCATCAGAAACGCGTCCCTGCCGTCCTGCCGGATGACGCTGGCGCCGATGCACCGCTGGGACAGCCGCAGCCGCAGATACAGGCAGCCGCCCTGAAACCCCTGATATTCCTCAAGACCTGAATCGATGAGAGGGCGGATATCCATGCCGGGAGACAGCAGAAGGCCCTCGGCGGCGGCATTGAGCCGGACGATGATAGAATTTTCGACATAAAAGCCGGGTTGGACCATGAGATCCAGCAAATCCGGCGCACCTTTCTTTTCTTCCATGATGCCCTCCCAATCCGTCCCTTATTTTGCGCAGAGTGGCGGAAAACTTACCCGGCGGGTTTCGACGATATGCCTATTTTACCGGGAATCGACAAAAATAGCAAGAGGTAATTTTTATGGCAAATCCACACAAAGGACACCGGGAACGGCTGAAGGCGCGATTCCTGGCGACGGGGCTGGACAGCTTTACAGACGTGCAGGCATTGGAGCTGCTGCTGTTTTACGCCATCCCCCAAAAGGATACCAACCCCATTGCCCACGCGCTGCTGGACCGCTTCGGCAGTCTTTCTCAGGTGCTGGACGCGCCGTTGGAGGCGCTGAAGAAGGTGCCGGGCATCAGCGACCACTCGGCGAGCCTGCTGCGGCTGGTTACGGAGCTGGCCCGGTTCTATCAGGTGGACAGCGCCCAGCGCACGGAGGTGCTTACTTCATTAGATGCCTGCGGGGCCTATTTGGTGCCCCGGTTTTTCGGGCGGAAGGTGGAGACGGTGTTCCTTTTGTGTCTGGACGCCAAGTGCAAGGTGCTGTGCTGCCGGGAAATTGGGGAGGGCAGCGTGAACGCCGCCAGCATCTCCGTGCGGAAGGTGGTGGAGGCGGCCCTCAGCGCCAATGCCACCACCGTGGTGCTGGCCCACAATCACCCCAGCGGTGTGGCCCTGCCCTCGGCGGACGATGTGCAGACCACCCGCCGGATTGCCGCCGCCCTCAGCGCGGTGGAGGTGAAGCTCATTGACCATATTGTGGTGGCGGAGGGGGATTTTATCTCCATGGTTCAGTCTGGCTACCGCTTTGACGAATATCTGCTGCCGTAAAGGAGGCTTCCCATGGATCATTTCAAACTGGTATCGGATTATAAGCCCTCCGGCGACCAGCCGGAGGCCATCGAGGCGCTGGTAAACGGCGTGAACTGGGGGCTTCACGAGCAGACCCTGCTGGGTGTCACCGGTTCCGGCAAGACCTTCACCATGGCGTCGGTCATTGAAAAGCTGAACCGGCCCACGCTGGTGCTGGCCCACAACAAGACGCTGGCAGCCCAGCTTTGCAGCGAATTTCGGGAGTTTTTCCCAGAAAACGCCGTGGAATATTTCATTTCCTACTACGATTACTACCAGCCCGAGGCCTATATCGCCCACACGGACACCTATATCGAGAAGGATTCCTCCGTCAACGAGGAAATCGACCGCCTGCGCCACAGCGCCACCTCGGCCCTGTTTGAGCGGCGGGACGTGATCGTGGTCAGCTCGGTGAGCTGCCTGTACGGTCTGGGCGACCCCATCGACTATAAGAGCATGGTGATTTCCCTGCGGGTGGGGCAGGAGTACCCCTTGGACGAGGTGCTCAAAAAGCTGACGGAAATCCGCTATGAGCGAAACGACCTGGACTTCTCCCGAAACAAGTTCCGCCTCCGGGGAGACACCCTGGAAATCTACCCCGCCTACTGGTCGGGCCGGGCCATCCGGGTGGAATTTTTCGGGGATGAAATCGACCGCATCAGCGAAATCAACGCGGTTTCCGGCATCGCCGAGCGGTTTGTGGAGCACGTAGCCATTTATCCAGCCAGCCATTACGTGGCGTCCAAGGAGAAGCTGCACCGGGCCATGCTGGAAATCCAGAAAGAGTGCGACCAGCAGGTGGCCTACTTCCGGGCCCATGACAAGCTGATCGAGGCCCAGCGGATTGCCCAGCGGACGGCCTATGATCTGGAAATGCTGACGGAAATCGGTTTTTGCAGCGGCATCGAGAACTATTCCCGGGTGATTCAGGGCCGTGCCCCCGGCACGCCGCCCACCACGCTGCTGGATTATTTTCCCAAGGACTTTCTTATGTTCATTGACGAAAGCCACGTGACCCTGCCCCAGTGCCGGGCCATGTACGCCGGGGACCGCAGCCGGAAGGACGCGCTGGTGAACTACGGCTTCCGTCTGCCCTCGGCCTACGACAACCGCCCCCTGAACTTTACGGAGTTTGAGCAGAAGATCAATCAGGTGATCTACGTCTCCGCAACGCCGGCGGAGTATGAAAAAACCCGCTCCGGTCAGACCGTGGAGCAGGTGATTCGGCCCACGGGCCTGCTGGACCCGGTGGTGGAGGTGCGGCCCATCGAGGGGCAGATTGACGACCTGATCGGGGAGATCAACGCCCGTTCCGCCAAAAACGAGCGGGTGCTGGTAACCACCCTGACGAAAAAAATGGCGGAGGATTTGACGGTCTACCTTCAAAAAGCGGGCATCAAGGTGCGCTATATGCACTCGGACATCGGGGCCATGGAGCGGATGGAGATTATTCGCGATCTTCGGATGGCAAAATTCGATGTTCTGATTGGAATTAACCTCCTTCGCGAAGGTCTGGATTTGCCGGAGGTCAGTCTGGTGGCCATTCTGGACGCGGACAAGGAGGGCTTCCTGCGCAGCGAGACCAGCCTGATTCAGACCATCGGCCGTGCTGCCCGAAACGCCGACGGCAAGGTGATTCTCTACGCCGACACGGTGACGCCCTCCATGCGCACCGCCATGGACGAAACCGCCCGGCGGCGGGAAATTCAGGACGCCTACAACAAAGCCCACGGCATTGTGCCTAAGACGGTGATCAAATCCGTCCGGGATTTGATTGAGATTTCTTCGCCCACCGCCGAGCGGAAGGGCCGCAACGGCGTGAAGATGACCAAGGCGGAGAAGGAAAAGGAAATCGCCCGTCTGGAAAAGCAGATGAAGGAGGCGGCGAAGATGATGGAGTACGAATATGCCGCCGTGCTGCGTGACCAGATCATCGAGCTGCGGGGGAACGGCGTCTGAGATACGCCCCGACCGTGACACCTCCGCGGCTGACGCATAGACTAAACAGGGGCGGTAACATGAAGCAAACGGAATATCCCAAAGCGATTGCGCGAATCCACGGCGGAAGGGAGTACCCGACGATTCGCGGCAGCGTAACCTTCCTTCAGCGCAGTGACGGCGTTCTCGTAGAGGCGAAGGTGTCAGGCCTGCCACGGACAAAGACCGGATTCTTTGGGTTTCACATCCATGCGGGCGGAGATTGTACCGGGGATGGTTTTCCCAAAACCGGCGGTCACTTCAATCCGGGCGGGTCAGAGCACCCCAATCACGCCGGAGATCTGCCGCCGTTGCTGGGAGATTATGGAAGAGCCTATCTGAAGGTGCTGACCGGGCGGTTCCGGGTGGGGGAGATCATCGGCAGAACGGTTATCCTGCACAGCGACCCGGATGATTTTCATACCCAGCCCTCCGGGAACGCGGGCATGAAAATCGCCTGCGGCGTCATTCGGCGGGCATAATGGAAAAGGCAATGAGGCAGCCTTCCGGCTGCCCCATTTCATTTTTACTTGACAGCTGCGAAGCCCTTTTCCAGATCCGCAATGATATCGTCGATGTGCTCGGTACCGATGGACAGGCGGATGGTGCTGGGAGTGATGCCCTGATCGGCTAGTTCTTCGGCGCTGAGCTGACTGTGGGTGGTGGTAGCGGGATGAATCACAAGGGACTTCACGTCCGCCACATTGGCAAGCAGGGAGAAGATTTCCAGATTGTCGATAAACTTCCATGCCGCTTCCTGACCGCCCTTAATCTCGAAGGTGAAGATGGAGCCGCCGCCGTTGGGGAAGTACTTCTCATACAGGGCGTGGTCGGGATGATCGGGCAGGCTGGGATGGTTGACCTTTTCCACCTGCGGGTGGTTTGCAAGGAATTCCACGACCTTTTTCGTGTTCTCCACGTGGCGGTCAAGCCGCAGAGACAACGTCTCCACGCCCTGCAGCAGCAGGAAGGCGTTGAAGGGGGAGATGGTTGCGCCGGTGTCCCGCAGGAGAATTGCCCGGATGTAGGTGACGAAGGCGGCGGGGCCGGCGGCGTCCACGAAGGACACGCCGTGGTAGCTGGGGTTGGCTTCCGCAATGGGGGCGTACTTGCCGCTGGCCTTCCAGTCAAACTTGCCGGAATCTACGATGATGCCGCCCAGCGTGGTGCCGTGACCGCCGATGAACTTGGTGGCGGAGTGGACGACAATATCCGCGCCGTGCTCGATGGGCCGGATCAGGTAGGGCGTGCCGAAGGTGTTGTCAATGACCAGCGGCAGGCCATGCTTGTGGGCGATGGCGGCGATGGCATCGATATCGGGAATGTCGGAGTTGGGGTTGCCCAGAGTTTCCAGATAGACGGCCTTGGTGTTGGGCTGAATGGCGGCTTCCACCTCCGCAAGGTCATGGGCGTTGACGAAGGTTGCGGTGATGCCGTACTGGGGCAGGGTGTGGGCCAGCAGATTGTAGCTGCCGCCGTAGATGGTCTTCTGGGCCACAATGTGGTCGCCCTTCTGCGCCAGCGCCTGAATGGTGTAGGTAATGGCAGCCGCGCCGGAGGCAGTGGCCAGAGCGGCAACACCGCCTTCCAGTGCCGCAATCCGCTTTTCCAGCACATCTTGGGTGGAGTTGGTCAGACGACCGTAGATGTTGCCGGCATCCGCCAGACCGAACCGGGCAGCGGCGTGGGCGGAGTTCTTAAAGACATAGGAAGTGGTCTGATAAATGGGAACGGCCCGGGCATCGGTGGCGGGGTCGGCCTGCTCCTGACCGACATGGAGCTGCAAGGTTTCAAATTTATAGTTAGACATAGAAGTTACCTCTTTCAATTTATTTTTCGTGCTGAAAAGAAAAACGTCCGGGAAGACACCAAAGGCTCCCGGACAGAATATGGCAAGAGGCTCCTTCAGAAACGGGAACCCAAAGGCGCAGCACAACACCCAGCCATACGTTCAGCCCGGGAGCAGCGCATTCGTCCAAACCGGAAATTCTGCCGCAGCAGTGCCAGAAACGGGTTTCTCATTTCCATGTCCTCCTTCTAATTCCTATCAAGCAACTTGCTTTGTTGGTATAATAGCGCATCCGGAAGAATTTGTCAATAGGGGAAATAAAATAAATCCAGTAGAATGATAGGAAATAACGGCTGGTTAAAATTTGCGCTTCCATGGTTGTACCGGGCCTGCTTGTGTGGTATCATGTAGGCAGTCGAGAATGAAAAAAGGGGGAAGGCCGGATATGGACGCGCTTTTTCAAAGCTTTCAGGCGGCTTCTCAGGAGCCGGTGCGGCTCCGTCTGGCGGTGGAGTGCTATTTTGGTGGAACGGCCTCGCCGGAACAGACACGGACGCTGGAAGGATACCTCAGACGCAGAATCCGCTCTGTAATCGAGCTGCTTTTGCAGGAGGACGCTTTGCCCAGGCTGGAACGGCTGGCTGCGGAAGGCTGGCTGAACCCGGGGCTTGTGGAGGACGGGCTGGATATGGCGATTCGGCGGAAAAAGACGGAGGGCTTTGTCTGGCTGCTTGGGTGGAAGGCGGAGCATTACGGCTTTGCCGACCGGGATTTTTCCCTGTGAATATGGAGCAGAACGAAAAAAAGACCGCCCTGTGCGGTGAAATTATCCGGGCCTGCCGCACGGAGCTGTGTGACCTGTTTCCCTATCTGGACGGGGCCTTTGCCAGCCTGCCCTGGAAGGAAAGCCGGCGGCGGGGCTTCCGTGTCGATGGGGACGCGGCGGCGTTCTTCCCCGATGACCTGATCGGGCTATATGCCCGGTCCCCCAACGCTGTCCGGCGGGGGTATCTGCATATGCTCCTGCACTGCCTGTTCCTTCACCTGTATGCCCCGGACCGCGCCAACGGTAGGCTGTGGAATCTGGCCTGTGACATTGCGGTGGAGCAGGTGATTGAATCGCAGAAAATATCTCGGCTTTCCGTGCCAAGTGCCGGAAAACAGGCGTTTTTGCTGGGCTTGGAGGGAAAAGCCCAGTCG
Source organism: uncultured Clostridia bacterium (assembly GCA_945948535.1). Classification (GTDB taxonomy): domain Bacteria; phylum Bacillota; class Clostridia; order Oscillospirales; family Oscillospiraceae; genus Faecousia. Next base: position 10,134 of record CAMFBN010000051.1, read on the forward strand.
GCGGAGCAGATTTATGAATTTCTGACAGCAGGCGGCTTTGAACCCTCTGTGGAAGAACTGGAAGCGGATTTTCGCTTTGACGACCACAGCTGGGCGTCCGCAGAGCAGGGGAAAAAAGCCCAATGGGAACAGCTTCTCCTTTCCGTCTCCGGGGAAAAAACCGGGCTGGGCCAGCGGGGCCGCACCCCCGGCAGGGGGGAGGAAACCGCCCCGGACGCGAAAAGCGGGGAATTCGACTACCGGGCATACCTGCGCCGGTTTACCTTCCTCCGGGAGGAAGTCCAGCTGGATTTGGACAGCTTTGACTACGCCTTTTACCAGCTGGGCATGGAGCGTTACGGCTCCATGCCGCTTATCGAGCCGCTGGAATATCAGGAGGTGCGGCGGTTGGAGGAGCTGGTCATCGCCATCGACACCTCCGGCTCCTGTTCGGCGGAAACCGTGGGCAGATTTCTGGCGGAAACCTACAAAATTCTCGCCTCTCAGGAGAATTTCTTCCGAAAAATGAAGGTGTATTTCATCCAGTGCGACTGTATTGTTCAAGACGTGACCCTGATCCGCTGCCCGGAGGACTGGCTGGACTACGCAAAGAAAATCCGCATTCAGGGCCGGGGCGGCACGGATTTTACGCCCGTATTTGACTATGTGGGAAAATTGCGGGAAAAGCGGGAGCTGAAGGACCTGAAAGCGCTGCTGTATTTTACCGACGGCGACGGGGTTTACCCCTCCGCGCCGCCGGACTATGAGACGGCCTTCGTGCTGCTGCAAGCGACCGGACACCCGGAGCTGGTGCCCAAATGGGGCAGATGCCTTTCGATATAGGAGAAGCTATGAATATTCAGGAAGCAAAGGAAGAAATCGTCCATACCCTGCAGGCGTATCTGCAAAAGGATGAGGAAGGAGAATACAGTTTCCCGGCGGTGCACCAGCGGCCCATCCTGCTCATCGGCCCGCCGGGGGTGGGCAAGACCGCCATTATGGAGCAGGTGGCGGCGGAGTGCGGCGTGGGGCTTGTGGCCTACACCATGACCCATCACACCCGCCAGAGCGCCATCGGTCTGCCCCGCATTGTCGAGAAGACCTATGACGGCGCGCCCATGACCGTGACGGAGTACACTATGAGCGAAATTATCGCCTCTGTCTACGATACCATGGAAAAAACGGGGAAACGGGAGGGCATCCTGTTTCTGGACGAGATCAACTGCGTGTCGGAGACGCTGGCCCCCACCATGCTGCAATTTTTGCAGAATAAGACCTTCGGCTCCCACCGCCTGCCGGAGGGCTGGGTGGTAGTGGCGGCGGGCAACCCGCCGGAGTACAATAAATCCGTCCGGGACTTTGACGTGGTGACGTTGGATCGGGTGCGGCAGATCAACGTGGAGGCGGATTTGAATATCTGGCTGGACTACGCCCGGGAAAAGCGGCTTCACGGGGCGGTCCTTTCCTACCTGACCGTCAAGCCCGAACGATTTTATACCGTGGAACGAAAGGATGGGGCACTGTCCTTCGTAACGGCTCGGGGCTGGGAGGACTTGTCCCGAATTCTGCTCAGCTACGAGGAGCTGAACGCGCCGGTTACGGAAGGACTGGTCTCCCAATATCTCCACCGGGAGGAAACCGCCCGGGATTTTGCCGCCTATTACCGCCTGTACCGAAAATATGGTACGGATTACGGCATTGCGGAGCTGCTGAGCGGAACGCTGCCGGAGAATGCTTACCGGGAGAAAACCGCCATGGCCTCCGGCGGCAGCTTTGACGAGCGGGTGACCGTGGTCAATCTGATTCTGGAACGGCTTCAGTCGCTGCTGCGGGAGTATTGCGAGCTGGACGCGAGGGTGGTACAGCTTCACAGCGTTCTGCGCCGGTTCCGGGGCCTTGCACAGCCGCTGCCGGAGTTCATCGGGACGAACCGTACGGCGCTGGACGTGAAGCGGAAGAATCACCTCATTTCCCGGGAGGATGCCCGCCGGGAGGCCTGGGTGCTGCGGCGTCTGGAGCAGATGGAAGCAGCGGTTCGGGAGCGCCATATTCGGGAGCCGGAAGCGGCCTTCGCGTGCATGAAGGCGCTGTTTCAGGAGGATTTGGCAGAGCGGGAAGCGTCCGTTGCCGAGGTGCACAAGGGAATGGAAAACGCCTTCCAATTTGTGCTTGACAGCTTTGGACAGGGGCAGGAGCTGACGCTGCTGGTGACTCACCTGAGTAAAATGCCGGACGCGCAAGGCTACCTCCGGCTCCACGGCTGCCAGGCGTATCTGCGGTACGCAGATGTCCTCTTGTACCACAAAAAGGAGGAAGTTCTGCGGCAGGCGTGCCGGGCGCTGCTGTAAAACCCTTGAAAAACTGCACAGAATGTGCTATAATTGCAGCAGCGAATCTGGAAAGGATGACGAATTATGCAGGATATCGGAATGCAGTTTCATATTCATTGTAAGGCCGGGGACGTGGGACGGTATGTGTTTCTGCCCGGGGACCCGGGCCGCTGCGCGTCCATCGCGTCGTATTTTGACAATCCGGTGCACATCGGCATGAACCGGGAGTACAACATTTACACCGGCACCTTGTTGGGGGAGAAGGTTTCCGTCTGCTCCACGGGCATCGGCGGCCCCTCGGCTTCCATCGCCATGGAGGAGCTGCACAATCTGGGCGCGGACACCTTCATCCGGGTGGGCACCTGCGGCGGCATCGCCATGGAGGTGCTGCCCGGGGACGTGGTGGTGGCCACGGGAGCCATCCGCTTTGAGCACACCTCTCTGGAATACGCCCCCATCGAGTTCCCGGCGGTGCCGGATTATACCATCACCGCCGCCCTGAAAGCCGCCAGCGAGGATTTGGGCTACCGCACCCATACGGGTGTGGTGCAGTGCAAGGACTCCTTCTACGGTCAGCACAGCCCGGAAAAGTCCCCGGTTTCCTGGGAGCTTCTGCAAAAGTGGGACAGCTGGAAAAAGCTGGGAGTCAAGGCCAGCGAGATGGAGTCCGCGGCCCTGTTCGTGGTGGCGGCGGCGCTGGGCGTCCGCTGCGGCAGCTGCTTCCACGCGGTGTGGAATCAGGAGCGGGAAAAGGCGGGCCTTGCCATGCCCATGACCGAGGACACCTCCGGCGCGGTGAAGGTGGGCATCGAGGCCATGAGGCGGATTATTGCCGCCGACAAGGCAAAGTAAAGAAGAACGGCACGCTATTTTGGGCATTGTTCGTAAGACAGTAAAATAAGGCAGCACCGCATAATGGGCAAGGAGATTTGGCGAGAGAAAGCATGAAAAATGCGGGAATACTGGATGTATTCCCCATTTTTCATACTGCATAAAGCTCGCAGTTCCCATTGTGCGGTGTTGCCATAAGCAAAAGGCGTGACGATAGTATTACAATGCATCTTTCGGGCAATTATTTTTACATTCAAAACACAAGATACACTCTGTTCCATTCTTTCTTTTTCTTGAATTATCTGTTATATCAACATCCATCGGACAGACTTTTTTACACTTTCCGCAGGAAATACATTTTTCTTTATCACACTTTACTCTAAATAAAGAAAAGTAGCTCATAGGCTTTAAGAACACAGTAATTGGACACAAATATTTACAAAATGCTCTATTATCTTTGAATAAGAAAGCGAGAATTATCCCCAATATGTAATACAAAGCATTTCCAACAACAAATGCTATAAACATAATCCTTTCAATGTTTCCTACCTTTGCCACAAAAAGCGCCGCTACAAATATGAGGGAAGTTGCAAACGTAATATATCTTAACCAACCAATCTTCTTGCGTGGCTGTTCTGGAACCTTATACGGCAGAAAATCCAGTACCATTGCGGTCCAGCACGCATATCCACACCAGCCTCGTCCAAATATTAGTGGACCAAATATTTTGGCAACTGCATAGTGAATTGTTGCTGCCTCAAACACTCCAGTAAAAAGGTAATACCAGAATCCTTCTATCTGCATATTTTCATTACTGATTATTCCTAAATAAATCAACATATATAATCCGACGAGAAGCTGTGTTACACGTCTGCCATGCCTACTTTTTGCAATCATTAAGGATAGACCCAGAGTAATGGAAAATCCAATGTAACTAAAATTGAATAAATAAAACAAATTGTCTTTGTATAGCCATAAGGCAATTGCCACTGCTTCAAAAACGGCAAACATTACAATTGGCAGTATATATTTTCTGATTTGATTCACAAATTTACACCTCCGTTGATTAAATTGGAGATTACCCAATCGACAAATTCCTATTTGCAGGTCCGTTTATTTCTGTTTTATCACATAACAGGATAAAAGGCAAGAACAGCCACAGCAGAGCAAAGCTGCTGTGGCTGTTAACTGTCTTATGAACACAGCCCTTTCGGCGTGCCGTTTCGGTTACTCCTCCAGATACTGAACGAAATCCAGTGTCATATAATCCAGTATCACGTGCTTGTCCGGGGTCTTACCCATGGTGACCCGGTGGCAGTGCACCTCCCAGACCTTCTGCCCGGCAAGCTCGGACCGCTTGATCTCAAACACATGGTTCCAGCTCCGGCCCTCCATGTATTCCTCCTCCCGGACGAAGCGGATCAGCTCCAGCTTGCGGAAGTGGAAGGTGGGGAAGGCGTTTTTGATGCAGGCCTCAAACAGGGTCTCCGCATCCCGGACGCTGCCCATTTGGAAGGTGCTGCGAATCATGGCTCCATAGTCTTGCATAAAGAACCCTCCTTCAGAGTTTTTGATATGCCTTGTCCAGAAATTTCTGGCTGTTTACAATGACGCGCTTGTGGGTGCCTTTCCCGATTTCCCCGGCTTCGTCGAAGGCCCGCAGGGCGAAGGTGATGACCTTTCCATCCACCGCCGTTACCTCCGCCTCCGCCCGAACCTCCAAACCCACCGGGGTGGCGGACAGGTGCTCAATATTCAGCAGGGTTCCGACGCTGGTTGTGCCCTCAGCCAGGGCGGGGGCGATGGCTTCGCAGGCGGCGCCCTCCATAAGAGCCGCCATGCAGGGGGTGGCGTAGACCAGCAGGTCGCCGGAACCCACCACAGCGGCGGTGTCCTCCCGTTCCACCAATGTGGATGCCTCGCCCTTCATGCCAACTGTAATCTCCATGGGTATCACGACCCCTTTCGGTAAGTGTTGAGAGTGAAGAGTGGAGAGTGAAGAGAATTGCATCAATATTTTAAATTCATCGCCGAAGGCGATACCACAACTCCACACTCCACACTGCAAACTCCAAACTCTATTTAAAATATAGCCCAAAATAGAGCGGCTGTCAATGAAAAAGGCTTGCCTTTTCCGGGCGGAGTCATTATAATGGAGCCATTCATCAGAAAGAGGTGACCAAGCTATGGTTATCAACGACAAATTGAATCTCACGATGCTTTGCGATTTCTACGAGCTGACCATGAGTCAGGGCTATTTTGCCACCGGTTACAGCGACCGGATTGCCTACTTCGACCTGTTTTTCCGCCAGTGCCCCGACGGCGGCGGCTTTGCCATCGCGGCGGGTCTGGAACAGATTATCCAGTATGTTCAGGATCTGCATTTCGGCCCGGAGGATATCGAATACCTGCGGGGCCGGAAGATGTTCAGCGAGGAATTTTTGCAGTATCTGGCGGATTTCAAGTTTACCGGCGATATCTGGGCGGTGCCCGAGGGCACGCCCATTTTCCCCAATGAGCCGATTATCACCGTGCGGGCTCCTGCCATTCAGGCCCAGCTTGTGGAAACCTATATGCTGCTGTGCATCAACCACCAGAGCCTGATCGCCACCAAGGCCAACCGCATTGTCCGGGCCGCGGAAGGGCGGACGGTGCTGGAATTCGGCTCCCGCCGGGCACAGGGCGCGGACGCCGCCATTCTGGGCGCGAGAGCTGCCTACATCGGCGGCTGCCACGGCACCGCCTGCACCATCTCCGACCAGCTGTTCGGCGTAAAGGCCGGCGGCACCATGGCCCACGCCTGGGTGCAGATGTTCGACAGCGAGTACGAGGCCTTCAAGGCCTATGCCCAGATGTACCCCAACAACGCCGTGCTGCTGGTGGACACCTACAACACCCTGAAATCCGGCGTGCCCAACGCCATCCGGGTGTTCAACGAAGTCCTGAAGCCCATGGGCATCACCAAGTGCGGCATCCGCTTAGACTCCGGCGACATGGCCTACCTGACCCAGCAGGCGAGAAAAATGCTGGACGAGGCGGGCTGGACGGAGTGCAGCATTTCCGTGTCCAACTCCCTGGACGAGTACATCATCCGGGACATTCTGCGGCAGGGCGCGAAGATCGATATGTTCGGCGTGGGCGAGCGGCTGATTACCGCGAAAAGCGAACCGGTCTTCGGCGGTGTGTATAAGCTGGCTGCCGTGGAGGAGCCGGATGGAACCATCGTGCCCAAGATCAAGATTTCCGAGAACGTGGTGAAAATCACCAACCCCCACTACAAGAAGCTGTACCGCTTCTACGCCAAGGATACGGGCAAGGCCATTGCCGACTACATGACCGTCTACGATGAGGTGGTGGACGACAGCAAGGATATGGAGATTTTCGACCCGGAGGCCACCTGGAAGACCAAGCGCGTCTTCAATTTCACCGCGAAAGAGCTGCAGGTGCCCATTTTCAAGGGCGGCGAGCTGGTTTACAAGCTGCCTGCCCTGGAGGAAATCCGCACCTATTGCAAGGAGCAGGTGGATACTCTCTGGGACGAAATCAAGCGGTTTGACAACCCCCAGACCTACTATGTGGATCTGTCCCAGAAGCTGTGGGACGTGAAGTACGGCCTGCTCAAGCGCAATGGCAGGCAGTAAGCGGACGCCGGCCTACAGCATGGCCCTGGGCGGCGTGCTGGCGGCGCTGGCTGTGGTGATTATGAGCCTTGGCACCATCATTCCCGTGGCGACCTACGTCTGCCCGGCAATTTGTATGCTTCTCGGGCAGGTGGTGCTGAAAACCTGCGGTGGGCGGGTTGCCTGGGCGTGGTATGGGGCGGTGGCGCTGCTGTCGGTGCTGCTGGCGCCGGACAAGGAAGCGGCGGCGGTGTTTGCCGCGCTGGGTTATTACCCCATGGTGAAGCCCCGGCTGGAAAAGAGGAAGCTGCCATGGCTGTGGAAGGCGGCGCTGTTCAACGCGGTGATTCTGGCGCTGTACTGGCTGCTGATTCACCTGATGGGAATGGACGCGCTGGCGGAGGAATTCGCCGAAGCGGGAGCGGTCATGACAGGTGTCATGCTGGCGCTGGGAAATGTGGTTTTCTTTCTGCTGGACAGAGTGCTGAGCAAACGCTTCCGAAGATAAAATATGTAGGGGAGGGTCACTGACCCTCCCTAAGCCTTCCCACGGGGGAAGCCATTCGAAGCGCCGCTACGGTGAGGTGTGAGAATTCATGTGGTATTTATATATCCTGCGCTGCGGGGACGGCACGCTCTACACGGGCATCACCACCGATGTAGCCCGGCGGCTGGAAGCCCACCGGTGTGGAAAGGGCGCGAAATACACCCGGGGCCGGGGGCCACTGGAATTGGCTTATCAGGAAGCGTGCAGCAACCATTCTGAGGCGCTGAAGCGGGAGGCGGCGGTAAAACGACTGTCCCGGATGGAGAAGGAACAGCTGATTGGCAGATAAATTGTTCTTTAGTTGACAATTGACAATTGACAGTTGACAATTTAGGAGTCCC
>CAMFBN010000052.1 GCA_945948535.1 uncultured Clostridia bacterium
GCGACCTTTCCGGGCTGATGGTGGGCTATGCGGATTTCTCCATGGCCACCCGGCTCCAGAGTCTGAAGGTCGGCAATGCGGCAGACAGCTACTCCAATGGCAATCTGACCGAACTGTACCTGGGCAACAACACCTTGCTCCGGACGCTGGATGTTCGCAACTGCCCGAATCTGAAGCAGGCAGTGGATGTGTCTGGCTGCACCAACATTGAGCATCTGTACTTTGAGGGAACAGCGGTCACCGGGGTACAGCTTCCCAACGGCGGCATTCTGAAAACACTCCATCTGCCCGCAACGGTGACCAACCTGACCATCCGGAACCAGAAAACCATTACGGATTTCTCCATCGGCGGGTATGACAACATTTCCACGCTCCGGCTGGAAAATGTGAGCGAGGTGTTCGACTCCAAGGCAATTCTGCAGCAGATACCTGCCGGAACGCGCGTCCGTCTGATCGGATTCTATTGGAACTTCGACACAGCGGAAGAAATCTTGGATCTCTGTGATGTGCTGGATACCATGCGGGGTTTGGATGAGGCAGGAAATAATTTGGATACCGCTCAGGTCAGCGGAACGGTGTTTGTCAGTGAGATTCTGGGATTACAGTTGGAGCAAATTATGACCCGTTACCCGAACATTACAGTGTTGTATACAACCCTGACCTCAAAGCTGTACTACTATGATGATACCGGAACGGCTCTGCTTTATACCGAGACTATTACCAACGGTGGCAACGGTCAATACAACGGCAAACCCAGCAAAGCATCCACTGCTCAGTACAGCTACTCGTTCCAAGGCTGGAGCAGTAAACCGGGTGGAAAAGTGGAGAGCACCTGTAGGGATGCGGTTCTTTTTGACCGCTGCGTCTATGCCGTATACAATGCTACGGTCAGAACCTATACCGTGTATTTCTATAATGGATCGACACTATTGCAGGAAGTTACAGATGTACCATATGGAAGCACTGCAACATACACAGGGAAAACGCCAATTTGCCCGGATGATGCCGAATTAGGGTTTGATGGTTGGTATCCGCTCTCAAGCAATATTACCGGCGATACAAACTGCTATGCCCAGTTTGAAAGTCCGTATGCGTTTGCAGAGATTACCGATAGCTGGGAGGACATCATTGCCAGCATTCAGGATGGAACCTATAAATCCAAATATATGGTTGGCAATTATAAGCCCATTGAGAACTTCGGTAAGTTCGGGACCATCGATATGCAGATTGCCGCATTTAACAAGGATAAACTTGAGGACGGCACCTCTACTGCTGCGATTTCCTTTATTGCAAGGCAATCGCGCTCGTATGTCTGGCCCGATTCCGGTCAGGAATTTGGCTCTACATGGGAAACCTCTTTTGTGCGAACCAATATGAATGCGGATGCGTTTCTTGATAACTTCCCGGAAGTTGTAAGAAACAGTCTCACCAATGTGGAGAAGAACACCACATACGACAAAGTCTGGATGCCGTCCTCGACAGAATGTGCCAGCGGCTACTACAAGTTCCTATTTGCGGAGATTGATGAACGAAAAGCAAGGTTCTCGGGTAATGGTGGAGGATTCCGCAACGGTATCCGTATAAGTTCAGACGGCAAGTATTATACGGGGTATAGCTGGAGCGAACTCGGTACCAACTCTAATAATACGATGATCCTTGGCTTCGCCATAGGGGTTACGCCAACTGAATAACGGAAATAAGGTGACTGCTTATCATGGCAGCCACCTTTTTCATTCTTGTAAATTTAAAAGGAGGATATTCAACATGAAAGAATTCTGGAACACCATCCAACTCATCTTTGCCGCTGTGGGCGGCTGGCTGGGTTACTTTCTCGGCGGCTGCGATGGCCTGCTCTACGCCCTGATCGCCTTCGTGGCCATCGACTACATCACCGGGGTCATGTGCGCCATCTCGGACAAGACCCTTTCCAGTGAGGTGGGCTTCAAGGGCATCTGCCGCAAGGTGCTGATTTTCCTGCTGGTGGGCATCGGTCATATCGTTGACGCGCAGGTGATTGGCAATGGCGGCGTTATGCGCACGGCTGTCATCTTCTTCTATCTCTCCAATGAAGGCATCTCCCTTATCGAAAACGCAGCTCATCTCGGCCTGCCGGTCCCAGACAAGCTGAAGGCAGTGCTGGAGCAGCTGCACGACCGCGCCGAGAAAGGCGGTGACGAGTAATGGCATACTCGAACAGCTCGATGGTGGTCTACACCAAGCTGAGCCCCAACCATTCCGGCCAACGGACGCACAGTATTGACCGCATCACGCCTCACTGTGTGGTCGGCCAGTGTTCTGTGGAGACGCTGGGCAGTATCTTTGAACCGGCCTCTCGACAGGCTTCCAGCAACTATGGCATCGGCGCGGATGGACGTGTCGGCATGTATGTGGAGGAGAAAAACCGCAGCTGGTGCTCCTCCAGCAAAGAAAACGACCAGAGGGCTGTGACCATCGAGTGTGCCTCCGATACCACGGAGCCCTACGCTTTCCGGGATGTGGTCTACCAAACACTGATCAAGCTCTGTGTGGACATCTGCAAGCGCAACGGCAAGAAGAAGCTCCTGTGGTTGGGCGATAAGGATAAGACGCTGGCCTACACTCCAAAGGCCGACGAGATGGTCCTGACGGTCCACCGCTGGTTTGCAAACAAGTCCTGTCCGGGAAACTGGATGTATGCGCGAATGGGCGATCTGGCCAGCAAGGTCACAGCAGAACTCGGCGGTGCTGCGCAGGAGCCCGCGAAGGTCACCGGCACGCAGGCCACCGCACTGGTGGACCTTTCCGAAGCCGACGTGATCAAGAAGGTCGGCAGCCTTTTCACCTCCGACATGAAGAAATCTGGCGTCCTCGCCTCCGTGTCTCTGGCGCAGTTCATTCTGGAGTCCGGCTACGGTAAGTCCGAACTGGCCCAGAACGCCAACAACCTCTTCGGCATGAAGAAATCCCTCTCCGGGAACAACTGGTACGGCTCCACGTGGGACGGCCAGTCCGTGTACACGAAGAACACGCAGGAGGATGACGGCACAGGCAAGCTCTACACCATTACGGCTGATTTCCGAAAGTATCCCTGCATTGAGGACTCCATCGCCGATCACAGCGCCTACCTTCTGGGGGCCATGGACGGAAGCAAGCTCCGCTACGATGGCCTGAAGGGCTGCAACGACTACAAAAAGGCCATCCAGCTCATCAAGGACGGCGGGTATGCGACCAGCACCACTTACGTTTCCAGCCTCTGCAGCATCATCGAAAAGTGGAACCTGACGCAGTATGACGCAGCTCCTTCCAATGAGAAGGACAAGCCCGCCTCTGCTTGTACCGCTGCTATGGTCATCGCCGTGGCCGTAGAACAGATCGGTTACAAGGAAAAGAGGTCCAATTCCCAGCTTGACGATAAGAGCGCCAACGCCGGGTCCGGCAACTACACCAAGTATGCCAGAGACTTCGACCAGAAGTATCCCAAATGGTACAACGGGAAGAAGAACGGCTTTGCATGGTGCGACATGTTCGTAGACTGGTGCTTCCTGACGGCCTTTGGCTATGAGAAGGCGCTATCCCTACTCTGCCAGCCGGAACGCTCTGCAGGCGCGGGATGTACGTACTCCCTGCGGTACTTTAAGAATAAGGGCCAGTTCTATACCAAGGACCCGCAGCCGGGAGATCAGATCTTCTTCGGAACCTCGCTCGACAACAGCACGCACACTGGCATCGTGGAATCGGTGGATAAAAAGCAGGTGCATACCATTGAAGGCAACACCAGCGATCAGGTGGCGAGGAGAACCTACTCGCTCACCAACAGCCGCATCCTTGGCTACGGCAGACCTGCCTATGATGCTGCCGGAGCTGTGGCTCCGGTCACGCCTGCCACTCCTGCCGCACCGCAGACCACGGACGTTCCCTTCCTCGTAAAGATCAGTATCCGGAACCTGAACATCCGCAAGGGACCTGGCACCAACTACAGCCGCACCGGCTCCTATACCGGCATCGGCGTGTTCACCATCGTGGACGTGCAGTCCGGGCAGGGCTCCGATACCGGCTGGGGCAAGCTCAAGTCCGGCGCGGGCTGGATCAGTCTCGACTATACCAAGAAACTGTAACCGACCTTCTGGGCCTGTGGGAGAAATCCTGCAGGCCCACTTTTTTGTTTCTGCCCGCTCAAATCGGCTTCCAATCTCCAGTGGAAAGTGAAGGCCAAGCCTTCGGATTGGAGGTCAATATGACAAACGAACAGAGGATAAAGATCACAAACCTCCGGCATCAGGGGTACGGCTACACTGCTATCGCCAACGCTGTCGGTCTGTCCAAGGATAGCGTCAAGGCTTACTGCAGGAACCACGGTCTGGCTGGTGAAGTAGCGTCAGCCCACACCCTTGCGGAAGTGTCTCCGGATGGGTGCCTGAATTGCGGTACGCCAATTATACAACGTCCCAAGGTGAAGAAACGGAAATTCTGTTGCAGCGATTGCCGCATTAGTTGGTATAAGGCAAACCCGAACCGGCTGAACCTTAAGGCCATGTACGAATATGTTTGTCCGACGTGCGGCAAGCACTTCTCCGCCTATGGTAACAGCCACCGGAAATACTGTTCCCACGCCTGCTATATCGCTGGCCGGTTCCGAGGCGGTGACGGCGCATGACACCGGAGGAGCTCCGTAATGATATGCTTTACCATATGGCTTTGTCGATGGCCAAAACCATGCTGGAAAAGGGCCTGCTCTCGCCAGAAGAATACGCTGAAATTGATACCATTCTGCTGCAAAAATACCAACCATATTTGGGTAGATTATTCTCAGAAAACACTTGCTATGTATCAAGTTTAGAGTGATAAATAGCAGTGCGTAAGGAGGGATGCGCTTGAAAACCATCGAAAGGATAGACAAAAAAGCGCCGGTTCTGCCCAGGAAAAAACGAGTCGCCGCTTACGCCAGAGTGTCCATGGAATCGGAGCGGATGCAGCACTCGCTCTCCGCACAGGTGAGCTACTACAGCGCTCTTATCCAGAAGAACCCGGAATGGGAATACGCTGGCGTTTACGCCGATTACGGTATTTCTGGGACAGGCATCAAGGGCCGCGATGAGTTCAAGCGGATGCTGGCTGACTGTGAGGCCGGAGCTATCGACATAATACTCACGAAGAGCATACAGCGATTTGCCCGTAACACGGTGGACCTGCTTAACACAATCCGGCACCTGAAGGAGTTGGGAATTGAGGTCCGTTTCGAGAAGGAAAACATCCACTCCCTCAGCGGTGACGGTGAACTGATGCTCACAATCCTCGCTTCCTTTGCGCAGGAAGAGAGTCGCAGCATTTCTGAGAACTGCAAATGGGGCATCCGCAAACGCTATGAACGCGGCGAGACTGGCGGCTGCAAGATTTACGGCTATAGGACCAAGGACGGCAATCTGGTCATCCACGAGGAGGAAGCCGCCGTAGTCAGACGCATTTTTCAAATGTTTCTGGACGGCGATTCCTGCTACAGCATAGCGCAGAAGCTGAACGCGGAGGGAGTTCCCTCCTACCACCGAAAGAAGTTCAACGGTGAGGTCATTGGCGTCATGATCCGGCAGGAAAAGTACACCGGCTGCACGCTGGCCCAGAAGTTTTATGCAGAGAACCACATAACGCACAAGCTGACGAAGAATAAAGGCGAGCTGCCCATGTTCTTTATAGAGGAGACGCATCCGGCCATCATCGGCATGGAGATGTTTCAGGCTGCTCAGAGGGAATTCGCAGATCGCTATGGCGTCAAGATCGAGAACGGGATTGCCCAAACCGCAGGCTACTTCTACCACCGGGATGGAGAGGCCGGACCGCACCCGCCGCACAGGAAACCACATTGGTCAGAAGAACAGCGAAAATCCCACTCCGAGTATTTTCGGAACCGTGAAACGGCTATTTGCCGATACGAGTTTTCACACTTCATTGAGTGCGAGAACTGCCACGGCCATCTTCAGGCGCAGCTCCGACACTTCGTGGATGGCTCCTCTGAGGTAGCTTGGATTGACCCGGAGCATAACGAGAGAGCGAAAGGCACGCCAAGGCCGCTTGCTTTCCGGGACAGTGCTCTGAAAAAACAGATTGCAGACGCGCTTGGCTGGGAGGCATTTGACGCGGACGCCATGCTTGAGACGCTGACGAAGATCGGCGCGAACGTGAACGTCATCACCCTCTACTTCAAAGACGGGCATACGCAGTCATTCGAATACATCCCGCCAAAGCAGATTCACCGCAAGCGAAAGGAGACGCCCTGATGGCAACCGTAACAAAGATACCCGCGACGCTTAGCCGGTTCACGGCGGCCCCGTTGGCCAGTATGGCGAAACGCAAGGTCGCCGCCTATGCCCGCGTCAGCACAGACCATGAAGAACAGCAGTCAAGCTATGAGGCGCAGGTGGATTACTACACCCATTACATCCAGAGCCGCGACGATTGGGAGTTTGTCGACGTCTATGCAGACGAAGGTATCACCGGGTGCAATACCAAAAACCGCGACGGATTTAACCGGATGGTGGAGGACGCCCTTTCCGGTCGTATCGATTTAATCATCACGAAGTCGGTGAGTCGCTTCGCCCGGAACACCGTGGATAGCCTTACCACCATCCGAAGGCTCAAGGAGCACGGCACAGAATGCTATTTTGAAAAGGAGAATATCTGGACCTTCGACGGTAAGGGCGAGCTGCTCCTGACGATCATGTCCAGCCTTGCGCAGGAGGAAAGCCGCAGCATTTCTGAGAACTGCACATGGGGCCAGCGGAAGCGCTTTGCAGACGGCAAGGTTACGGTGCCCTTCGGACGTTTTCTCGGCTACGACCGTGGTGAGGACGGCAACCTTGTAGTGAACCCGGAGCAGGCGAAGCTGGTCCGCCGTATTTACGGGCTTTTCCTTACCGGCATGTCACCAACCCTGATTGCCCGGACACTCACGAATGAGGGCATACCGACGCCCTCTGGCAAGGAAAAATGGTATGCCACCTCTATCAAGAGCATCCTGACGAATGAAAAGTACAAGGGCGATGCGCTTCTGCAAAAATCCTACACCACGGACTTCCTAACGAAGAAAACGAAGAAAAACGAAGGTGAGATTCCGCAGTACTACGTCAAGGGTAACCACGAAGCGATCATCGACGAGAAGACCTTTGCACTGGTTCAGACAAAAATGGCTGCCCGGACCAAGGGCCAGAATCGCATTAGCTCCGTCAGCATCTTTTCCAGTAAGATCAAGTGCGGCGACTGCGGAAGCTGGTACGGCTCAAAGGTGTGGCACTCCACAGATAAGTATCGGCGGGTCATCTGGCAATGCAATCACAAGTTTGACGGCGAAAAATGCACCACGCCGACGCTCACAGAGGACGAGATTAAAAGGCTTTTCCTGCAGGCCGCCAATATCGCCATCACGGAGCGGGAGGAGCTGATCTCCGTGTTTGAATCGTACATGGCTCCAAAGCTGGCGACTGATGCGCTGGAACGGGAGCTGGCTGAGGTTGAGACGGAGCTCAACGTGGTAAGCGGCCTCATAGATAATTGTATCCATGAAAATGCAAGGATTGCCCTTAACCAGACAGCCTATCAGGAGCAGATTGCGGCCTTGGAGGCGAGGCTCAATCAGGCCGAGGCAAAGAAAGCTGATGTGATCGCTGAAATCACCCGGAGACAGGCAAGGCGTCAGGAGATTGACCAGCATTTCCAGTACCTGCGGAAGCTGGACCTTCTGACAGAGTTCCGGGATGATGACTGGCTTGCGATGGTGGATTACATGACGGTCCACAGGAAGGATGAGGTCTGGGTCACGTTTAAGGACGGAAGTAAAATAAAGGCAGGGCTGTGAAATGCGAAACCGGGCAGGTCAGATTCTGCGTGAGCGCCGTCTGGAGCTCGGCATGACGCAGGAAGAGGTGGCTTTGGAGCTGCACATGAGCATCCACCAATACCAGCGATACGAATACGGAGAACACCAGCTCTCGAATTGTCCCATGAAGGTGGGCCTCCGTATCTGCGCCGTCCTCGAGCTGGACCCATACGAAATTATCTTTGAGAGCGAACCATAAGGCCTGCCCTCTTGCCCACACTTCGCGGAAGTCTGCGGAGGTGGGCTTTTTTCATCAATTTTTCGCCAAAATACGTCTGCGCAGACGTGGATAAACCTCCTACTCTATGCAAATATGGTACTGCCATTATGGCAAATCTAACATCCTTTCGGGAAGGAGGTTGTAAACGTGTACGCAGCAATGAAATACAGTAAGCGGGAGGTGATGGTATGGAAGATGTTCGGCAGGTTGCTCAGGAACGAGCATCGCGTCCGAAGAAAGCCCCGGTAGGTGCCAGCTTTGAATCCGAACGACAGCGATCCAAAAACGCACTTGTAAAACAGATCGCCTCACAGGACGGAAGAAACGTCCGGATGATCGCCGCCGCCACCGAAAGGCCGGAGGAGGAACGGATTCTCCGGGTGGCCGCATACTGCCGCGTCTCGACAGATGATATCGATCAGGCCCTTTCCATCCACCTCCAGATCCAGCAGTACATGAAAAAGATCAAGGAGAACCCCAACTGGAAGTACGCGGGCTGCTATGTCGATGACGGCTTTTCCGGCACGAACACGGACCATCGGCAGGGCTTTCAGAAGCTCATGAAGGACTGTATGGACGGTAAAATCGACATGGTTATCACAAAGGCAGTGAGTCGCTTCGCTCGAAATCTGATGGACTGCATCGGCTGGGTCGAAGCCCTGCAGAACCACGATCCTCCAGTCCGGGTCTTTTTCGAGCAGGAGAATCTGGACACCATGTCCCAGACTAGCGGCATCATTCTTTTCGTTCTGGCAATGGTGGCGCAGGAGGAAAGCCATATGAAAAGCGAGGCGATCCTGCTCTCGCTGGAGTGGCGTTTCAGTCGAGGCCGCTTCCTGACGCCGCGCCTTTTTGGCTATGACAAGATCGAGGTCCCGGATGGCTTCGGTGGCAAGAAAAAGGTGCTGTCCGTCAATGAGAATGAAGCCCGTGTTGTGCGCTGGATGTACTCCACACTGGTCAACGGTGGCTCTCCGGAGGAGATGGCGGAGGTCCTTACCGAAATGGCGATTCCCACCGGAGGCCGACGCCGGGACGGAACCATGAACACCCACTGGACTGCCAGTGGTGTCGTGTCCATCCTACGTAACGAAAAGCACTGTGGCGACGTGCTGGCCCGAAAGACCTACACGCCCAACTATAAGG
Organism: uncultured Clostridia bacterium; assembly: GCA_945948535.1. Lineage (GTDB taxonomy): Bacteria > Bacillota > Clostridia > Oscillospirales > Oscillospiraceae > Faecousia. The sequence continues at coordinate 9,210 of CAMFBN010000052.1, forward strand.
ACCACAAATCCAAAAAGAACAATGGCAAGAAAAACAAGTATTTTCAGCCAGACCACCACGAGGCCATTGTCAGCCGCTCCATGTGGAATGCCGCCCAGCGGATTCTCAACAGCCGGAAGTATGGCCACGAGGGTACCTACCTTCCCATGCGCATCATCGATCACGGTGCTCTTGCCGGGTATATCTCCATGAACCGTGCTTGGGCAGGCTTTGACTTTGAGGATTACTACCGCGCCGGTCAAATCGCCATGGGTATGCTCGACGAGGATTTGGAAGTGGATCTGGCCTCGGAGTATCTGCCAGAAGGCGGACGACGCATTGGCGGTCTTGTCGACGACCACGGCATTGCACAGATCGCCCGCGATCTCACTGCCGCCGAGCAGGAGATCAAGGACGAGCTTGAGGGAAAAACCGTGGAGGCTGCGGAGAATCAGGCCAAGGAAGATGCCGTGAAATCCTTTCAGGTGGTCAGTGGAGATATGTTCTCCCGCGTCCATGAGCCTGTCATTCGTATCACAACAAAGGGCATCACGTTCAATAAAAGCTGTGTCTCGAAGCTGCCCGATGCGGAGAACGTGGAGCTCCTGTTTAACCCTGTGGAGCGCATGATGGTCATTCGCCCCTGCAGGCCGGACCATCCCAACGCGATCCCGTGGGACGCCAAGTACAAAAGCGCAGCGCCTCTGTGCAAGGTTTTCTATGACAGCATGGGCTGGGAGACGGATTACGCCTTTCGGGTCCCATGCCAGGCCATTAAAAACCCCAACGCAGCGGTCCTCGGCGACACGGTGCTTGTCTTTGATCTGGACAACTACGTGGGCCGCGCTATGAGCAAAAAGGATGAAGTTATCATTGCCCGGAAAGAAGCGGCAGCCAATACCGAGGAGCGGGAGGACGCCAAGAGCTACTACTATCCGCCCGATGAGGATGAGCCGCAGGAAATCCGGGATATGGAAGAAAAGTTTCAGCAGGCCGTGGAGGTGAACAAGAAGCTCTTCGGTACCCCGGCTTTTCAGCACGATTCCGGTGTGCGCGGCTTAAGTGCGGAGAGCTCTGATGAAGAGTGGGACATGATGGTAGAAGCGAGGCCGCTGGATATCACCCACACCGTTGATGCCGGTACCGTGGATGACCTGCTCCTTGAGATTATGGATGACCCACCGGTCCTTCCACAGAGCCAGGAAGCCTATCCGGGCGAGCCCATCGTGGTCGAGCCCATGGGCGAGGAGGAATGAGCCATGCAGACGTCCCGAAACCCGGCCAAGAGCCGCCCGCTATCTGCGAACGTAAAGCGCCTGATGCGCCTTGCGCGGGCATCGCCGCAGAACAGTCAGGTGATCAAGGTAGCGCGGCAGTTTACAGGCCGTGATCTGGCCTACTGCCATAAGCAGGGCAACCTGTTCATGGAGGCCGCCTCTATGGGCTTTTCTATGGAGGAATTCGCGCCCCTATTCATGACAAGCCAGCTGGCAGGCGTCTTTGACGTCAGCTTCGCCGCTGCAAACGGCATGGAGAATGATGAGCTCTCCAACCTGCTCCGTATCCCTATGCTGCTAAAAAGCCCGGAGGTGATCGTGGAGGCCCTTTACTGGATCGACGATATTATCTCCCAGGCTGAGGACGACCAGAACAAGAGTCTGCTGCTTTCGCAGGCCTATGAGGCTGAGCGGCTGCGGCTGCCACCGGCTCTGGCGGAGCTGCCCGAAGAACCCAATCGAAATCTGGACGAGCTGTCCTACGCCTATTGGCTGGGATATATCTACCGCTGTGAATGTCTGCTCCACGAAGAGTCCAGCCGGATGGTATATGGCGCTTTTGAGGAGCCTATCATGCATAGAGCCTATCAGGAGCTTCTCCGCAGCCCTCTGGGCGAGGGAAACCTGATCGACAGCGCCGTGGAGATATGCATGGAGCTTGACCGACTGCTGGTGGAAAAAATATGGCCGGAGAAGTCAAAGAGGCAACGCCAATTACAGGTAAAAGAGCTGGAGCGCCCTGCCCAGCCGCAAATTGAAGGGAGCACGCCCAATGCAACAGGATCAGTGTAAACAGCCAATCACAAACAGTGCCTTTGCCGATACAGACAAGGAGTCTTCCAAATATGAAGACTTGCCAGTGATCGGCTGGAAGGATGATCAGGTGGTGCGCCGGGAGTCCATGCGCCACCGAAAGACTAAGTAACAGGAGGTTTTGACTATGGTGGACAACATGCAGCCTTGGCCCCAACAGAGGCAGGGATTCCGACCCAGTCCACCCGGTATGCAGCGCACCCCATTCCCTGGTGTCCCGCAGCCGGGTACATCGGCGGCACCGGGCATCAGCAGCCTAACCCGCGAAGAACGGCAGGAAGCCAAGCGCATCGCCGAAGAGGCAAACTTCAGCTTTGCCGGATATCAGGTGGTACGGCGGGAATTCATCTCCCACCGCTTTGACCCGGCCATGACCATTCGCGGCAACAGCATTACGTTCAACAATTCCTGCATCAGCAAACTGGAGGACGCGACTTACATTCAGTTTTTGATCAATCCCACAGAACGCAAGCTGGCCATCCGGCCCTGTGACGAGGGTGCCCGTGACGCCGTGCGCTGGTGTGTCGTCAAGGGAGACAAACGCAAGAGTCGCGAGATCACCTGCAGGCCCTTTACCACGAAGCTCTATGACCTGATGGGCTGGGAGTCCATCTACCGGTATAAGCTACAGGGCATGCGGATCAACTATCAGGGTGAGAGCCTGTACCTCTTTGACCTGAGCGCCAAGGAGGCCTTCCTGCCCCAGAGCCGTGACCCGGAGACCGGCAAGATCAAGCGGCCCAAACCGATCCTACCCAGCGAATGGCTGGAGACCTTTGGTCTCAGCGTCGATGAACACAGGGCCTCGACGGAGATCGATCTGACTGAAGGCTTCGTATCTTCTGATCTGACTGACAGTGAACCTGCAGCGGAACAGCTGCCTATCACATCCGATACAACGGAGGTATTGTAATGAGCCCGCAAATCATATTGACGCTGAACCTGATGGAGGATTCCATCCTTCTCAACGAGGGTGTGCTGGATGCGCTTGACTGGCCTCGGCAGGTTCAGATTCTCATAAACAAAGAAGAAAAGATGCTGCTGCTCCGGGCCTGCACGATTGACGATCAGCAGGCTGTAGTGGTACCTGAAGAACGAACGGTGCAGTTTGAAATCAGCGGCAGAAGCCTTCTGCGCAAGATTAAGCACATGGTCGGCTGGGAGGATGACCGGCCCAGAATGTGCTATGGGGAGTATCTTCCCGCCCATCAGGCCATCCGGTTTGATCTGAAAGGCGCACAGGCTCTGGACGTGGAGCAGCAGTAAGCGCGTCAAGGAGGTAGCCAATGGACCGAGAAAAGCTATTCAGGCATTTAGAACAGCGCTATACCTCGAAACGCGACATGATCTCCCGCATCCCTCTGGGGACGCAGCCGGACGCACTGTGGCAGGAACTGCTGAATCAGCGACGGTCCAGAAGCACAGTGCTGCCCCTGTACAACTACAAAGGCCTTCCATACTGGTTCGTCACGACGGATAAGATGGTTACCGCCAGTGAGAGGGTCGTGGAGGCCCTGTATGAAATCGAGACTGAGTTTGATCCTTACACGGAGGCTCTGCCGGTTTCCACGCTGGAGGAGGTGTTTTACACCAGCTATGTGGAAGGCTCCCAGATCAGCATTCAGGCAGCTATGGACTTTCTCACCAGCGATCTGCCGCCAAGAGACATCGAGGAACAGATGATTGCAAATAACCGACAGGCCAGCAACTATGCCAGCGGCAATCTCTACCGGCCTATCGACGCGGAATATCTGAAGGAGCTGGTCTACTTACTCACAGATGGTATGGATCAGGGCGGGCAGGATTACCGCTCCACAAACGAAGTGGATTTTACGCCCACCAGTGGAGAAGCCTTTGCGTTTCCCTCTGTGCGAACCATACCGGACAGACTGGGTGAGTTGTCCGCCTTTCTGGAATTGCCGAACACACACCCGCTGGTCAAAGCCGCTGTGGCACAGGCGTACCTGATGATCCTGCGTCCTTTCCCCGAGGGCAATGAGCGTCTGGGCAGGATGGTTTCCAATATCATCCTGCTTAGGGCCGGGTATACGTTCTTTAGCGAGATCAGCCTGTCCGCCCTCATCGCTCGGAAGAGCTACAGTTATTACGAGGCCATGCTCAACATTCTGCGGGAGGAGAATGGCTGCGATTTGACCTACTTTATTGAGTATTATCTTGAGCTCCTCTCCCGCGCTGTGGAGGAACGGCGGCTACGGCAAAGGCAAAAGGAAGAACGGTCTCGGCAGGCAGAAATGGAACTGGCCCGTACACCGCTCATGGCAGCTGCCGCGCCTACGCTTGACCCGACGCCACCTGACAATGGGAGGCCTGCGCCACCAGAACCGGAGGCTGCGGAGGAAAGCGGGGTTCCGACCGAAACCGACCCTAACTACCCGGAGAGAGGAGGTGAAAACAAGGACTGGCTCTCGGCGGATTCTTGGGCCGGAAACGAGACGGAAATGGATTCGGAGACCAGTATAGCAAGGGTGCGGGACGAGCTCCACCACCTGGCCTCGAACAGCGGCCTAGTCATGAAAACCGGCGCAAAATTCTTGCTCAGCCTGATAGACAAGCAGGTATACACGTTTACAGTAGACGACATCGTCAAGGGCTGTGGCTTTGCTTTGAAGCAGGCAGGCAATTTTGTGACACACCTCAGAGAGATGAGCCTGATTGAAAGCGTCGGGAAACGGACCAATCGTTGCATGATTTATCAGTTTGCCACCTCCCAACTGCCTCTTGAGCCACAGGATTATTCCCCGGAGATCATACAGGCCATTTCGGAGCTCCGCAGCTCGGCCAGATCGGCTAAAGACCGTCGTATCGGAGAGATTCTGGCTGCCAGCCTTCCCAAAGGGATGATCACGGCTGCGAGCTATACGGACGAGGAGGATGCAGCAAAAATCTATACGGATATGCTGCTCCCTGAGCAAATGGGCATCGTGAAAAAGGTGGCTCCCGGTGTATACAGGATCAACCGAGACATCATAGAAGCCTTGCCAACACCCAGCGGCTCCCAGAAGGCGGCGCTTTCAGCCCTGTATCAGCGCTTCGGATTGGAGCCCTTCACCCGAGAAGGCGCGATGGCCGCCATGAAGCTGGGAAAATCCAGTACATGTTCGTTGCTTCATCAGCTTTCCATGCTCCAGTTGATCGACTGCCAGGAGAACGACGTTTTTGTGTACCGCCTGCGCGTCAATCCCAACGATCATCCCACGCTCTTTGCCGGAGAGCCTACTCCGCCTGTGAGCCTGCCAGAGGACAATAACTCTGCGCCAGAGACTGTGGCAGCTTTGGCAGAAGGATATTCGCAGGATGTGTTGGAGCAGCTGAACATTCTATCCGAATCCTCTACCTCCAACAGGGACAGGCGCGTTTCCGAAGTGTTGCGATCCTGCCTCGCCAAAGGGACGCTTCTTCGCAGCGATTACGAAGCGCGAGGCTACAGCGGCAACATGTGGCTGGCCGACACCGCGCTGGCAGCCCAGCTTGGTCTGATTACGAAGCAGCCTGATGGCGACTACACGATTAACCGGGAGCTGCAAACAGAATTCTCCAAGCTCAAGCCCCATCAGAGGAAAGCCATCACCGCTATTTATGAGGCCTTTGGCTACGACACGTTCTCGTCAGAAATGTTTGTTGCCACACTGAATTATTCCGTTTCCTATACCTACGCATCTCTGCACAAGTTGACCCTGCTCCGTATCTTGGAGCAGAAGATCACGGATGAAGGCTGTCAGTACCAGCTTCTCGTGAATCCGGAAGATCACCCTGAGTGCTTTATCGAAGCAGCATAAACCGAATACGGGATGGTGGGTGGGAACAGAAAGGATTTGCATCATGAAAATCGCTGAACTTATGAAAGACAAGGCCTATGTGGCTGATCTGCTGAACGGGCCGTGCGTCCCGAAGGACGCGGCGCGGGACTGCGCTCCACTGAATCCGGACTGGATCGACGAGGAGACATCCGCCGTCGCCACAGAGGCGTTTCACAGACTGCTGCCTGATGGGATTCCGTATCTGACTTACATCATTGCGGAGCGGAACCCGGACACGATGTATGGCAGCATCTGCGTGGATGACAACGCCAAGCGCATGCGCTATTTTGTGGTCTCTATCATTCCGGACACAGAGCATCCCTATGACTACAGCTTTCCGCTGATCCACCAGATGTGGACCGTCAGCCTCCATTGCTGGGAGCTCATCCGGGCGACCCTCGCTGCGGCCACCAGTGACATGCGCGTCATGCTTGCCAACAACCCCATACCGCCGATTCTGAACAATGCCCGTATTGAATGGGTCAGTCTTTACCTCGGCAGGCAGCCCTATCGCGGGATCAGCAAGCTCTCAGAGCAGTGGACCGAGGCCGAAGACTTTGACGGCTGTGAGAACGATGTACATCTGTATAAGGTCCGGGAGATAGAGACGAACCCGCTCCTGCAGCGGCTCATCGACGCATACGAGGCGGATTATCCGGAGGTGGATCATGGCAAAGCGTAAAGAGCCCAAGGGTACAACCATCATTGAATTGAACCACAGCGGCATTCCGGATGACGAGCTGAAGCCGGAGGAATTTAACGACTACCAGCTGGCCGTTCTGAAAGCGCTCCCTCCGGAGCGGCAGGCACCCATCCGCAGAGGCTGCCCGGTCTCCGTGATTGATCTTGCCACGGGAAACCAAATGGCTGCCTTCAACATGCACAACGTGGCTCCCTCAGAGCTTCAGAAAAAGCAGCTTGGAAAGGCCGTGTACGAAGCCATGCAGCGTTATTTTCAGGACCCGGAGCACGTGAAAAAGTACGAGGCGTGGAAGAAGAAAAAGGAGGCTGAATCGGATGGCGGAGACAAAACCTAAGCACAAAATTCGCATCATTCGAAATGCCGCCCGGTGTAATCACTGCGGCGATGTGATTGAGAGCGCCTATCGTCATGACTTTAATACCTGTAGCTGTGGCCGTGTTTCTGTGGATGGCGGCCATGACTATCTGCGCCGGTGCTACGCCAGCCCAGTTGATTATACCGATCTGTCTGAGACAGAATATCTGCCGTTAGAGGAGGACCGAAAATGAGAAAACTTGCAAGCATTCAGCGCATTTGGAAAATTGAGCCCATTGAGGGGGCGGACCGTATCGAGCTGGCCCACGTGCTGGGCTGGCAGTGTGTTGTGAACAAAGGCCAGTTTCAGCCGATGGACATTGCAGTCTATTTCGAGATCGACAGCTTCCTACCCATCCGGGACGAGTTTGAGTTCCTGCGCTCATCGAGCTATAAAAAGACCGACATCATGGGCGAAGGCTTCCGGCTGCGGACCATGCGTTTTCGCGGCCAGATTTCGCAGGGCCTGCTGCTCCCCGTCAGCCAGTTCCCGGAGATCCCGAAGGACGCCGACGTGGGCGATGACGTGACGGAACTGCTCGGTGTGCGAAAATGGGAGATCGAGGAAAGGGCCACGACCGGCGGCACCGTTATCGGCACGTTGCCCTATGACATTCCTCATACGGATGAGACCCGCGTTCAGGAGGAACCTGAGCTGATTCAGGCCTTTGCAGGATTGGAATACTATATCAGCACAAAAATGGACGGCTCGTCTCACTCTATCGGGATCGACGAGAACGGCTTCCACGTCACCGGCCACAATTACGAATACAAGGACGACGGCAGCAGTTCCTTCTATAAGCTGGTGAAGGCGCGTGAGTATCAGGCAAAAATGGAGGACTACATGAAAGCGCAGGGCCTGAAAACGCTGACCATTCAGGGCGAGCTCTGCGCTCCGGGCATCCAGCAAAACCGCCTGCGTCTCGCAAAGCCGGAGTGGTATGTGTTTACCATCCGGGAAAACGGCAAGCGGGTGGGGCTCAAGCGAATGCTCCAGATCTGTG
>CAMFBN010000053.1 GCA_945948535.1 uncultured Clostridia bacterium
TTGTGGCAGAAAAGTCGGTGACTGCGCCGATTGAGGACGGGGCCACGGCGGATGCAACCAGACGGACATATGAGGATGACCGTGATGAAAGCGGACTGCTGGATATGTGATGATATGAGGGTGCCCAACACGGGCACCCTCTTTTTCATTGCCAATCCGTTGCCAATTTTGACCATAAATCGGATGTTCAAGCGATTAAACAAACAAATATTTGATTAATTTTTTAACCATGTATATTCCGAATTTACACTCAAAGTGTATAGAAACCTATGAAAAACCGCTCTGAAATCACTTTCAGAGCGGTTATCGTATGGGGTGGATAATGGGACTCGAACCCACGATCTTCAGAGCCACAATCTGACGCCTTAGCCAACTAGGCCATATCCACCATATTGAATTTGCTGAATGGCACGCCAGGAGGGACTCGCTAAATCAAGGTATCCCTCGGTCAAGCCCTCGGGATCCATATGCCACCGGCATATGGGATTTGATTGTTCGAGTCCACCAGGCCGGAAAAATGAGTGGCACGCCAGGAGGGACTCGAACCCCCGACCTACTGCTTAGAAGGCAGTTGCTCTATCCAGCTGAGCTACTGGCGCATTTCTATGGAGCGGGTGACGGGAATCGGACCCGCGTGACCAGCTTGGAAGGCTGGTGTTCTACCATTGAACTACACCCGCAAGTCTCTGCCCACAGCTGTTTCAGCCAGAGAATTTTACCATAGGTACGCCAAAATGTCAACCGAAATTTTTCAAAACGCCGGGGATTTTTTCATAAATCACATCCGCTACCGCACCGGAAGCACAGTCACAAACGGTTTCAAACTGATCGGCAATGTGCCCGTCGGCGGGGGCGTAAGCATAATCCGCATCCCGCATCATGGACAGATCGTTGTCCGCATCGCCCACGCACACCAGAATGGACCTGCCCAGCCGGTGCTGCAATTCCCGGGCGGACCGGGCCTTGCTGACGCCCTTGGCGTGAACGTCAATAATCCGTGCGCCGGCACGGAATACCTCGCATTGCGTGCCGAAGGTTTGGCGGACCAGAGCTTCTGCCTCGTCCATGCGGTGCAGCTCCTCCGGTGTGCCCTCAAACAGGGAGGATACAGTATCGTCCTTAAAACGTCCGTAGAAGGAGAATTTCAAAAAGGTGCCCAGCTCCTCACCCGGCTTCGCGAATTTACTGGCGCAGTGCTGGCGGCGGCAGAAGGCCTCCCAGCCGGGGTTCGGGGGGCAGGCATAGTGGGCGTCCAGCCCCTGCACCTCCACATTCAGATCGGGCAGCAGCTTTCGGGCAGTGTTCACGGTCTGCCACAGATCCAGCGGGATTTCGTGGCAGAACTCAAGCCGGTTTGTACGGGTGTCGTAGGCGGCGGAGCCGTTGTACAGCAGCAGCGGCGCATTCACGGGCACGATGTCCATGAAGGACTTTGCCATGGGCACACTGCGCCCGGTGTTGACGGTGAACGCCCCACCCTGCTCCATAAAGTACCGGATGGCCTCCAGATTCCGCTCCGGGATGGTAGAATCCGGCGCGGTGAGGGTGCGGTCATAGTCAACGGTGAGTAAAACATCAGAAAAATCCATCATTATCCCATCTTCTCCAATTTATCCAGAACATCTTGAAAATACTGGGGCAGCTCCGCGTACACCACCACCGGGTGCCCGTCCCGAGGGTGGGCAAAGCACAGCGTCCCCGCGTGGAGGCATTGGCTGGACTGTCCCAACTCCGGTTTCTTATGACCGTAGACCGTGTCTCCCAGAATGGGGTGGCCGATATAGGCCATGTGGACACGAATCTGGTGGGTACGCCCGGTTTCCAGCTTGCAGCGGATGTGGGTGTAGCCCCGGTAGCGGCGGATAACCTCCCAGTGGGTCACTGCCGGTTTGGAATTACGCTGAGTGACGCACATTTTCTTCCGGTCGCTGGGGTGCCGTCCGATGGGAGCGTCCACGGTGCCGCTGTCCTCTTTCATCACCCCGCAGACAATAGCCTCGTAGGTTCGGGCCATGGAGTGGTCTTTCAGCTGACTTGCCAGCACCGTATGGGCCAGATCGTTTTTGGCAACCGCCAAAAGCCCGGAGGTGTCCTTATCGATGCGGTGGACGATGCCGGGCCGCAGTTCGCCGTTGATGCCGGACAGGTCGTCGCCCAAAGCGTAGAGCAGCCCGTTGACCAGCGTGTCATCGGAATGGCCCGCCGCCGGGTGTACCACCAGCCCCTTGGGCTTGTTGATGACCAGCAGATCGTCGTCCTCGTAGACGATGTCCAGCGGCATTTCCTTTGGCGCGATGTCCACAGCCTTCGGCTCGGGAATCTCGTAAGAAACCGCGTCGCCCACGTTCAATTTGTCGTTTTTCTTTCCGGGCTTTCCGTTGCGGGTAACCAGCCCTTCCTCAATGAGTTTCTGGGCAGCGCTGCGGCTCAAATCCGGGGCGTTCCGGGCGAGAAAGGCGTCCAACCGCTCCCCGGGAATATCGGCAAACAGGGTCATTTGTTCTCCTTCCAGAAGTCCTTATGGAACAGGAACAGGTGCACCATCAGCAGCACGCAGCCGCAGGTGATGAAGCAGTCGGCCACGTTGAACACGGGAAAATCCATAAAAGTCGTTTCAATCATATCCACAACATAGCCCAAGCGCACCCGGTCGATCATGTTGCCCAGTCCCCCGCCGTAGATGGCGGCGATGCACCAGCGCTCAAAGGTCGTAAAGCCCATGGGCTTTTTGAAATATTCGTAGAAAATCAAACCGGTAAACACCACAAAAATCAGGGCAAACAGCCACTGCTGTCCCTCAAAAGAGGAAAAGGCCGCGCCGGTGTTCTGCACATAGGAGATTTGCAGCAGCCCGGGAATGAAAGGCTGAACGCCCAGACTGGGAATGTAAAGAACCGTCAAATATTTCGTAATCTGGTCGGCAGCGACGATGCCCGCGACGAACAGAACATAATAAAAAAAGGACATGGCAGATTCCTCCCGTATTTTACCCGGCTATGATACCACGAAGGGGCGGGAAAGTCAATTTTAGAGTGGAGAGTGGAGTGTGAAGTGTGAAGTGTGGAGTGATGGTATCGCCTTCGGCGATGGATTTGAAAAACAATTCGCTTATCCTCACTTCTCACTCATCACTCCTCACTCCTAACTCCTAACTCTTCACTCTCCACACTATAAAAAAACCCGCCCCGGGTATTCCCAGGACGGTGCTACTAGAGCCATATTTATTTGACCAGAAATTTCTGGGCATCGGCGCACAGAGCTTCCAGCTCTTCCTCAGAGCACTGGGCCACCACCCGCAGGGGCTGGTTGAAGTCCAGACAGAACATTTCCATGAAGCTGCCGCCGCGAATCTTGTGCTGGTCGTCCCGGACGCAGATGGGAAAGGCGCGGGAAGTGGCAATGGCAACAAATTCTTCCACATCCTCCATGCTGCTTAAGCGAATCCAAAATTCCTGCATAATTCTCGCCCTCCAACTGTACAAAATTCGGATTGTCGTGTATAATGGGGAGCACAGGTCTTTGGATCGACCCCGGCCTGCCGCCAACTGGGACTGCAAAATATTATAGCGTTTTTTTAGTAAAATGCAACTGGCGGTTTGGACGATTAATACAACAACTTAAGGATATTATTGGTGGTTTTGACAAATGAAGTTTGCTTTTTACACATTGGGCTGCAAGACAAATCAGTATGAGACCCAGGCCATGGAGCGCCTGCTGCTGGAAAAGGGCCACGAAATCGGCTCTTTTGAGGATGCTTGCGACGGCTACGTGATCAATACCTGCTCCGTCACCGCCGTGGCGGACAAGAAGAACCGGGCGGTGATCCGCCGGTGCCGGCGGGAAAATCCCAACGCGGTGGTAGCGGTGTGCGGCTGCTATTCCCAACACGACCCGGAAGCCATTCGGGCGCTGGGCATCGATGTCATCGGCGGCAGCGGAAACCGGCAGGAATTTGTGGAGATGCTCCTGGACGCCGCCGGGGCCCACGCACACCGGGAGCAGGTGGACAACGCCCTGCGCCGCCGGGAATTCGAGTGTCTGCCCGCCGGCGGGCTGGAGGAGCGCACTCGGGCCATGCTGAAGGTGCAGGACGGCTGCGTGAATTTCTGCACCTACTGCATCATCCCCTACACCCGGGGGCCGGTTCGTTCCGCTCCGCTGGAAACGGCGGTGGCGCAGGCAAAGGCGCTGGCCCAGCGGGGCTACCGGGAGATCGTGATGACCGGCATTGAAATCGCCAGCTGGGGCGTTGACCTGCCGGGGAAGCCGGAGGTGACCCTGCTGATCGAGGAAATCTGCAAGGCGGTGCCGGATCTGCGGGTACGGCTGGGGTCGCTGGAACCCAGAGTGGTGACGGAGGATTTCTGCCGCCGTCTCAGCGTGCTTCCCAACCTGTGTCCGCAGTTCCATCTGTCCATGCAGTCCGGCTGCGACACGGTTTTGCAGCGGATGAAGCGGAAATACGATACCGCCCGGTACTATGAAAGCGTGGAGCTGCTGCGGAAATACTTCCCGGAGTGCGCCGTGACCACGGACATGATCGTGGCCTTTCCCGGAGAGACGGAGGAGGAATTTGCGGAAAGTCTCGCCTTTATTCGCAGATGTAATTTCGCGGATATGCACATTTTCCCCTATTCCCGCCGCCCCGGCACCCCGGCGGACAAAATGCCCGGTCAGCATAATAACGCAACCAAGGAGAACCGGAGCCGGGCCGCCATCGCTGTGGCGGAGGAAATGAGCCGGGCCTACCGCCAGAGCTGGGCGGGCCGGACGCTGGAAGTCCTTTTCGAGGATAAGGACGGAGAATTCTACACCGGTCACGCCCCCAACTATGTAAAGGTCTACGCGGCGGGCGAGAACCTCCACAACGAAATCCGCACCGTCACCGTCACCGGGGTTTATCGGGACGGGGTCGCGGGGGTAGTTGAAAGTTGACAGTTGACAGTTAGAAGCCATTGCGATTATATTCCATTTGTGCTACAATATCTTAATTTCCTTATTTTGGAGGTTCTATGAAAACCTTACTTCACATCTGCTGTGCCCCCTGCGCCAACCGCCCCATCGACATTCTGCGCGCCGATGGGTTGGAGGTGGTGGGCTTCTGGTATAATCCCAACATCCACCCCGTCACCGAGTACCGGGCCCGGCGCAACTGCTTACAGGAATATGCGCAGGAAATTGCGCTGCCCCTGATTATGAAAAATGACTATGGTCTGCGGCCCTTCGTCCGGGCGGTGGCGGAGGACATTCCCCACCGCTGTGTCAAGTGCTACGAAATGCGCCTGTTTGAGACTGCCCGGCAAGCCGCCGAGGGAGGCTTCGACAGCTTCACCTCCTCCCTGTTCATCAGCCCCTACCAGAACCACGAGCTGATGCGGGAAACCGCCGAGCGGGCGGCGAAGGAATACGGCGTGCAGTTCCTCTACCGGGATTTCCGCCCCTATTTCAAGGAGGGACAGGCCTTCGCCCGGGAGCACGGCTTCTATATGCAGAAATACTGCGGCTGTGTGTTCTCCGAGGAGGAACGTTATATCAAGGCGAAGAAAATTCTGCCTTAATACGGAGGAATTATGTCAACTTACGAATTTTCCGTCCCCACCCTGTTCGGGCTGGAGGGCATTGCCGGCGACGAATTGCGGCGGCTGGATTTTGATAACGTCCGGGTGGAAAACGGGCGGGTGCTGTTTTCCGGCGATGCCCGGGCGCTGGCAAAAGCTAATATCTGCCTGCGCACCGGAGAGCGGGTGCTGCTCATTCTGGCGGACTTCAAAGCGACCACCTTTGAGCAGCTGTTTCAAGGGGTTTACAGGGCCAATCTGGAGGATTTCATCCCCAAGGACGGGGCCTTCCCCGTCAAGGGCCATTGCCTGAACAGCCAGCTTATGAGCGTGCCGGACTGTCAGGCTATCGTGAAAAAGGCGGCGTCCAGGCGGCTGGGCGAAAAATACGGTGTCAGCTGGCTGCCGGAGACGGGGGTGAAGTATCAGCTCCAGTTTTCCATCATGAACGACCGGGTGCAGCTGTACCTCGACACCTCCGGGCCGGGGCTGCACAAGCGGGGCTACCGGGCGCAGGGCAACGACGCGCCCCTGCGGGAGACGCTGGCTGCCGCCATGGTGCAGCTCACCCGCTACCGGGGCCGGGACTTTGTCTGGGACCCCTTCTGCGGCAGCGGCACCATCCCCATCGAGGCGGCGCTGATCGCCCGGAACAAGGCCCCCGGCATGTACCGTCGCTTCTCGGCCGAGGCCTTCGCATGGATCGAGCCGCAGATTTGGGGCGACGTGCGGACGGAGGCCAAGGATAAGGAATTCCACGGAAAATACCAGATTTTAGGCTCCGACAATGACCCCAAGTGCGTTTCCCTGTCCATGGCCAACGCCCGGAAGGCCGGGGTGGCAGACTGCATTACCTTCAAAGACGGGGATGCCACGAAAATGGATTTGCCTGCCCAATCCGGCATTCTCATCTGCAACCCGCCCTACGGGCAGCGGATGCTGGAGCAGCAAAGCGCCCAAAGGCTCTACGCCGCGCTGGGACGGCACCTCAAATACGCCGATGGCTGGAAGAAGTATATCATCACCTCCGAGCCGGAGTTTGAGCATTATTTCGGCAAGCGGGCCGACAAAAAACGCAAGCTCTATAACGGCATGATTAAATGCGATTATTATATGTACACGGACAGCGGACGAAAGAAATAGAAAAGGACGGAGAATCGCCCATGAAACACCTGTTCATCATCAACCCGGCGGCGGGAAGCCGGGACCGGACGGCAGACTATACCGCGGACATTCAGCGGCTGTGCGAAGGACTGGACTATGAAATCGCCGTATCTCAGGCCCCCGGCGAGTGCCGCCGTCTTGCCCGGGAAGCGGCGCAAACCGGGCAAGACGTGCGCATTTACGCCTGCGGCGGCGACGGCACTCTCAACGAGATTGCCTCCGGCGCGGCAGGCTTCCCCAATGCGGCGGTGACGGCGTTTTCCGGGGGCAGCGGCAATGATTTTGTGAAGATTTTCAGCGAACCGGCGGCTTTTTCCAAGCTTTCCCGGCTGCTGGACGCGGAGGAAACGGTCTTTGACCTGATCGCCTGCAACGAGGATCTGGCGCTGAATATCTGCTCCGTGGGGCTGGACGCCCGCATTGGCACAGACGTGGCCCGGTATAAACGGCTCCCCTTCCTCCACGGCTTCAACGCCTACGCCCTGTCAACGCTTGTGAACCTGTTCCGGGGCATTTCCGCGCACTACATCGTGGAGATAGACGGGGAGCGCATTGACGAGGAGCAGACCTTCGTGTGCGTGTGCAACGGACGCTACTACGGCGGCGGCTTCAACCCGGTACCGGAGGCCGACCCGGCGGACGGGAAACTGGACGTGCTGCTGGTGAAAAAGGTGCGGCTTTGGCAGGTGCCGGGCATCATCGGAAAATACAAGAACGGGCGCTACCGGGAGCTGCCGGAATTCATACGCCACTTCCGCACGGACCGGGTGCGGGTCATTTGCGACCGGCCTTCGGCGGTGAATCTGGACGGGGAACTGCGTATCGCAGAGGACATTGGATTTTCTGTAGCCCGGAAGAAAATCAATTTCTTCTATCCTCGGGGCCTTCAGTGGGCAGTGAAAAGGGAAACAGCTGAAATATGAGCCCTCATCTCTGTGCTGATTCCAAAAAATTCGGTCTGATACTTAAATATCAGGGGATATCAGAGGTTCCCTGGAACTGACGGCGAGAGATTTTGATTTGCTTTTGGTTTGGAAAGCAGAGGAATCCTGTATATATTTCCTGTTTTCCAAACCGCGCTGGCAAAACAAAAGAACCGCCGTTCAGCCGAAGATGATTTGCTGTGAAAGCTCCGCATTCACAGTAATATTTCATACAAATGCCAGCACCTCGCCCCTTGCGGGGCAACCGGTGCTGATGCATAAAATTTCCTTAGGGAAGTAAGAGGATACAACTATGGACATGCCAAGAAGAACCATCGGGGAATGGGTGCAGATCATCTGTGATCTGATATTACTGAATATTTTATGGCTGGTTTGCTGTCTGCCCATTGCTACCATTGGCGCGTCCACCGCCGCCATGCACTCTGTGGCGCGAAAAATGGCGGCCTGTGAACACTATACCGTTTGGAGCGGCTTCTGGCACGGCTTCCGGGAGAACTGGAAGCAGGCCACGGTGGTGACCGCGATTCTGGGGGTTGTTCTGCTCATCAGCTGGGCGGATTTTACCATCGGCCTGAACAATCCCGGCTTTACGGGCATCGCCTGTCAGGTCATCGGTGTGCTGGGCATGATCGCGGGAGTGTTCACCCTGACGCTGGCCTTCCCGGTGCTGACCCGGTACCGCCTGCCTCTGCGGACGGTATTGAAAAACGCGGCGCTTCTGAGCCTTGCCAATCCCCACATTGTCCTGGTAGGGCTGGCTGCCGCCGCCCTGTTTCCCGCGCTGATTGTGTGGAATATTGATCTGCTGGTGATCGCCGTCCCCGGCTGGGTGCTGCTTGGCGGCGGCCTGCCGGTGCTGGCAGAACAGCTTCTCATGCGGAAGGTCTATGCCCGCCTGGAAGCCGGACAAATTATGGAGGAATCAAATCGATAGTGAAGCTGAAACCCACCTGTAAGGATTACCTGTGGAGTGGGAATCGCCTTATTAAAGAATACAGCAAGGAGTTTGATGGCGTCCATCTGGCAGAGATCTGGAAACTGACTGTCATCCCGACGGCCCCTCCTTCATCGCCTCCGGCCCGGATGCCGGACTGAGCCTGCCGGCGTACATCGAAAAGCATGGGCGCCGGATTCTCGGTGCCAACTGCCAGATTTTTCAGGAATTTCCCATCATTGCCAAGTAACGCTCGGGACGGCCTGTCCATTCAGGTGCATCCCAACAACATGGACGCCATGGAAGCACCAGTACGGCATTGGCCGGCATAGCCGCCGGGGAAGGCGCATAAGCTGGAAGGGCAAAGGAGGGAGCGCCATGCCCGAAGAACACTTGCCCCACAAGCTCCAGCTGAACGAGCGGAAGAAGCTTACCATGACCGGGGTGACGGAGGTGGTCAGCTTTGACGAGACCGCCGTGGTTTTGCAGACCTCGCTGGGTCTGCTCATCGTCCAGGGCCAGCAGCTCCAGCTGAAAAATCTGTCGCTGGAGGGCGGGCAGGTGGCGGTGGAGGGGGACATCAATGCCCTGTCCTATGAAGAGCCCCGGCAGGGCGGCTGGCGGAGACTGTTCCGTTGACCCCGGCAGTGGCGGCCTACCGCATGGCCTGCGCCCTGGCACTGGGAGCGGCGCTGGGGCTAATCTACGGCTTTCTGCGGCCCCTGCGTCCCCGGCATACCCTGCTGAGCGACGGCATTTTTCTCGCGGTCACTGCCTGGGCGTGGATTTACCTGTGCTTCGGCATCTGCGCCGGGGACATCCGGGCGGGCTATGCCTTCGGGCTTTTCGCGGGGGGAATCATCTGGGAGCGCACCGCCGGACGGCCCCTGCGTCCTGTTTTTATACAGTTTTGGAGGATTTTGGATAAATCGCTGGCGCTTCTCCTGCTGCCATTGAAAAAATTTTTCGCATTTTTAAAATTTTTATTTGCATCTGTGGAAAAATGGGTTACAATAGTAAAAAATCATCTGAAACCGCGCGGCAAGCGCAGAGGGAACCCCAATGAAAGAATTCAAAACCGGAAAGTTCAAAGTCAAGCTGCGCTCCGCCCCAGTGAAGCTGAAGGCCGTGCTCATCGTGCTCATCGTGCTGTCCACGGCGGCGCTGGTGGCGCTGCGGTGGGTGCACAACGGTATTCAGGCCGAGACCCAGCGCAAGACGGAGCAGGCAGCGGCTATGGAGGGCGAAAACGCCGACCTGCAGGAAAAAATCGATAACATCGGTTCCGTGCAGAGCATTCGCCAGATCGCGCAGGACGAGCTGGGCCTTGCCGACCCGGATACCATCCTCATCCACCCGGAATAAAGAGCAGTTGACAATTGACAATTGAGGAGTCCCTTCGGGACGATGATTGAAAATAATAATGCTGTAGTTGTATATAGTATGCCAGAGTGATGCTGCAATTGATAATTGTCAACTGTCAATTGTCAATTGTCAATTATAAAGTTGGAGGAAGCAGAGCATATATGGAGTTAACCGTAGGAGCAGTCGTAGAGGGCAAAGTCAAGTCCATCACCAATTTCGGCGCGTTCATCTCCCTGCCGGACAATAAGACCGGCATGGTACATATTTCTGAGGTGGCCAACGCCTACGTCAGCGACATCCGCCAGCACCTAAGTGAGGGGCAGGCTGTGAAGGTCATGGTGATCGGCACGGAGGGCGGCAAGATCAACCTGTCCATCAAGCGTCTGGAGCCTAAGCCTCAGCGGGACGGCAATAAGCCCCCCTACCGGGGCGGAAACGGCGGACCGCGCCGGGAGGGCGGCCCCCAGAACCGGGAGGGCGCACGTCCCCAGCAGCAGCGCGCACCCATGCAGCCCGCTGCCCCCAAGACCGCGGACCAGCTGTTCGAGGAGAAGCTGAAGGCATTTATGACCGAATCCGACAGCAAGCTCTCCGGCATCAAGCAGTATGCCGACCACCGCAGCAGCAGCCGTCCCAGACGGCGGGGCTGATGGCGACGGTTGTCGTCACCGGCGGTTCCCGGGGCATCGGCGGGGCGGTTGTCGCCCGGTACGCGGCCCGGGGGGACCGGGTGTATTTCCTGTACGAGAAAAATCACGAAGCGGCCCGGGCCGTGTCGGAGAAAACCGGCGCCACCGGAATTTGCTGTGACGTTGCCGACAGCGGCGCGGTGGCGGAAGCCTTTTCCAATATCCCTGAGGTGGACATTCTGGTGTGCAACGCCGGGGTCTGCTGGTATGGGCTTTTGACGGATATGAAGGATGCCGAGTGGGACCGGATTTTTGCCGTGAACGTCAAGGGCATCTATAACTGCGTCAAGGCCGCCATGCCCGCCTTTCTGCGCAAACACAGCGGCAGCATCGTCACCGTGTCCAGCATGTGGGGACAGGTGGGGGCGTCCTGCGAGGCGGCGTACTCCGCTACGAAAGGAGCCGTCATCGCCCTGACCAAGGCCCTTGCCAAGGAGCTTGGCCCCAGCGGCATCCGGGTCAACTGTGTGGCCCCCGGGGTGATTCTCACGGACATGTGCGCCAGTGTTTCGCCGGACACGCTGGAAGAACTGGCACAGGAGACACCGCTGGAGCGCAACGGCACACCGGAGGACGTGGCGAAGGCGGTGGAAGCCCTGGCGGACGCGGAATTTGTCACGGGGCAGGTTCTGGGCGTCAGCGGCGGATTTGTTATGTAAACCATCCAGAAGGAGAAAAACTATGAAGGTTTCAATTGGCTGTGACCACGGCGCATTGGCGCTGAAGAATAAAATGGTGGCCCATCTGGTGGCCCGGGGCTGCGATGTGAAGGACTGCGGCACCTATAGCGCCGACAGCTGTGACTATCCCGATTTTGCCGCCGCCGCGGCGAGATCGGTTGCCAGCGGCGAGTGCGAGAAGGGCGTCGTCCTGTGCACCACCGGCATCGGCGTGTCCATCACCGCCAACAAGGTGCCCGGCATCCGCTGCGCGCTGCTCAGCGATGTGATGTCCGCCCGGCTGACCCGGGAGCATAACGACACCAACATGATGGCCATTGGCGCCGGAGTGGTGGGCGAAAAGCTGGCGCTGGAAATTCTGGACACCTGGCTGGACACCGAGTTCAGCGGCGAACCCCGGCATCAGCGCAGAATCGACAAGCTCATGGCGCTGGAGAAGTAAAGAGCATAGTTGTTAAGGCCATTGCGGTGAACGCCGCAATGGCCTTTTTAGTATCGTAGGGCGGGGTCATGACCCCGCCGATCAGGTTGGTCAATTGCCTTGCCTTCGTCCAACGGTATCTGTCCGGACGTTAATCACCCAAATACCATTCATCGCATATTGCTGATTGCCGATACTGAGTCGGCGGAGTCATGACTCCGCCCTACAGTCCCTTAAAGAATTCGTAAAACAATCTTAAGAATCCCAGATATTGACAATTTTCTGTACCACTGTTATACTAACTGTACTAGAACAGCTAGTACAGTTAAGGAGGGATGATATGGTACACTTGGATTATCGGGATGCCCGACCGATCTACACCCAGATCATCGACGGTTTCAAGGAGCAGATTTCAACCGGCGTTTTGCAGTCGGGGGAAAAGCTGCCCAGCGTGCGGGAACTGGCGGCGGAGCTGGCCATCAACCCCAACACCATCCAGCGGGCCTACCGGTCTTTGGAAGTGGAGGGCTGGATCGCCACGGTGCCCGGCAAGGGCTGCTTCGTGTGCAGCACCAACGACAGCCGGGAACGGGAGCGCCAGCGCTGGTACCACACCTTTGACGACGCCACCACCGCACTCATCGCCCTGGGCGTCACCCGGGAAAATCTGGTTGATCGGATAGGAGGAACGCAGAATGCTTGAAATGAAGAATGTAACAAAAACCTTCGGGGACTTCAAGGCCCTGAATAACCTGAGCCTGACGGTGCCCAAGGGCGCGGTGTACGGTCTGGTGGGCCCCAACGGCGCGGGCAAATCCACCGCCATTCGGCATCTGACGGGTATCTACCGGCCCGACAGCGGCGAAATCACCATAGACGGTCAGCCCGTCTACGAAAACCCGGAGATCAAGGCCGCCATCGGCTACATCCCCGACGACATTTTTTACTACCCTTCCGCGACCATGGAGGATATGCGGAAATTCTATAAGGGAATTTACCCCCAGTTTGACGACGCCCTCTATGACCGGCTCTACGACATTTTCCGCCTGCCAAAGCGGGGGCAGATTCGCAGGTTCAGTAAGGGTATGCAGAAGCAGGCGGCCTTCCATCTGGCCCTGTGCACCCGGCCCCGGGTGCTGATTCTGGACGAGCCGGTGGACGGCCTCGACCCGGTGATGCGGCGGCAGGTCATGAGCCTGATTCTGTCCGACGTTGCCGAGTACGGCACCACGGTGCTGATTTCCTCTCACAACCTGCGGGAGCTGGAGGATGTCTGCGACCATGTGGGCATCATGGATCACGGCGAAATGCTCATGGAAAAGAGTCTTGCCGATATGCAGGGCAACACCCACAAGCTGCAAATCGTGGGCGGTGTCCCCGAGGGGCTGGAAATTCTCCACGAGAGCACCTCCGGGCGGCTGAAAACCCTGATTGTCCGGGGCGCGGCATGGGAGATCAGCACGAAAGCCGCCGCTGCCAAGCCCGCCTACTTTGACGTATTGCCCCTGTCTTTGGAAGAAATCTTTATCTATGAATTGGGAGGTGCCGATTATGCAGTCAAAGAAATCCTGCTTTAATCGTGCCGCGTTCACGAAAAACCTCACCCGGTTTGCCCCTGTCCCGGCGCTGTACACATTGCTTCTTCTGCTTCTGCTGCTGGTGAACTGGAAGCAGGCGGGGGATATCTACCCGGAATACCATTTCCTCACCCAGACCAACCAGATTTTCGGCTGGACGGCCATTCTCAATCTGGGCTACGCCTGCCTGATGGCCCAGCTGCTCTTCGGCGACCTGTATAACACCCGGATGTGCAACGCCCTCCACGCTCTGCCCCTGCGGCGGGAGACCTGGTTCTTTACCAACGTGGCCTCGGGCCTTGTGTACTCCCTGATTCCCACCGCCATTGCGGCGCTGGTGCTGATGCCCATGCTGATGAGCACCATCTTCGTGGGTGCGTGGAAGATTGCCCTGTGGTATTTCCTCATTGCCAACGTAGAATATGTCTGCTTCTTTGGCATTGCGGTGTTCTGCGCCATGGTGGTCGGCTCCCGGTTTACCATGGTGGCGGCCTACGGCCTTATCAACTTCGGCTCCGCCATCCTCTACTGGCTGGTAAACACCGTCTATACCCCCATGCTCTACGGTATGGTTACCCCCAGCGCGCTGGCCGAAAAGCTGACGCCCATAGAGTATATGCTGAATATCCATGTGGACGTGCAGGATTCCACCAGACGGGCCCTCTTTGACGAGGTGGGCCGATTGGTTACCGGCGCACAGGGCACCTATGAGGTGACGGGACTGAACTGCCTTGGAATGCTGGCCATTGTGGGCATTGTCTTCGCCGTACTGGGCCTGATTCTGTACCACTACCGGAATCTGGAATGCGCCGGGGACGCGGTGTGCAGCCGGAAGCTGGTGCCCCTGTTCCAGATACTCAGCGCCCTGTTCGTTGCCGTGGCAGCGGAATACGCGGCCAGCGAGTTCATGGGCTACGGCAACAGCCTGGACTGGCTTAAATTCCTGTTTCTGTTCAGCGGACTGATCGTGGGCTGGTTTGCCGGCAAGATGCTGGTGGAGCGGTCTGCCCGGGTGTTCCGCCTCCGAAACTGGGTCGGTCTTGGCATTCTGGCGGCGGTTCTGGCGGTGAGCATGGGCCTGACCAAACTGGACGTGCTGGGTCTTGAGGAGCGGATGCCGGACATCGGCGACATCGCCAAGGTGGAGCTGAACGGCTATAAGATGGAAGACCGCTCCGACATCGAGACGGTGCTGAAATTCCACAATCTGGCCCTGAATGACCGGGTGGATGCCTATGGCGCCTATGTGGTGGAGGACGACGGCACCTATGTGCGGATGGAGGATTCCGACTACCGCTACTGGCAGGAGGGCGATCCCCTGCCCCAGCAGAGAATGGCCACCACCTGCAATCTGACCTACACCCTGAAGGACGGAAAAACTGTCCGGCGCGCCTACAACGTCTGGGTGGACAGCGCCGCCGGTGAGATTCCCAGGAAGCTTCTGAGCCGCTGGGACGCGGTGAATTCCGACACCGTGGAAATTAACGGCAAGACTGCGGAGACCCTGCCGCTGGTGCTGGACTCCATTGAGAATGTGTACTGCTCCACCAAGGACGGTAAGACCCCGGAGGAGCTGAAAACCCGGGCCGCCGCCGAGAGCCTGATTCGGGCCGTCAAAGCGGACTGCGCGGCGGGCACCATGGCCCAGAACGAAGCGTATCACGACGGTGTATTCGTCATTTCCCAGTACGGCGGCGAGTCCTATGAAAACAGAAGCGCATACATCTCCCTGTCCAACAGAAACTACAGCTGGTATGTGAACGTGTACGCCGACTGCGAGAACACCCTCCGCTGGATGCGGGACAACGGCCTGCTGCCTGAAAATATCACCATCCAGCCCCATGGCTCCAGTCCACGGTATTATTAAAACAGCAAGGCGGGGTCACTGACCCCGCCCAATGAAAGGAAAAACACTTATGAAAAAGAGAATGACCGCCGCCATCGCGGCAATGATGGCCCTCCTGCTGTGCGCCTGTGCTCCCCAGAACCCCGCGCCCAGTGTGGAGACTACCTCCTTTGAAGAAGCTATCGCTACCAGAAACTCTCCCACCCGGAAAGCTTTCCGGGAAGCCCTCAAAACCATCCACGACGATCTCACCTGGCCCTTCTTCCCGGATGCCATGAAAATCGAGATCGTGGAGCCTGCTACCATTGACGATCAGCAGTTTGCCATCTTCGACGTGGACGGTGACGGAGAAGAGGAGCTGCTGGTTTCCATCACCGATACCTACACGGCGGGGATGCACGAGGTAGTCTTCGGCTATGATGCAGAGAAAGATGAACTGACCATGGAAGCCGAGGGCTTTCCCGGCATCACCTACTACCCCGGCATGATGAAGATTCTGTCCTCCCATAATCAGGGCCACGCGGGAGATGTGCTCTGGCCCTATGGCGTTTTGACCTATGACGCGGCTTCTGACAGCTACCAGTTTACCTGCTCCGTGGATGCGTGGGACCGGAACCTTTCCGAAACGGACTTTGAGGGAAATCCCTACCCGACAGACATTGACGTGGACAATGTTGGCCATGTGTACCTGATTTCGGACAGCGAGGGCGACCACACCCTGAATCAGGCGGATTTTGAAAAGTGGGAAGGGTCGCTGTTTGCCGGCAAGGAGGAGATCACCATTCCCTGGCAGTATATGACTCTCGGCAATATCAGCTGATACTAGTTTTTCATAAAACGGTTCAATACCGTTTTATGAGATCGCGTTCTCGCAGTCAGCGGCATCACCGCTAAAAAACGTAGTCCATACATTTCTCGCCGCCAGCGGCGGCCTGCGTGATAAGCGCAGGATGAAATGGCATGAACCCTATCAAAACGTGAAAGCCCCCCGGTTTCCGTGATGGAAACCGGGGGTTTTCCATATTAACAATAGAAATCGCGAATCTTCTTGGCGCGGCTGGGATGGCGCAGCTTGCGGATAGCCTTGTTTTCAATCTGGCGAATCCGTTCCCGGGTGACACCGAAAATCTGGCCCACTTCCTCCAGCGTATGGGTGCGCCCGTCGTACATACCGAACCGCATCCGCAGCACGTCCGCTTCCCGCTCGGTGAGGGTATCCAGAATTTCCTTCAGGGCCTCGGCAAGCAGGGCGTTGGAGGTGGCGTCGGCGGGGCCGGGGGTGCGCTCGTCCTCTACGAAGGAGCCGATGGAGGTGTCCTCTTCATCACCCACGGGGGTGTCCAGGCTCAGGGTGTCGGCGGCGGTGCGGT
>CAMFBN010000054.1 GCA_945948535.1 uncultured Clostridia bacterium
TCCGACGAGGACAAGAAGTTCATCTTCGAGCAGCTGATGGCCAACTTCAACGGCGAGTGCAGCGAGGTCGGTATGTACCTGTGCATGGCCCGGATTGCTCACCGCGAGGGCTACCCCGAGATCGGCCTGTATTGGGAGAAGGCTGCCTACGAAGAGGCTGAGCACGCTGCCAAGTTCGCCGAGCTGCTGGGCGAGGATCTGGAGCCCAACATGAAGGCTACCACCAAGGACAACCTGGCATGGCGTGTTGACTGCGAGTTCGGCGCTACCGCCGGCAAGTTCGATCTGGCCAAGTGCGCCAAGAAGAACGGCCTGGATGCCATCCACGACACCGTCCACGAGATGGCCCGCGACGAGGCTCGTCACGGCAAGGCTCTGAAAGGTCTGCTGGAGCGGTATTTTAAGTAAGCGGCGAGCCGCCGCTGGCAATGGCGTGACTTCGGATGGCCTGTAATCCAACACCATTGGGGGTCACCCGATTCGATACAGTGTACTGTAGGGCGGGGGCTTGCCCCCGCCGTCTGCGAAGCAGAATGACATAGTTTTCAGAAAAGGAGTCGATTGCTATGAAGTACGTTTGCAATGTCTGCGGCTGGGTCTATGATGAGGACGAGGCCGGCGTCAAGTGGGAAGACCTGCCCGAGGATTTCGCCTGTGAGCTGTGCGGCGTGGGCAAGGACGAGTTCAGCCCGGAGGAATAAGCCATGAAGATTCGGATTAACAAGGATGTTGTGGAGTTCACTCCTGAGCACGCTGCGGAAGCTGCTGAGCTGGAAGCCCTGTGGGTGAAGATGGGCAACTGTGTCGGCGGGAACAAGACCCTGTCCCCCATCGGCGTGTATGTCCCCAGTGAGAACAAGACTGCCGTGTTCCATATCGACGGTCTGTCCGAGCAGGAGGCCAAGGAAGTGCCCGTGATCCGCGCTCCCTATGACACCGATGTGTACTGCGTCACCTGCAACAAGACCCAGCACGTCAAGGCCGGCGAGCCCATCCCCTTCTGCTGCGGCAGACTGATGGAGATTCTGGACTAAGCAAATACAGAAAGGGAGACGGAATTTTCCGTCTCCCTTTTCAGATTGTCAAAGAGGTAGTCGCAGAGGGACAATTAATCCTCATTTTTTTGGGGTATCGGCACATCGCAGCAGTTTCATCTGCCGAACACCTTAGTCATCTTCGCCAGCGGCTCAACGACTGCCGCCAAATCCTTGATAGCCTTGTTCAGCGCCTCAAAATCCACGCCATTCAGCTTCTCCATGGAAGCCTCCAGGCTCTGCTGTCCGGTGGTCACCAGACCATCCACATTGGATACCATGCCCTGCAAATCCACCTGAGACAGCTGATACGAGGTCTGTTCCAGATAATCCAGCACCGTCCTGACCTGATTGACCGCATTCTGCGCCTGTCCCAGAATGGCATTGATCTGGGGCATCAGCCTCAGCACCGCCACTGTCAGCACCATGATACACACCGCGCACGCCAGCACAAGCGCGGTACGGGCATAGCCCGAATAGGTCTGAATCCGATTATTTTTTTCGATTTTCCGCAAAAGCTCCAGGGTTTCCTTGTTTTCTTCCATGTACCCAGCTCCATTTCCTTGTATGTATTCCCAATTAGCGGTCAAAGCCCTTCCCCTTCGGGGAAGGCTTTTTCACGTCCATCTTATCACACTCTCCTTTGAGAAGCAATCGGAATTCTCCCAGGAATTGACAATTGTCTGTCAATCATGTATATTTATGCCATATGATTTTCGACTGTTTTCATGAGGAGGAGATTTTTTGGAAACGATTACCCAAGTCAACGGAATTCTCAACGCTTTTATCTGGGGCCTTCCCGCCATGGTGTGCATCATCGGCGTGGGCCTGTACTTAAGCTTCAAGACCGGCTTCATCCAGATCCGCAAGTTCCCCTACGCCCTGCGCTGCACCATTGGGCGGATGTTTAAAAAGAAGGAAGCCAGCGACGGCGCCATCACTCCCTTCCAGGCGGTGTGCACCGCTCTTGCCGCCACCGTGGGCACCGGCAATATCGCGGGCGTGGCGGGAGCCATCGCCATCGGCGGTCCCGGCGCGGTGTTCTGGATGTGGATTTCCGCGCTGCTCGGCATGTGCACCAAATTCTTCGAGGTGACGCTTGCCGTCCACTTCCGGGAGCGCAATGACCGGGGGGAGCTGGTGGGCGGCCCCATGTACTACATTAAAAACGGTCTGGGCAAAAAATGGATGATTCTGGCCTACGCCTACGCCTTCTTCGGCGTGTGCGCCGTGTTCGGCACCGGCAACGCCACCCAGGTCAACACCATCACCGCCGCCATCAACGCCGCGCTGCTGAATTTTAGTGTATTGTCCGAAGCCCAGCTTCCCACCTGCAATCTGGTCATCGGCATCACAATTTGCCTGATCGTGGGGCTGATTCTCATCGGCGGCGTCAAGCGTATCGGCCGGGTCAGTGAAAAGCTGGTTCCCCTGATGGCGCTGCTGTATGTGGTGCTGGCGCTGGGCATCATCTTCATCAACGCGAATGCCATTCCCGCTGTGTTCGGTGCGATTTTTGAGGGTGCCTTCAAGCCCTCCGCCGTCACCGGCGGCATTGTGGGCAGCTTCTTCCTGAGTATGAAGAAGGGCGTGTCCCGGGGCATCTTCTCCAACGAGGCGGGCCTTGGCACCGGCTCCATCGCCCACGCCTGCGCCGACACCCGGGAGCCGATCCAGCAGGGAATGTTCGGCATTTTTGAGGTGTTCATGGACACCATTGTCATCTGCACCATGACGGCTCTCGTGATCCTGCTCAGCGGCGTCACCGTGCCCTACGGACAGGCCGCCGGCGCGGAGCTGACCATCTCCGGCTTCACCGCGGTCTACGGAAACTGGGTTTCCATTTTCACCGCCGTTGCCATGTGCTGCTTCGCCTTCTCCACCATCATCGGCTGGGGCTTGTACGGCGCCCGGTGCGCAGAGTTCCTGTTCGGCAGCAAGATCATTCTTCCCTTCAACATCGCCTACGCCCTCATCGCCATTGTGGGCGCGACGGTGAATCTGGGCCTTGTATGGGACGTGTCCGACACCTTCAACGGCTTCATGATTGTGCCCAACCTGATTGCCGTGTTCCTGCTGGCGCCTACGGTATTCAAGATGGTAAAAGAACATTTTCAAAATAAATAACACATTGGATATGCCCGGGAAGATGACTTCCCGGGCATTTTTTACCGGCAGAGCTTTGCCACAATCTCGTGCATTTCCTCCTGAGAACCGACGTGACGCGCCCTGTCAATCAGGGCATCTTTTTCCTCCTCCGTCAGATTGGAGTAGGCGTTGAAGGCTGGCGGGTTCATGGCAAGGGCCATGCCAAAGCCGATGGGAATGTTGTAATAGTCCATAGTGTCACCCCCTTACGCCGCCGCGTCCAGCATATTCTGAATATAGATTCCATACCCCGCCGTGGGGTCGTTAACGAGGACGTGGGTCACCGCGCCAATGAGCTGCCCGTCCTGCAAAATGGGGCTTCCCGACATACCCTGCACAATCCCGCCGGTGGCGCTCAGAAGATCAGGGTCTGTCACCTTCAGCAGGAAATTCCGGCAGTCTGCTCTGGTTTGTGGATAGATTTTCAAAATTTCCACAGAATACTCCTGCGCTTGGCCGCTGCCGATCTGAGCCCGGATTGCCGCCGGTCCGGTGTGGATTTGCGAATACTCCGCCACCGGCAGCGCTTCCCCTCGCCAGCCATGCGCGGTCACGCCGAAGACCCCCTGGGCTGTGTTGCGCAGCAGCGGGGCGATGGGCTCGATGGATCGGGCCGCTCCCTTTAATTGACCCGGGTCGCCGCTTTTCCCCTTCTTTACCTCTGTGACAGAAGCGTCATAGGCGCTGCCCCGGGTCATTTTCAGTAGCCCGCCGCTGTCGCAGACCCCATGGCCCAGCGCACCGAATGCCCCGGTGTCCGGGTCAAAATAGGTCACCGTTCCGATGCCCGCGATGCCCTGACGCAGATAGACACCCATTCTGGGCCCGTCTTGGGTTTGGGTGGGCGTCAGAGTCAGCTGCCGCTGCTTTCCGCTTCGGCTGACGGTCAGGTTCAATTCGTCTTCGCCGGAATCCAGCGCGGCCCGGACATCCTCGGCGCAGGCGATGGGTGTGCCGTTGATTTTTACGATCTGATCGCCGATTTTCAGCCCGGCGGTTTTGGCGGCGCCGCCAAGTACATCATCGTAGGCCGCCACCGTCACCGTATCATTATATAACTGCAAGCCAATGACCTGTCCCACCGGCACCAGGCGCTCCGCCGCCAGCGCCCGCACAGGCAGCAGCGTCAGCACTGCCAGAAAAACCGACAGCCGCAAAAAATGCCGTTTCAAATGCATCCCTCCTTTTTCTGCCCGGTCTTAATATGACCCGCACACCGGAATGTAACCGCTGAAAAAGTCGAAAAATCAGGGACGGGCTGGTTTTTCTGACAAAAAATGCCGCAATTGTGACTTCGTCACCCTTGCGGCAGATTTACCTATTGACAATGTAGGTTGGTGGTGCTATATTACCCATGGAATTACTAGGTAAATACCTTGGAGGAATACAACTATGCAAGTTTATGCGGACAACGCGGCAACCACCGCCATGAGCCAGGTTGCCATCAACGCCATGCTGCCCTACTTTGACAAGGTCTACGGCAATCCCTCTTCCCTGCACTCCGTCGGTCAGCGGGCCAAGGAAGCGCTGGATGCCGCCCGTGCCACCGTAGCCCAGTGCCTTGGCTGCGAGCCGAGAGAAATCATCTTCACCTCCGGCGGCAGCGAGGCCGACAATCAGGCCATCATCTCCGCCGCCCGGTTCGGCGCGAAGAAGGGCAAAAAGCACATCATTTCCACCGCCTTTGAGCATCACGCCGTGCTGCACACCCTGGCGAAGCTGGAAAAGGAGGGCTTTGAGGTCACCTATCTGGATGTACACAACAATCACAACGTGTCCGCCCAGCAGGTGAAGGACGCCATCCGGCCCGATACCTGCCTCGTCACCACCATGTACGCCAACAATGAGATTGGCTCCGTGCTGCCCATTGCCGAAATCGGCGCCATCTGCAAGGAGGCCGGTGTCATCTTCCACACCGATGCCGTTCAGGCCGTTGGTCACCTGCACATCAACGTGAAGGAACAGAACATCGATATGCTGAGCCTGTCCGCTCACAAGTTCCACGGCCCCAAGGGCGTAGGCGCGCTGTATGTCCGCAAGGGCATTCCGCTGGTGAACATCATTGAGGGCGGCGCACAGGAGCGGGGCAAGCGGGCCGGTACGGAAAACCTGCCCGGCATCTGCGGCATGGCCGCCGCCATGAAGGACGCCTGCGACCACATTGACGAGAATATGCCGAGGGTGGCCGCCATGCGGGACCGGCTCATTGAGGGCCTGTCCAAAATCCCCCACAGCGCCGTCAACGGCGATCTCGTTCACCGGCTGCCCGGCAATGTCAGCTTCTGCTTCGAGGGCATCGAGGGCGAGAGCCTGCTGCTTCTGCTGGACGCCAACGGCGTGTGCGCCTCTTCCGGCTCCGCCTGCACCTCCGGCTCTCTGGACCCCAGCCATGTGCTTCTCGCCATCGGACGGGTTCACGACGTGGCCCACGGCTCTCTGCGGCTTTCTCTGTGCGAGTACAACACGGAAGAAGAAGTGGATCACATTTTGAAGGTCGTTCCCGAGGTGGTGCAGTATCTGCGAAACATGAGCCCCGTGTGGCGTGACCTGCAGACCGGCAAGCGGCAGTATATTCTGTAAACGCACGCGGGGTGTGGTTTTCACTTCACTCTCCACACTTCACACTGAACACAAGACTGTAATATTTAAGGAGCGTAATAAAATGGCACTGTACAGCGAAAAAGTTATGGATCACTTCATGCACCCCCGGAATGTGGGCACCATCGACGGTGCCGACGGCGTGGGTGAGGTCGGCAACGCCAAGTGCGGCGACATCATGAAGATTTACCTGAAAATTGAAAACGACATCATCGAGGACGTGAAGTTCGAGACCTTCGGCTGCGGCTCCGCCATCGCTTCCTCCTCCATGGCTACCGAAATGATCAAGGGCAAGTCCATCCACGAGGCTCTGGAGCTGACCAACAAGGCTGTTGCCGAGGCGCTGGACGGTCTGCCCGCCCACAAGATGCACTGCTCCGTGCTGGCGGAGGAGGCCATCAAGAACGCCCTGAAGGACTACTTCGACAAGAATGGCATTCCCTACGACCGCAAAATGTACGAAGAAATGGATCATGAACAGCTCCACGCGCAGGTGCACGGCGAGTAAAAGCTATGATTGTATCCACCAAGGGACGCTATGCCCTGCGGGTGATGGTACATTTTGCCCAGCGGGGCGGGGAGGAATACATTCCCCTGAAGGAGATTGCCGAAGCAGAGGGCATCTCCCAGAAATATCTGGAATCCATTATGACCACGCTTTCCAAGGCGGGCTTTGTGGACGCGGTACACGGCAAGGGCGGCGGCTACCGCCTGAACCGGAAGCCGGAGGAATACACCATCGGCAGCATCCTCAAGCTCACCGAGGGCGGCCTTGCCGCCGTATCCTGCACCAGTCAGGGCGCCGCCGCGTGCTCGCGCACCCAGTGCTGCGAGGCAAAGCCCATGTGGGATCGCTTAGACAAGATGATCGACGATTTCTTTGAGGAGATTACCCTTGCCGATCTCATAAAGGACGGAAAAGCATAAAGCATAGGAACCCCCCGGTTGGACGCATCCAATCGGGGGTCTTGTTAATTCTCTTTCCTGTTTTCCACTTCCTCCGCCACGTTCAGCGAACGCATGACGCTGTACTTGTCATAGCGGGTATCGCCGGTTTCGGACAGGAATACCAGACGGATCTCCGGATCATCGAAGGTGACCTGACTGACCTTGCTGCTGACGCTGCCGGCGTCCACGTTGTTCAGATAGATGCGGCACCGCTCATCGGGCAGCTGGAACGTGGGGTCGTCCACACCGAAGGAAACCACGAATTTGCTGGAAGCGCAGGCCTCCACGATCTTCTTGGCGGCGGACTGAAGGGCCTCCGTCTTGTCCCCGCTGAAAATGTACTGCTCCGACACGGGGAACCGGAAATTGTCCAGCAGCACCTCGTCAAAGCCCATTTCCTTTAATTCCAGCACCACGGAGGAAATCCATGTGATGGTGGTGGCGTTGGTGGGGTCCAGCCAGTACATACCGCCCTCGTCCATCCACAGGCCCGCACGGCTGAGCATATACAGGCCGCTGCTTACATGATTCTCACCGAAGGTGCGGTCCCGGAAGGCGCTGATGCGGGCAATTTTATAGAAGCCCTTCTTGTTGATGCGGTCCAGCAGCTGGGAAACCCCCTGAATGTTGGTGCTCTGGGAGGTGATGGCCTCGCTGAGCTTGGAGTTATAGAAGAAGGTGCCGAAGGGGCCCTTCATGTCCACCATGATGGGGGTGCTGTTCGGGAGGCGCTCCACCTGAAGCATCACATTGTCCAGGTCCTCCTTGTACATATCGCTGGTGATGTAATAGCCGGACAGCTGAGTCATTTCCTTGGCGGTGTCAATGGCGTCGGCGCCCTCGTTGTAGAAGATGGACACCTCCACATTATTCTTTGCCGGTGCTGCCTCTACGCCGGAAATCTCGTAGGAAGACTGGTTGAAGTCCAGCTTCGCGCCGCTGCTGGTGTAGACCACGTACCGCTGGAGCCACACGACCCAGCACAGCCAGACCACCAGAAAGGCCAGCAAACAGACCAGCGCGGCAATGCCCACCCGGCGCAGAATCCGCCGGTGGCGATAGGGTATGCTCATAGGGAACCTCCTTTTTTCGCCGTAACACAGCGCCACTCTTCTTTGGAGCGGATGGCAGTCACGGTCAGCCCCGACGCTTCCAGCGCATCGGTGACATCCGCCAGGCGGCTGTCCAGAATGCCGGAGCAGATCAGAACCGTCCGATCTGTCATGAAGTCCGGCAGAATGGGGGACAGGCCGATAATGACATCCGCCACAATATTCACCAGCAGCAAATCATATGTCTGTTCCGCCAGACGGCGCATCAGGGTCTTGTCCCCGGTGACGTTGCCGGTCAGCGCGGTAAAGGCGGGGGCGGAAAAGCCATTGTAGGCGGCGTTCTCCCGGGCAATATCCTCGGCCTTGGAGTCGATATCCACGCCCACAGCACTTTCCGCGCCAAGACGCAGGGCGGTGATGGACAGAATGCCGCTGCCGCTGCCCAGGTCGAGACAGTGAAAGCCTTCCTTCACGGTCTCCTCCATGACCTCCATGACCATCTGGGTAGAGGGGTGGGCGCCGGTGCCGAAGGTCAGGCCGGGGTCGAGAATGATTTTCTTCCGGTCGGTTTCCGTGTCCTCCAGCCAGTAGGGCAGCACCACCAAAGTTTTCCCCACCGGCTGGGGCGGATAGCTGTCCTTCCAGCTTTCCTCCCAGTCGGTGTCCGGCAGGGCGGCTGCCTGCATGGTCAGTCCTAAATCGGAGACGGTGTCCTTCAGGCGGTCCAGCCCCGCCTTGTCGGTGTCCTCCAGGTACAGCTTCACCCGGGACAGGCCCTCCAGCTTTTGCTGGAAATCCTCGTCAATATAGTCCCAGTACGCCCGGTTTTCCTCCAAAAAGGTTTCAAATTCTTCCTGATCCTCAATGACCAGATCAGAAAAGCCCCGGGCCGTCAGCTGCGCCGCCACGGTATCCACCGTATCCGCCGCGGTGTTCACGGTAATTTCCAGCCACGCCATGAAAGTGCCTCTCTTTCTGCTAAGTTCCTCTATTCTACCGCAAAGGCCGGAAAAACACAACACAAAAAGTCTTAAATTTTTGTGTCCTACTTCCTATTTTGAAAAAAATGGTATATAATACCTCATAACGCTTATGAGAAAAAAATAATTGACAATTGACAGTTGACAATTGACAATTAAGGAGTCCCTGCGGGACGAAATTTCAATATTGATTCCATCCCGGAGGGATACCATAATTGTCAATTTTCCATTGTCAATTGTCAATTCGATTCTGCTTCAGGAGTCTATTATGATGAAAACCACTACCATTGCTCCCGGCGTGACCCTGCGTTACGTCCGGGATACCCGATTCAAGCAGGGGGGCTTCAGCTTTCAGCTGGTGCGGCCCATGGTTCGGGAGGAAGCGGCGAAAAATGCCCTTCTGCCCGCTGTCCTTCTGCGGGGCACCCGCAAAAGTCCCGACCTGCGGGCCGTGACCCAGCGGCTGGACGAACTGTACGGCGCCGCCGTCAGCCCGCTGGTGCGCCGGGTGGGAGACTACCAGACAACGGGCCTATATTGCAGCTTCATGGACGACCGCTTTGCTCTGCCCGGCGACCGGGTGCTTCAGCCCATGCTGGAATTTCTCCGGGAGCTGCTGCTGGATTCTCTGCTGGAAAACGGGGCGTTTGCGCCGGATTTTGTGGAAAGTGAGAAGAAGAACCTGATTTCCACCATCGAATCCGACCGCAACGACAAGCGGCTGTACGCCATGCAGCGGCTGCTGCGCACCATGTGCGCGGCGGATTCCTTCGGCATTCCCCGGTTGGGCGAAATTGAGGATGTGGCGGCGATCACGCCGGAAGCCTTGACAAAGCATTATCGGGAAATTCTGCGCACCAGCCCCATGGAGCTGTTCTATGTGGGCAGCGCAGCGGAGGAACAGGTGATTTCCGCCATCCGGCCCCTGCTGGATGCTCTGGAACGCACCCCGGAGCCGCTGCCGCCCCAGACCGCCTTTGCGCCGGGACCGGGAGAAGATTTGACGGAAACCATGGACGTGGCCCAGGGCAAGCTGTGCATGGGCTTCACCACCCCTTTCACCAACCGCTGCAAAGAATTGCCCGCCATGCAGATGCTGAACGTGATCTTCGGCGGCGGCATGACCAGCAAGCTGTTCCAGAATGTCCGGGAAAAAATGAGCCTTTGCTATTCCATTGACTCGGCCTTTTACGGAACCAAGGGCATCCTGCTGGTAAACGCGGGCATCGATTTTGACAGGGAAGCCATCACCCGTCAGGAAATCCTGCGGCAGCTCCAAGCCTGCCGGGACGGAGAAATTACCCAGGGTGAAATGACCGCCGCCCGGGAGGCCCTGCTGTCCAGCCTGCGCAGTGTGCAGGATTCCCCCGGTTCCATGGAGAATTACTATTCCACCGCAGCCCTCAGCGGTCTGGCCTTCAGCCGGGAGGGCTACATGGAGGCGGTGGAACAGGTGACGCTGGAGGATGTGGTGAAATGCGCCAACGCCGTACAGCTGAACAGCACCTGTTTCCTGAAAGGAGGGAAATGAGTGACACGCACAGAATACCCTGAATTGGACGAAGTATTGTACCATCAGACGCTTTCCAATGGCCTGACCGTGTGCGTGGTGCCCCGGAAGGGCTTTACCAAGCGGCTTGCCTATTTTGTCACGGATTACGGCTCCATCCACACGCAATATTCCCTCGATGGGAAAAACCATCAGGCGCCCGCCGGGGTTGCCCACTACCTGGAGCACAAAATGTTCGATCTGCCCGGAAGCCGGGATGTTTCCGCAGAATTTGCCGCTCTGGGTGCCAGCACCAACGCCTTTACCAGCTATGACATGACCGCCTATTATTTTTCCTGCACAGAGAATTTTGACGAATGTCTCCGGCTGCTGCTGGAATTCGTGTCCACCCCGTATTTTACCGAGGAAAGCGTGGAAAAGGAGCGGGGGATTATCGATCAGGAAATCGGCATGAACGAGGACGCACCGGACAGCGTGGTGTTCGAGAATCTCGTGCAGGCCATGTACGCCCGCCACCCCATCCGGGTGCCGATTTTGGGCACCGGCGAGACGATCCGCCAAATCACCCCGGAAGTCCTGTATAGCTGCCACCGGGCCTTCTACGCCCCCGGCAATATGCTGCTGTGCGTGGTAGGCGATGTGGAGCCGGAAACCGTGGTGCAGATTGCGGAGGAACAGC
This sequence comes from uncultured Clostridia bacterium, assembly GCA_945948535.1. Classification (GTDB taxonomy): domain Bacteria; phylum Bacillota; class Clostridia; order Oscillospirales; family Oscillospiraceae; genus Faecousia. Next base: position 10,950 of record CAMFBN010000054.1, read on the forward strand.
TTGGGTGCGAAGCGCTGCCCGTAGGCAAAAAGCAAAAGGGCTGGGCCGAGCCCATGACCTGCCCCCGGCCCGAAATTACCGCAAAAATGGAAGTGGCCATGCCCATGTTCAATCTGGCCTTCAAGTGTGAGCCGCTGGGCACCGGCGACGGTGCCATCCGGGAGGAAATGGTTGCCGATCTGGCGGCGGAGGCCCTGTTCGGGGAATCCTCCGAGCTGTATCTGAAGCTGTACGAAGAAGGGCTGATTGATTCCTCCTTCGGCGGCGGCTTTGAGACCATCGACGGCTGCGCCATGCTCCTGTGCTCCGGCGACAGTGAGGATGCCCGTGCCGTCCGGGAGGCAATTCTTGCGCAGGCGGAGAAGCTCACCCGGGAGGGCCTGCCGGAAGAAGACTACCTTCGCATGAAGCGCAGCGCACTGGGCCGCCGGATCCGGGGTCTTGACAGCTTCGACGCTACCTGCTTCCGGATCTGCGCCTACCATTTTTCCGACTTCGACTACTTCCGCTTCCCGGAAGTCTACCGGCAGATCACGGCGGAGGAGATCATTGCGTTCCTCGCCCGGGTAGTCAAGCGGGAGCGCTGCTGCCTGTCCATCATGGAACCTGTTTGTGAAGGAGGGGAATAACCATGAATCCCAGCAATTATTCTTCTATTTCCTTCCCCTTTCTGGGGCTGGAAATGAACCCGCCCAGAACCTTCAGCCTTGGGCCGCTGACCATCCACCTGTACGGCATTGCCATCGGTCTGGGACTGATTCTTGCGGTGATTTACGCCTGCCGCCGCAGCAAGGAATTCGGCCTGAAGGAGGACGACATTCTGGACGGTGTGCTCTGGATTACTCCCTTCGCCATTATCTGCGCCCGGATCTATTACGTAGCCTTCTCATGGAAGGATTATGCGGACAACCCGCTGTCGGTGTTCGCCATCTGGGAGGGCGGCATCGCCATCTACGGCAGCGTCATCGGCGCGGTCATTGGCGTCATTGTGTTATGTAAAGTGAAAAAGCTGAAAATCGCCACGGTGCTGGACATCACCCTGCTGAGCTTCTTCATCGGGCAGATTTTGGGCCGCTGGGGCAACTTCTTCAACCGGGAGGCCTTCGGCGCGGCGACGGACAGCTTCTTCCGCATGGGCCTTTACAATACCGTCACCGGAAGTTGGGAATACTACCATCCCACCTTCCTGTATGAGTCTGTCTGGAATCTTGTCGGATTTATCCTGCTGCACTTCCTGTCCAAACGCCGGAAATACGATGGGCAGATCGCGCTGGGCTATTGCGCGTGGTACGGTCTGGGACGCTGCTTCATTGAGGGCCTGCGGGTGGACAGCCTGTACTGGGGCCCCTTCCGGGTCAGCCAGGTGCTGGCGGGTCTGACCTGTGTTGCCGCCTCCGCCATTTTGCTTTGGCAGCAGTTTCAGCCCCATGACCCGGCGAAGCTGTTTGTCAACCGGGCGGTTCCCGAAGAGAAAACAGAATGAAAACGCGCCCCGCTGAACAGTTCAGCGGGGCACATTTTTTGTTATCGGACAATCTGTAGGGCGGAGTCATACTGCGCCGACGCACCGATTCTTTTAACGCAGCATCGTTCTGTATAGATGGTTCCGGTACATATGCCTTTTGGCCCCATTCGATAAGTAAGCTGGTCGGCGGGGTCATAACCCCGCCCTACAACGGCACATTTATAGCTTACTCCTCTACCAGTGCGATGTGCACGGTATCCAGCTGGGACTTGTCCACGGTGGTGGGGGCGCCCATCATCAAATCCTGCGCGTTCTTGTTCATGGGGAAGGTAATGACCTCCCGGATGGACTCCTCGCCGGTGAGCAGCATAATCAGGCGGTCCACGCCGGGGGCCGCGCCCGCATGAGGGGGAGCGCCGTAGGTGAAGGCGTTGTACATGGCGGGGAACTTGGCCTTGACATCGTCTTCACCCAGTCCCACCATCTGGAAGGCCTTGACCATGATCTCGGGGTCGTGGTTCCGAACCGCGCCGGAGGCGGACTCGTAACCGTTGCACACCAGATCGTACTGGTCAGCCTTGATGTTCAGCAGCTTTTCGGTGTCGCCCTCGGCCTCCTCCAGCGCCTTCAGACCGCCCTGAGGCATGGAGAAGGGGTTGTGGCAGAATTCCAGTGCTCCGGATTCCTCGCCGATTTCGTACATGGGGAAATCCACAATCCAGCACAGGGCATACTGCTCCTCATCAAAGTGACCGGGAACCCGGCGGCCCAGCAGGGTGCGGATCACACCGGCGGTTTTCTGAGCCGCGGCCTTCTTGCCGGCGGCCATGCACACGAAGGAGCCGGGCTTCAGGTTCAGCTTGGCGGTGAGCGCGTCGGCACAATTTGTCAGGAACTTGGAAATGCCGCCGGTGAGCTGACCGTTCTCGTCAACCTTTACCCAGCAGGCCTTGTTGCCGGTCTGAACCTCCACGTCGGCCAGCAGCTTGTCGATCCACTTTCTGGCCTGCGTAAAGTTGTCCACCGCCACAGCCTTGACGGTAGCTCCCTCGAAGGGCGTAAAGCCGCAGCCCTGCACCTCGGCGGAGATATCCTGAATTTCCAGATCGATTCTCAAATCAGGCTTGTCGGAGCCATAGCGTTCCATGGCCTCGTTGAAGGGAATGTGGCGGAAGGGGGCCTGAGACACCCGCTTGTACTTGCCGAACTTTTCAAAAACCGGCACCAGCACATCCTCCAGCGTGCTCAGCACGTCCTCCTGGGTCGCGAAGGCCATCTCCATATCCAGCTGGTAGAACTCGCCGGGGGTGCGGTCCGCCCGGGCGTCCTCGTCCCGGAAGCAGGGGGCAATCTGGAAGTAGCGGTCAAAGCCCGCGGTCATGAGCAGCTGCTTAAACTGCTGGGGCGCCTGAGGCAGGGCGTAGAACTTGCCGGGGTGGTTCCGGGCGGGCACCAGATAGTCTCTTGCGCCCTCGGGAGAAGAAGCGGTGAGGATGGGGGTAGTGATCTCCAAAAAGCCCTTCTCGGTCATGAGCCGCCGCAGCTCGGCAACCACCTGACAGCGCAGCACGATGTTGCTCTTGACGGCGGGGTTCCGCAGGTCAAGGAAGCGGTATTTAAGTCTCGTGTTCTCGTCGGCGTCCTTAGATTTGTTGATCTCAAAGGGAAGCTGATTGTGGACACACTTGCCCAGCACCTCGATCTTCTCGGGGACAACCTCGATTTCCCCGGTGGGCAGCTTGGGATTCTTGCTCTCCCGCTCCCGGACGGTTCCGGTGACAGACAGGGTGGACTCCTTGTTGATGGGCTTGACCAGCTTCATCATGTCCTCAGTCTCAATGACCACCTGCGTGGTGCCATAGTAATCCCGCAGCACGCAGAAGGCAAAGTTGGAACCGACCTCCCGAACGTTTTCCAGCCAGCCGACAATGGTAACGGTTTTGCCCGCGTCGGAAAGGCGCAGCTCGCCGCAGGTATGTGTTCTGGATTGCATCATATAAAATGATCCTCTCTTGTCTATAATTTAACCCATATATTATTCCACAAACCGCAATCAATGTCAATGAATGTGTCGAAAAAATATCACCGGGCTGTCATCGCCTTACAAAAAACAGCCATTGCGAATTGTCAGGCATCCGCAATGGCTGTAAGGCTCAGGTATTTTCTTCCGCCAGCGCTTCCAGATATTTTTCCAGATACACCTTCTGAACGGCGGCGATGATGCAGGTATACAGCAGTCTTTTCCCATCGGAACTGGTTTCCGGGAAGATATCCGCCGTGTCCGACAGTTCAAAGGTGAACATCAGCAGATTCTCAAACTCCCGGACAAAGTAATCATAGGCTCTTTCCAGCGGGTACGTCTGCTGCTGGATCTTCAGGAACGCTGCCAGCGCGTCCAGAGACAGCACGCTCTTGGAAATGGCAATAAAGATCAGATAGGCAATCTGATCCCGCCCGTACTGCTTTTTCACCGGGCTGGCAATCAGCCCTTTTTTCACATAGTTGCTGATCATGGAGCGGGTCAGGGCCGTGTCTCCCAGCGGAGAAAGGCAATTGCCGATGTATTTTGCTGCCTGCTCCAGATACAGGCCCACATCGGGAATCTCCTGATACCGGGGCAGATGAAAGTCCCGGAAGGACTCCGCAATGCGCTGCTTGATTTCCTGATTCATGTTTATCACCTTGGGACATTATAATGGAGAACGGCAGGAATGTCAATACATGAAAACTTCACATAAGATTTCCTTGACAATAACTTGAGTTATTGATACAATGTTGACAGGTTATTGAAAACCCGATGAAAGAGAGATGCGAGGTTTCACCATGAACTTTAGAATTGTAACGGATTCTTCCTCCAATGTGCTGTCCCGCCCCGGCGAGAATTATGGTTGCGTGCCCCTGAAAATCGTAGCGGGGCAGGAATATGTGGACGTCCCCGGTCTGAACGTGACCCAGATGGTGGAGGATCTGAAGAACTATAAGGGAAAATCCGGCTCCTCCTGCCCCAACGTGGGCGAATGGCTGGAGGCCTTCGGCGATGCGGAATATGTGTTCGGCATCACCATCACCAAGCACCTGTCCGGCAGCTACAACGCAGCCCGTCAGGCGGCGGACGCCTACATGGAGGAACACCCCGAACGGCGGGTGTACCTGTTCGACTCTCTGTCCGCCGGCCCGGAGCTGATGATGATCGCCGACAAAATCCGCCAGAGCGAGGCGGAGGGTGACGACTTTGACACCACCGTGGCGAAGGTACTGGACTACCACAACCACACCCACACCATCTTCTGTCTGGAATCCATGAACAATCTGGCCCGCAACGGGCGGGTGCCGCTGGCCGTCGCCAAGCTGGCGGGCGTGCTGGGTATCCGGGTCATCGGCGAGGCCCGGGGGGGCGAGATCGTGCCGGTGCACAAGCCCCGGGGGGCAAAAAAGGCGGTGCACGCCATGGTTCAGGCAGTGCGGGAGCGGGGCTTTCGGGACGGCGGCCTGATCCGCATTGCCCACTGCTTTGCGGAGGATACGGTGCAGGAGTTCATGGCCCTGATTCGGGAGCAATTCCCCCACACCCGGTTCCTGGTGGAGCCGACCACCGCGCTGTGCAGCTATTATGCAGAGGTGGGCGGCTATATCGTGGGCTTTGAGGGCGACTTCAATGTCCACAACGATAATTCCAAGTTTTAACCGAAAAACGCCAAGGTAGGGCGGGGGCTTGCCCCCGCCGCTTTTTTGTGGGAGGAAACATGACAAAGCGGGAAGAAAACTTTGAGAAAATGCTGGCCTTCGTCCAGCAGAAGTACGCCGATACCGTTTCCAGAATGGAAGAACTCAAGGCGGCGGACAAGACCAAATCGGCAACCTTCCGTCAGCTCATGGGCGACAAGCTGATGTATCAGAATATGCTGACGCTATATAAGCTGTATGGGTTGCTGGAAGAATGATGGCGAATAAAGGAGAATTGAATTGACAATTGACAATGAACAATTGACAATTGTGGTATCC
>CAMFBN010000055.1 GCA_945948535.1 uncultured Clostridia bacterium
CACCTCCCCAATGGCGTCCGCGTAGTCCTTGCGGACCGCCGCGATCTCCTCCTCATGGCGGAGGGCGCCCAGCTGGGCCAACTCCATGGCCTGGGCCTGTATAATCACATTCATGCGGTCAATGATCCCGCACAGGTCCGCGATCACCTTTGTGCTGTTCATTTCCGCGCCCCTTTCTTTGCTCCCACCAGATCGGCAATATGCCGCAGATCCTCCACCGGGGCCTCGAAAAACGCATGGCCCCACAGCCAAAAGTCCGGGCTGTCCTGCCGGCGGTATTTCTCGCACCGGGGATCCTCCCACACTTTATTCCAACGGGTTTGGTGGTCCTTATCCCGCGTAGACAGGCGGGCAATAATGGAGGCGGTCAGCTGGCCGCGCTCCATGCCGTTGCCGTCGTCGTTCCGGGCAAAATAGTCATGGGCATTTTGGGAGGTGACCGCGCACAATGGGCGGCCATTATGTACCAGAAACCCGTCCACAGCGTCTACAGGCGTACCATACCGGAGGTTTACGGGGCCGTTGATACTCACAAACCGCGCTCTTTTTCTTACGATGTAGGCAGCGCCCACGGCTTACACCTCCGTCCACCCGTACACGCCAGGCTCCCACACGTTGCTGTCCACGGTGCTGGTCCAATGCTTGCCATTGTGCGACACCTTGGCGTCCTTGCTGTATGCGTCATGTGCGCCAACCGGCTGGGACCATTCCGGCCATTCCTCCGCCGGATCGGAAACCGGCGTCCAAAGGCTTGCAGCCGTGTCCGGCGTCCAGTCCGCTTGTGACGTATGGGCCTGAACGCATTTATACAGCTTCCCGTCCGTATATCTGCGGATCTGGCCCACGGTATAGGCCACCGGCACCGCCCAAGGCGCGAAAAGGTCCGCGTGTTCCGCCGCTGTTGTGGCGTCCACGCTTCCGGCCTCCGCCATTGTGACGAACACGATCCCCGTAGCGTCTGCCGCCTTGGCGATCTCCGCTCCCGCGTCCGTTTCTTCCAGCATGACCGTGATTTCTGCCCCCGCCATGTCAGGGCGTCCCAGGAGGTGGTAAACGGTGCCGTTGTGCGCGATCCCCGTGGCCTCCGCCTCCGGGCACAGCACGAAACAGCCGTTTTCCGCCTGCTTGATGTAGTTGGGGGCCTCGGTCATGGCCACGGTCGCCCCGTCTTTTGTGATCTTGAACATGGTTTACACCTCCGTTTTGAAAATCGCATAAAATAGCCGCCGCAGTTTCAGCACCCTGCCGTGATCGTTGAAGTTCTCATAGTAGGAAATCGGTGTTTGCAGCCATTGGGCCACCTGCTCCACCGTCATTTCACCGCTGGCCACACGCGCCTGGAAAAGCCGCAGTTTCCGCCGTGCCCGCTTCATGCCGTCCCGGCAGCCGTGGATCTTCACGGCGCCGGTGTCCGTCACCTGAAACTTTGCTTTGCAGAACCGGAACGGTCTGGAGAACGGAACCACTTTTGACTTTCCGGCGTTGACCTGCAGGCCCATGGCCTCCGCGTGGCCGATCACGTCCGCCGCGGTCACCTCCGCCGCCTGCTTCGACGGCAGAATGGTGTAATAGTCGTCCATGTAATGGGCAGCGCCATGGATCGAAAGCTGGGCTTTGATCCGGTTGTCCAGGGAGGACGGCAGCGCCACCATTTCCTGCTGGCTTGGCTCCACGCCCAGCGGCATACCCACGCCGCCCGGCACAGCTGCCACCACCAGATCGGCCAGCTGCCGCAGGTCCGGGTTTAGGATCATGCCCCGGTGCCGCTCATACAGCAGCGCGTGGGGCGCGTCCGGGAAAAAGTGGTGAAAATCCATCAGGAACAGGGCACCCTCCAGGCCATGCTTGCGGTAATGGTCCCGCAGGTGCTTGGCCAGGCGTCTGTAATGGAAATGCAGGCCGCCGGCTTTCTGGCTGGCTTTGTTGTCGTAGATCATACTGGGCACATACAGCGGCACCAGCACCTTTTTGGTCAGAACCTTATAAACCTGCCGATCCTCAATGTGCGGCGCGTCTATTGGTCGAACCTTGCCCCGTTCTTTCAGGGTGAAATGGGCGGTTTTGCCTGGCTTCCATGTTCCATTCAGGATCTTGCGCCGGCGCTTGGCGGTGCCGGAAAACAGGTGCATTTCAAACCGCTGTGTGCTGGCTTTCCACCTCACGCCGTTGCAGCATTTCCGGCCATAGAAAAACATGGCGCGGTAACTGAAAACTTCCTCAATCGGCCCCAGGGCGTCGCTGCGGGCCTTTCGCTTTGCCTGCCGCCTTGTCTGGCGGCGTCTGTAACGCGCCTCGCGGCGCTGTTCGCTTGTCATAGAAAAGTATTCGCCCTCCGTACAGTTGTGGTGTTGGTGTGCGTCTAAACTGCTTCGATCCAGCGCATGAAACGGGGTTAGCACAATACCCCCGCCATGCAAGCAGCGTCCGCGCGGGATCATCAGCGGGCAGTTTCAGGCTTTCGCCAGGGAAGTATCTTTCCTTTTACATGGGTCCGGTTCACGTTCGTTACTGCATTTGACCCAGTTATGCAAAATCAGGGGGCCAGCGCCCAGGAATTGTTGGCGTTGTTATTGTTGGCGCTGCCGTCGGTGTTGACAAGGCAGAAATTGTTGCTGTTGCTCGAATTGACGGAACGGCACCACACATTGGCCGCCGTCAGAGGGGAAAGCCGCCTGCCTCCCGGCGCGTTTTCAAAGATACACCCATAAAAATGACTTATTTCCGCTTCCTGTCGCTCTCCAGGATATTCCGCAGCAGGGTGTCCTCCCGGTCTATCAGTTCGCCCAGGCTCTGCGCCATGCGGTCCAGCTTGTCCATGGCTTCCTTGGGTGGAACCGTCTTTCCGCCGGGTGCCGTAAAGCACCCTTGCGGGTTCTGGTACATAACCAGATAGGCGTGGGTCAGGCGCACGTCCAGCGCAGAGAGGGAGGCCAGCGCCTCCAGCAAATGCGCCTTGCGCTGGGCTTTGCGCTGTTCGTCCGACGGGTATATTTTGTTGGCCTTTTCGGTGTGGTCCATGACCTCACCGGCCAGCTGCGCGGTGCCCTCTGCAATCAGCCGGGAATAACGGGCGGAAAGCCGCGTCAAAAAGCCCACCGTTTCCACATAAATCTGGTTTGCGGTGTTCACATACTCCGCTTTGCTCACGGTCCGCTTTTCTTTCAGAACTGACATTCTTTCACCTCACGGGTTTTCTTTCTCTGTCCGGGTTTCCCGCCCACTTCCGTGGGCGGGATTTTGCCGGATATGCTGCGGCGATTAGACAAAAAAGCAGGGGGCCAGCGCCCAGGAATTGGTGGCGTCGGTATTGCCGGCGCTGCCGTCGGTGAGGACAAGGCAGAAATAGTAGCTGTAGCTCGAACGGACGGAACGGCACCACACATAGGCCGCCGTGCCGGTGGCGTTGTGCTTATAATGCACCTTGCTGTTTCCGGCCCTGTAATAGTCATATTGGGCCTGGTAATTCTTCTCCGCGCTGTTGGCGTAGGACCTGGCGCCGTGGTATTCAAACTCCGAAAGCAGCGGCAGCAGATCCGTGGTGCTGGTGACATAGCTGGCGGTGTCACTTCCGCCGCCGGTGTTGTCGCTGTACTTGGTGGCCGGTTTCATAACCGCCCGGAGATCCGCCGGCAGGGCTGCCAGCAGGGTGTTGGCCGTTGGGCTGGTGGCGCTGGCGCTGTTGCTGCCCAGCACGGTCTTTCTCATGTGGCTGTTATTCCACCCGCCGCTGTTCGTGTTCGACGTGTTCATGGTAAAGGCGCCGGTGGTGCTTGTGTAGTTGCTGTAATTGCCGTCTACCAGGCCCACCAGGGTGCCGTTGATCTTGCCGATCTGGAAATGGATCCGGTTGTTTCCCTCGCGGCTGGCGTTGTGGTTGAAACCCAGGATAAACACGGAAATGGCCAGATTGGAGATCGTTGTGGCGCCCACCTTGCCGTTGATCGTGATCCCCTTGGCGTCGCCCACGCTCCAGTAATTGGACCCCTTTCCGGCGTCGGACACGGCGCGGATCGTTGCCCAGCTGTTGGAGGCCAGCGTGTTGGAAATGCTGGTGACCGTCACCGGGGTGGTGGTCGTCTTGGTCACGCCGCCCTCGGAATAGCTGACAGTGACCGCCGTGGTGTTGGCTTCCATGGTGGTGGGGCTGCAGGTGTAGCCGGTGACGGTCTTTTTGCTGCCGTCTGCCATGGTAGCGGTGACCACCATTCCCGCACTGTTGAACGTTTCGCCGGTGAAATAGGAGGTTTTCGTGGGTGCGTGGGTCACCGCGATACTGGAAAGGTAGTTGCTCACGGTAATGGCCTGGGTGCAGGTCTTACTCACGCCGCCCTCTGCGTAGGTAATCGTGATCGTGGTGTTGGACAGTCCCAGGGCGCCGGTGGGCGAATAGGTCCAGCCGGTCACCACGCGGGTGGCGTTGTCCGAATATTTGGCGGTAATCACCATTCCGGCGCTGCTGAACTTCTCCCCGTACTTGTAGGCGGTTTTCGTGGGTGCCGTCGTCACGGAAATGCTGGACAAGGTGCGGATCGTGATTGCCTGGGTGCAGGTCTTTGTGACGCCGTTTTCCGTGTAAGAGATCGTCACCGCCGTGTCCGTCTTGGAAAGGGCACCGCTGGGGGTGTACGTCCAGCCTGTCACGGTCTTTTTGGTGCCGTTGGACATGGTGGCCTCGATCACCATTCCGGTGGCGTCGAAACTCTCACCGATGTAATACGCGGTTTTGTTGGGGGCGGTTTTCACGGAAATGCTGGACATTTCCAGGACCGTGACCGCCTGGGTGGTCGTGACCGTCACGCCCGCCCGCTGGTATTTGATCGTCACCGCCGTGGTGCTGGCTGCCATAACGGTGGGGCTGAACGTGCAGCCGTCGGTTACGTCCTCCGTGGTGCCGTCGGCATAGGTGGCGGTGACCACCAGGCCGGTTGGGTCGAATGTTTCCCCCACGTTGTAGGCGGTTTTCGTTGGTGCGTGGGTGACTGCCACGCTGGAGGTAATCACCAGATCCACGTTGTACTGCATGGCGCCGGTGACCTCCACCACGGCGCTGGCCGTGTGGCCGTTCAGGGTGGCGGTTACCTCCCAGGTGCCGGTGTTCTCCGGCAGGGAGAACTTGGTGGAACCCACGCCGTTCAGGGTGGTTTCTCCGTCCGTGCAAACCACCGCCGCGCCGGCGCAGGTCGTCACGTTGATACTGGCAGACTGGACGCCCAGGGCCTCCTTTAGCTTTTTCAGCGTGACCTTACGGTTTTGCCCGTCAGCACCGGAGAAAAACGGAACCGTGTCCGTCAGGGCCATGGCGTTGCTTTCCGTCAGCACTTGGGTGGGCTGCTGGTAGTCCACGCCCGGCGTGGCCTTGGTCACGGTGGGGTTTCCCTTTGCGTCCTGGCCGCCTTTCAAAATGCCCTTGGCGGTGATCGTGTCCTGTTTCTTTTCCAGTTCTTTGTTGATCTTCTCGAACAGGGCATTATGGGCGTTCGCGTCCTTGTCGTGCGCCTCCAGGTCCGCCTCCGACACCAGCACCTGCGAACTGGACAGGGTGCAGGACACCGTGGAGGCGTCGCCCACGATAATGGGCACGGTAATGTTTTTTTCCACCGTTTCCACCGACGCCACGGGGATAAAGTCCGCCGTGTCATAGGCGTTTTGGTAGCAGTAAAGAATGTCGTGGCTGCGGTCATTGGGGTAATCGGGATCCGCCGCAAACACGCCGATCTCGCGCCAGTAAAAACCCTCCTCCAGTTCTGCATTGGAGAAATGGCCGGACACGTCGGCGTACTGCTCCGCGTTGTTCTTCACCGCGGCGTCAATAGTCACCACGGCGCTGACAAGGGCCGTCATAGCGGAGATCGGGCCGCTGATTGTGCCGTTGCCCATCTGAATGGTTGTGAATTTGATCCCCTCACCGGCCATATTCCTGTAATACAGGTTTTTGCCGGCGTCTGTCAGTTTCGGGGCCTGAAACATGGCTGATAACCTCCTGTTACATAGTCGCCCTTTGCAGGGTGATAAAGTCGCCCGTGTGGATCCAATGGCCCACGAATACCTCCGCCGGAGGTGTGGACAGATCCAACACGATTTCGTCCAGCCAGGCGGAAAGGCGCTTGACGGTGCCCAGCACCCGCTTGAACTCCTCCACGTCGTCCGACGTAATGGCCGGGTTCGTGGTGTATGCCTTAAAGTGATAGGGTTTCCCGCCGTATTCCCACCACTCGCTGATATGACCGGCCTGGAAAATGGTTTCAATGATCCGGTTCACCGCTGCCGGGGTGCCCATCTGTGCGTAAAACAGCAGACTTTCCGCGATCAGGGTTCGCTTGACCTTAATGGAAAAGTTTTCGTCATAGGACGGAGTACGCAGTTCCACGGCCAGCAGATCCAGCACCTTTTCCGGCACAGCATAGATCGCCGCATAGGTGCGGGCGCCGTCGGCATAGGCCAGCAGCTTCTCCACCTGCCTGCCCACGGCGTAGGCAAGCGCCTGGATCTCCGGTTGCTCTGCCAGGTTCTCCGGCATAATGTCCGTGAAGCGGCTGCCGGAAAGTTTAATCATCTTCCAGCCCTCCATACGTCACGGTGGCCGATCCGGTCAATGCTGCCACCTTGGTGGCGGCCACCGCCGTGAACGTCGGCGCGGTCACGGTGACACGCTTGGCGCCTGCCTCCATGACCATGGCGGCCAGCTGCGACGGGTTCACGTCGCGGCCTATGGTGCGCTGCCAGGTTTTATATTCCTCCACGGCCTGGGCCACCGCCGCCTGGATTGCCACCGCTCTGGCGCTGTCGCTGCGGTTGATGTAATACGTCAGGTTAATGCTGTATGTGACCTCCTCCGGGGCTTTCACGGTCAGCTTGTCCGTCATGGGGCGGATCGTCTTGCCGGAGAGGTACGCCTGCAGGCCGGAGATCATGGCCGCGCCCGGCTTGGAACCGTCGGCCATGATGAAAACAATATCCACCTGGCCCGCTTCGTGGTCGCTGGTGGCCACCACGTCACCAATGGCGGCGTTGTACTTCTTGGCGTGGTACAGGTATCCGTCCTCCGGGCCTGCCGTAGAATAGGCGCCAGGGGCCAGGTAAACCCGCTCCGCCAGGCTTTCGTCGTTCTCCACGTCTGCGCCGCCCTCCGTGGTGTTCTGGTTCACGGCGCTGGTAATGTAGGGAACGGGATCCACGATGGTGGACACCTCGCCAGGCGCCAGTCCGTTGCCCGCGTTGCCTGTTGCGGTACACTCCGCCAGCACGTCCACCGTCAGGCTGCCCGCCGGGATCTCTGCGTACTCCATCGTGCTGAAATAAATGGAACCGCTGGAGGAAACCCTGGTGCCCGCCGGGATCGGCGTGGCCAGCGTCCTGGTGGCCGACGCGGTAAAGCGGATCGTGGTCGTGGCCGCCTTGGCCGGTTCTCTGGTAACGCCTTTCAGCAGCGCCAGATTGTCCAGGAACTCCGAATAGGAGTATTTCAAAAGGCTTTGCTTGCCCGCTCGGTCAACGTACTGCATGGCTTGGTAAATCTGCGCCGCCGCCGAATACAGGATCATGCGGTGGACAGAGGCGCGGCCCAGGGACACCTTGCTGCCCGTCGCTTGGAGCATGAACGCCTCAAAGTCTGCCACCATATCCCCGCGCACGTCGTCAATGGTCTTGTTGTCGATGAAAGACACGTCCGGGGTGTTCTGAATTGCGGAAATATCAGGCACTTGTTATCACCACCTTGGGAAAAAGTTTTCCGGTGTTGCCGCCGGTCCAGGTCACTTCCTGCACCCGCACCTCCGGTATGAATTTGGACACCTTTTCGGTGACCTCCGCCGTGTAAAGGCTCTTTGCGGCCTCTGGCGGCATATCCACAAAATCCATGTTCAGGCCGAAAGCCCGATCCAGCGGCATGGTGCCCTCCCGTGTGGACAGCAGGAGGGCCAGCTGCCGATCCAGTTCTGCCAGCCAGTCCGCCGTGAACGTATATTCCAGTTGGAAATTGAAAAGGTCGTTTTCGTTCATGCGTATTCCTCCAGCGAAATGGTCAGGGTAGCCTTGGCCAGTTCTCCGCGGCTGTAAACCTTGTCCCAGGCTTCACTCGATCCCGTGACGCGGAACGGACGGCGGCCCACCAGTCTGCCGCCGATCACCAGGTACTCCGCCGAACCTCTTTCCACCATGCGCTCCACCATGTCCAGGATCCGCCGCGGCTTCACGCCCAGGGCAGCGGACAGGTGAATGGTCAGGCTTATGGTCTGGAGGCCAGGCCCCAAAAACTCCGCTTTCGGCTTCACGCCTAAAACTTCGTGTTCGGTCCAGCGCCCGGAAACCTCGCGGCTCATGCTCTCAAAGGTCAAAACCCTGTTGTCGCTCACCTCAAAAATTATTTTGCGCCCCAGCGTTCCGATCATGTGTAAATCGCCTCCTTACGATGGCCCGGAGGTTCCGCCGCCCATGCTGTCCGTGTGGGTGTGGTTGTCCAGGGAAACCCCGCCGGCGGTCACGTCGCCGCTGACGGTCACGGTTCCGTCAATCACCACCTTGGCGGCCTTGATGGTCAGGGTGCCGTCCTTATAGCGGATCATGGCCTCACCCGGCGAACGGGCCAGGTCTTTGCGGTAAAGCCCTTTGGAACCCTCCGGGGGCTTGTTCTTTTCGCTCCACGGTCGTCCCAGGACCACGCCCGCCTCCGTGCCGTTGGAGAGGTGAAGCACCATAACCATGTCGTCCACCTCCGGCATGAAATACTCCGATGAAATCAGGGGAATGGGGGCGGTCACGGCGTCGTCCTTTTCGTGGTACACCACGCGGACCGTGCCCGCGGCGTAATCAACGGCTGAAATCTTGCCCAGCCGGATGTTGTTTTCCATGCGTTCCTCCTCGCGTCATTCCTCCACCAGCGACATTTCCAGGTCCATGGTGTAGCCGCCGGATCCGCTGACTTTGTGGGTAATGGTGTCAATGTAATACTTGCCGGACAGCTTCCCCAGGCCCACCACCCGGACGCATTGGGAGGCCACCAGAGAGGCGTTTCCCACAATGGTGGCGGAAAGTTTTGTCTTGCCGTGGTTTGCCTTGGCCACCGCCGCCTTGATCTTCCGCTCCGCGTCGGCCTTGCTGTCAGCCTTGCCGCTCTGCTTTAGGATCCGGCTGCCCTTGCCCACGGTCACCTTGATTTCCTTTTCCGTGGCCGGGGTGGTGTATGTGAACTCTCCGCCTGTGTAGGTGCCGGCCTGATTCTGCTGCCATGACCAGGATTTCATACTGGACGGGGACAGCACCGCCGCCGCGCTCTTTTTCTTGTATGCCTCCCGGTCATACACCACGATCTTTTGGGCGTAGACTTTCATGGCCAGCCCGTAGGTGTTGCACAGGTTCATGTAAAATTCACAGTCGGTTTGTTCCGATTGCTCCACGCTCTTGATCGTGAACGGGTCGCCCTCCACGTCCCAGGCCAGCGCGATACCGGCGCGGCCTGCGATCTCGGTTCCGATCTCCTTTATGGTCACGTTTTCCCAGGTCTTTGTCCGCTGGGTGGTGGTGAAACTGCTGTCCAGCGGCGTGGAGATCGCGGAAATGTTCCCGGAAACCGGCCAGCCGGAAAAACTGAAACTGTCCACGATAAAGAAACCGCACGGCAGGATCCGGTTGTCCCCGGAATACTGGCAGTTCAGCGCCCGGATCGTCGCGGCCAGGGTGTCACCGGCGACGGGGACCCATGCCCCCGTCCACCGGCGATCCCGGTCTTGCAGCGTAATGTCCAGGCTGTCCGCCTCTCCGCTGGCCGGATCCGTGTATGAAATATCCGTCACGAAACCGGAAATTTCCGCCGTGGCTGCGGTTCCGTTGTAAATCAGGTCTACATACGCCCGCCGTGTATTCATACCTTGCTCCTCCAGATCGGCAGGTCATTGGCCGCGGTCTGCTCCGGCGGGGCCGGGGTCTGGAGGACCACCCCGGCGTCAAACACGAACGTGTCCAGCAGTGGGAAATTGTTTTCCATCAGCCAGCCGGTGTATTCTTCGTCGCCGTACACCTCATAGGCGATTTTGTCCCATACGTCCCCCTGCTTGGTGGTGTAGGTGCTTTCCATGGTGTGGTCCTCCTCTTATGCCGGGCTGAATTGCTTGCGCTTCTCCTCGGCTTTCATCTGCCTATACAGTTTCTTGAACTCCGCGAAACTGATCCGCCCGGCCTCCTCGGCCTCCTCGCGGCTCGGCGTCCCGCCGTAGAAATTGAATACCGGGGAGAAAACGACGGTTTCACCGCCGCCGCCCGTTCCGCCGCCCGGTGTCGGCTTCGGCTTCGTCCATTCGTCCAGGAGGGCCGCCAGCTTGGACAGCGGCAGCACCGCCTCCGGCTCTCCGCCCTCACCGATCTGCGCCAGCGTGGGCGCCGTTGCAATACCACCGGCAGCCAGGGCGGGGATTGTCGGAATGTTAAAGCCCAGGGTTTTCCCGCCGACGCCCGGAACCCAGTCCGGGATCGTCACGGAAATGCTGTTGATCTTCTCCAGCACCCAGTTGATTGCGGAAATAACCCCGTTTATAGGGGCTTTCGCCAGGTTCACGATCATGCCAAACACGTTTCCGAAAATGGCCACGATATTGTCCCAGGCGGCGCTCCAGTTGCCTGCAAATACGTTCTGCACAAAGTCAATGATATTGGCAAAAATGGCCTTGACGTTTTCCCAGGCCGCCGAAACACTTTCCCACCACCCGCTCAAATAAGCGGACAGCAGGGGGAAATTAGACTGGAACGCAGAAACCAGGTTCGCCACGGCCTCGGAAACGCCGGTCTTGATGTTTCCCCATACCTCGGAGATCTTCGCGCCCAGTTCCACGGCCTTGGCCTTGATCTTGTCCCAGTTCTTATAAATCAGGATCCCCGCCGCCACAGCCAGGCCGATGGCGGCCACAACTGCCAGCACGGGAAGATTTAGCGCCGTCATGGCGCCCGCCAGGGTAAAGGTGCCCGTGGCGCTTGCCGCGGTGACCACTTTATACACGGCCATAACTGCGTTGTAGGCGGTGATCGCCACTTTATACGCCTTGTAGGCCGCCACAGCGGTGGCAATACCCGCCGCCAGCGCCAGGATCAGGGTGCGGTGTTCCGAAATCCATTTCACCGCGGTTTCTGCCGCCGGAATGATGGTTCCGGTCATGTAGCTGCCGATCTTCTCCAGCGCCTCCGAAACCACCGGCAGGGCCGCCTCCGCGAACTCCCGCACATACGGCAGAATGTTGGTGCCCAGCTGCGTCAAGAAATTGGCGCCCAGGTTTTTAACCATCTGAATGTCGTATGCCAGGGTGTTGGTCTGCCGCTCAAAGGCGGTATTTGCCGCGCCGGTGGCTTCGTACATTTCCGCCGTCTTGCTGGTCAGGTTTTCGGCCTGGTTGCCTGCCATAGCCAGCACCGCGGTTTGTGCCTCCACAGAGGAGAACAGGCCAGCAAACGCCAGTTCGTTTCCTCCCACAGCGTCCTTTAGGGCGTCCAGAGATCCCTGCAGGCCCTTGCTTTCAAGCAGCGCTTGGCCGCTTTCATAGCCCATGTTTTTAAGGGCAGCCTGCATATTCTTGGACGGGGAGAGGAACGCCTGCATTGTGGCTTTCATTTGCGTAACCACTTCCGCCGTGGAACCTGTAACGCCGGTCAGCGTGGCCATGGCGCCCCATAGCTGTTCTTGCTCCAGCCCCAGGGTACTGGCCAGGGGAATGACCTTGCCCATGCCTGCGGCCAGTTCCGGGAAAGAGGTCTGGCCCAGTCTTACGGTGGCAAATGCCAGATCCGCCGCCTGCTGCACCGCCTCCGCGGAGGTATCGCCGTAACCCTTGGTTACGGCAGAAAGTAGGTTGATACTGTCCGTCGTGGTCGCGTTTCCCGCCGCCGCGGATTTTGCCGCGGTTTCCAGAATGGCCGCGGCGTCTGCGCTGTCACCGAAAGCAGAAACCACCTGATACATTCCGTCCGTCAGGTCAGCCGTGGCCACGCCCGTGCGGTTGGAGATTTCCAGAACCTGATCCCCGATTTCCGCCGTTCGTGCGGCCACCTCTGCCTCCGTGCCGGTCAGCAGCGTGGAAACGTTGGCCAGCTGGGCCTCATACTCCGCCGCGGATTTCACCGCAGCGGTTCCCAGGGTCGCCACAGCGGTGGCGGCTGCTACCATGGCGCCGGCAGCGATCTTTCCCGCGGTCTTTGCCGTTTTCCCCAGCGCAGCCAGGTTCTTGTCTGCGGTGCTGCAGGCGGTTTTCAGGGAACTGTCCACCTTGCCGCCGATTTTCAGCATTAACTCATACGTTTTATTTTTGCCGGCCATGTTTCGCCACCTCCTCCGCGTACTGCGTCACCGTGTCCGCCAGTTCGTTCAAGTCCGAAACGGACAGGGCCAGAAGATAATCCAGCCCTGTCCGCAGTTGTATGGACAACCCGACGCAGGCCCTGTTTATGACGGCGGGCGTTAGTTGTCCCCAGCCCCGCCGTAAAGAAAACCCACGACAATGCCTTTCAGCTTGATCGCCTCCTTTGCGGGGAGGCGCTCGAAAAACTCCAGCGGCAGGTGGGCGACGCGGGCCGCCATGAACTGTGCGTATTCCAGCGTCATTTCCACGGTTGCGGGGTTCGCCGCCGGGTTCTTCTTCGTCACGAAACGGCCCACGGCCTGCAGGTCTGCCGCCGTGGTGTCCTCCAGGCCGGACAGGTCCACCTCTTTGTACGTCTGCCCCTCAAAGGTGAAAGGCTTGTCCAGCTTCATAACCAGGGCGTTTTCCTCCGCCGCGGTGTTTTCGTCGTTCTCCGCCAGCATGGCGGTGTCCATTCTCTTTTCGTCGCTCATGTCAGCACATCTCCTTGATCTTGGCCAGAACGTCCACGCCGTTGACCTTGTAAACCTCGTTCAGCTTGTCCAGTTCCACCACGGTCTTGCCGTCCACCTCAATGAGAATGTAAAGAATGGTCAGCGTGATCGCGGTGTCCATGGGGCTGCCTGCCTTGACCTTGCCGGTGGTCAGCTTTCCGCCGCGGCCACGAACCACCACGCGCATGGGTCTGAACTCAATATCGCCCTCGGTGTTGGTGGTCTGCTGGGCGCCGCGGATCTCCAGCTGCACGGCCTTGGTCATGTCCATCATATCGGCGGTTTCCTTGTCCAGCAGGCGGAACGGGATTTCCAGTTCCTGATTGCCGAAATAGCCCACGGTGGGGTCGTCGATCTCACCCAGGATCCCGGCGCCGGTCACGGTTTCGCTGGACGGCTCAAAGTCCGGCAGCGTCATTTCCTCACCGACACCCAGCAGGCGGTTTCCCTTGTTGTAGACGTTGTAACGGTTGATCTTAGTGGGGATCGTGTTCATCTTTATTCACCTCCGATTGCGCTTTCCAGGGCGTCCACGTCATACTCGCGGATATTTTCGATATATTCCGCGGGAATGTACGGGGCCAGGTAGGTGTGTACGGTCAGGTGGCCGGCCAGCAGGTTGGTAACGGGGTTTTCGTCGCTGCGGAACTCCACGCGGTAACCGGCGCAGTAGTCGCGGGCAACGTAGCCGTTGCCGATAATGTTCTGGCTGTCCACAATAGACTGGATCAGGCGCTTATTGCCCGGCTTGTCAACTTTCTGGAAATAAGTCTGAATGAAATTATTTCCGTCCCAGTCAAAGAAACGGCGCACGGCCCACCAGCGATCTTTCGGATCCGTGGTGGAGGGATAGGCCGCGGTGTTGTTGCCCCAGGACTTGAACCCGTTGGCGTTGATCGCGGTAATGACGCCGTTGGCGTTCAGCACGTCGTTGGCCTGCTGCTGATCCAGCGCCACCGTGGTGCCGTCTTTCAGAACCGTGGCGGTGATCCGCAGGTCCTTATTGGACGGGCTTTCATAGGGCACGTCTGCGTTGTTGGCGTCCGTGTAGGCCGTCAGGGCGGCAAACATGGCGGAGAAATAATATTTCTTCTCGCCCACGGCCACCATGGGCCACAGGGCCGCCGCATGGGCGGAACTGGCGCCCAGGGCTTCCTTGGCACCCTTTACGCTGGTGTAAACCACCGCGCCGTCGCTGTCCGTGGAAATGTCCAAAAGGCAACTGCAATTAAAATTGCCGTTGATGTTCTCGGTCTTGGCCTGGAGGGCTGCCGCTACGGTGGGGGTGTGGCTCCAGCCGGGTGCCAGGATCAGGCCGGGCACCATGCCCAGGGTGGGGTAAATCTGGCGGATCAGTTCCAGGCCGGTTTCCTTGCCGGTGGAGGCGTCCACGCCGCCCACAATGTCGGCAGCGGTCACGCCGGAGGGTTTCAGGCTGGTGCTGCTCACGGTCAGGCTGCTGGCCTCCTTTGCCGCGGTGGAAAGCAGCGTAATGGCCACGCTGCCGTCGTCCTCATGTGCCGCCTCGTAGTCGCTGCCGGCCACCAGGGTGGCGCTGCCGTTCTTCACGGTCAGGGTGTTCAGCAGCACATATTTCTTGTCATACAGCACCACGCCGTCCACAACGTCGCAACTTTCCGCCTGGTTCTGCGTGACGTGGGCCTCCTTATTGGGATCCAGCACGTTCACCAGGATAATGGGCGCAACGTTGAAAACCTGGAAACAGGCGCTAATGCTCTGGCAAAGAGTGAAGTTCTCGAAATCGTCCGAATAGCCGACGGCCTCCACAGCCTCCTTGTAGCTGTAAACCAGCTTGGGGGTGTTGACCGCCGCCGCGGGGTCTTTCGCCAGGTGAATGGGTGCCGTGCCGAAAACGACCTGCAGGCCAGCGCTGCCCTGAACGGGTACGGTCAGGCTGGTGGCCTGCTCGGTGTTATATACACCGTGTTTGTATGCCATGTTGTTCTACCTCCTGTTTAGTGTTTGACCTGTACCAGACGATACAGGCGGAAAATATGCCCCGTGCCGCTCCGCAGGTTCTTCATGGCCTCCGGTAACTGCTCCAGGGGCACCACCAGCCCCTCCATGGCCGGCTGCTTCGCGATAGCCTCCGCCAGCGCGGTGGGGATCCCGTTGGTGTATGCGGTGTACTGCTTCGCCACGCCCGGAATGGACGGGCCGCAGTAAACCACGGTGGTGGCCTGTTCGGCCTTTTTGGGTTTCGCCATTATGTTTCTGGCACCTCCTTGAAAATCGCCGGCGCCTCAAACGTCAGCGCCACGGCGGCGAAATAATACGGGTGGCTTTCCTCCTCTTGGGTGGCCCATTTGATCGGGTATTGCACCTCATACCTCCGCCCCACGATGTTGTTTTCTCCGTAGTGGGTCAAAATGCTGTTGACGATGTGGAGGGCGTCCCGGTAACCTTGGCGGTTCGGGTCCTGATCCACAACGCAGATTGTCAGCACCACGTCCACCTTTTGCCTGGTGTCCGGTGCCGGTAACTCGCCCTGATAGAGGCGCACCAACACATACGGCTCCGGCGGTTCCTCCGCTTCGGGTTCTTCGTCGGTGCCCTCCCGGATCGGGAGATTTTGCCGGTACACCTGCACGGTCCGCTCGACGCCCTGGGAGTTGGTCAGGGTGTCGTGAGTAAATACGCCTTTCAGGTCGTCCACCACGGCGTCCAGCAAATTTTCTTGTGTCACATGAAAGCGCCCCCTTGCAAAGTCGTGTTTTGTAACTTATAATCACTTATGTGGAAATAATCAGAAAAACGTGGCAATAATCAGAAACGGAGGGTACAAAATGAAAGATGAAAAGTCCACGACATTTGAACAGGGCGGGGCCATATACACCCGCTCGGTTTCAAAGTCATTCCGGCTTTTGTGCCATGTGCTTGGCGCTGTCCTGGTCGTCCTGGGTGTTCTGCTCGCACTTGCTTTTCCTCCCGTCGGGATCGTCTTGGTGATCCTGGGGCTTTTGGTGTTTTTCAAACTGTCAAAGCGGGAGGAAATAAAGTTCGTGTCTTTTGCCCGCCCAACACTTGCAGGCTGCCGCACTTTTGGGAGTTGGAATGAACAGGTACACCGTGGTGCGGCACAGTCTGATCGGTTTGAACGGGCTTTGCATGACGGTATTGCAATTATTGGGTATAACGCAAAAACCGGGGTTGCTACGATCAGCGGATCCACCGGGAACAAATACACCACAACGCTGGACTATTGCTCATGTGAGGATTTTTCAAAGCGGAGTAAACCATGCAAGCACATATACCTCCTTGCCTCTCAAATGGGATTTTCCGGCGACGATTTTTATAATTGACCATTTTGCGGCCCCAAAAGGGGCCGTTTTTTATGCCCTCTGCGCCAGGACTTTTTCCACCTGCTGCTGGATGTGCTTTTGCAATATGCCGTAGTAATCCAGTTCCGCCTCCTCGTAGCTTTTGCCGTACAGGTGCGGCACAGCCGGGGCCAGCAGTTTTTTGATCGGCAG
>CAMFBN010000056.1 GCA_945948535.1 uncultured Clostridia bacterium
ATGAGCTACGTGGGCAAGCTGACCCCCGCCAACCGCAGCGCCATCTTTGACCGGCTGTTCTCCTACAAATTCCCCGCCCTGCTCATTGCCCGGGGCATCCAGCCCCATCCCGAAATGCTGGAAATGGCAAAAAAGCACAATATCACCATATTGCTCTCCAAGGATGCCACCAGCGCCATCGTCTCCTCCATCATCGCATACCTGAAAACCGCTCTGGCCCCCCGGGTCACCCGCCACGGCGTGCTGGTGGAGGTCTACGGCGAGGGCATCCTCCTCACCGGAGACAGCGGTATCGGCAAATCCGAGTGCGCCGTGGAGCTTCTCAAGCGGGGCCACCGGCTCATCGCCGACGACGCGGTGGAAATTCGCAAGGTCTCCGCCGGCACCCTCATGGGCACCGCCCCCGCGCTCATCCGCAACTATGTGGAGCTGCGGGGCATCGGCATCATCAATGTGGCGAAGCTGTTCGGTATGGGCTCCGTCAAGCTGGAAAACGAGATCAATCTGGTGATGAACATCGTCCCCTGGAATACACAGGAAGCCTACGACCGGCTGGGTCTGGAGGAGCATTATACGGAAATTCTGGGGGTCAAGGTGCCCATGAACACCATCCCCATCACCCCTGGGCGAAACCTTGCCGTGATTTTGGAGGTCGCCGCCATGAACAACCGTCAGAAAAAGATGGGCTACAACGCCGCTCTGGAATTCACCGAGCAGATCAACCGCCACTTTGACGAGAATATAGGAAAAGTTTAATGAAGGAATTTACCATCGGCCCCAACGACGCGGGGCAGCGGCTGGACCGGTTTCTTGCCAAGGCCGTTCCCCTGCTGCCCGCTTCGCTGGCGCAAAAATATATCCGGCTCAAGCGCATTAAGTGTAACGGAAAGCGCATCGACCGGGACACCCGCTTAAGTGCCGGAGACGTTTTGCAGCTTTATATCAACGACGAATTCTTCGACAAGCCCAGTCAGGACAACGCCTACCTGACGGTGGCTTCCCCAAAGCTGAACATCGTCTACGAGGACGAAAACATTCTTTTGGTTGATAAGCGCCCCGGCCTTGCGGTGCACCCCCACGACGGGGCGGAATACGGCAGGACGCTGATTGACCACATTCAGTCCTATCTCTACCAGAAGCGGGAGTGGCGGCCCCGGGAGGAAAACGCCTTCACCCCTGCCCTGTGCAACCGCATCGACCGGAATACCGGCGGCATCGTCATAGCGGCAAAAACCGCCGAGGCTCTGCGAGTCATGAACCAGAAGATCAAGGACCGGGAGCTGGACAAGCGGTATCTGGCCATCGTGGAGGGCACCCCAAAGCCCCGGGACGGCCAGTTAAAGGGGTATCTTTTCAAAGACGCGAAGAAAAACCGGGTCTTTGTCACCGACACCCCCCAGCCCGGGGCCAAAACCTGCCAGACCAACTACCGCACGCTGTGCAGCCGGAACGGGCTGTCGCTGGTAGAGTGCGAGCTGATCACCGGCAGAACCCACCAGATCCGCGCCCAGTTTGCCCACGCCGGACACCCCCTGCTGGGGGACGGCAAGTACGGCAAGCTGGATAAGCGCTTTGACCGGAATTATCAGGCGCTGTACTCCTATAAATTGACCTTCTGTTTCACCACGGATGCCGGTTCTCTGGAAAACCTGAACGGTAAGTCCTTCCAGGTGGAAAAGGTGGACTTTGTGGAGGAATACTTTCCCGGCTTTACCATTCCTAAGGAGAAATAACCCATGGTTTTGTTTGTCACCAGCAGCCCTTATGTAAATGACGCCGACCGGGCTATCTTAAGTAACGACAACGATTTTATTGACCGCATCCGCTCTGTGCTTCCCCCCTGCCCCCGGGCGCTGTTCATTGCCGCTGACCCGGAAAACCGGGAGGATACCTGCCGCTTTGCCGCGGACACCACAGGCGCCTTCTCCGAGGCGGGGATGTCCTTTCAGTCCTACCACATTCTGGACGGTCTCAATGCGGAAGATGCAGAAGCTTTGATTGCAGGCAGTGATTTGATTCTGCTGTCCGGCGGTCATGTTCCCACCCAGAACGCCTTCTTTCAGGAAATTGGCCTACGGGAGCTTATGGGACACTTTGACGGCGTGGTGGTTGGCATCAGCGCCGGCAGCATGAACTGCGCAGACTGCGTCTACGTCCAGCCCGAGGAGGAGGGCGAATCCAGTCCGGACTTTCCCCGGTGGGCAGAGGGTCTGGGGCTTACCGGTGTGAACATCCTGCCCCACTACCAAAAGGTGAAGGACAATCTTCTGGACGGTCAGCGGCTGTTTGAGGACATCACCTACTTAGACAGCATGGGCAGCACCTTCTTCGCCCTGCCTGACGGCAGCTACTTCTATCAGGACGACGATGGGCTGCTGCTGTGCGGCGAGGGCTACCGTCTGCGCGACGGCATTCTGGAACAGCTGACCCAGAACGGCGATGTGCTGGATATGGATGAATTGGAATAAGAAAACAGCGTCCGGGAGGTTTTATCTCACGGATGCTGCTTTTCGTAGGGTGGGGTCATGACCCCACCGACCCGCTTACGCATTCTGCGCACTTGCAATCAGCAGAACCTGCTCGGCGGGGTCATAAACCCGCCCTACAAAGAAATCCCCCGTATGTGCTGCAACATACGAGGGATTTTTGCTATTAAATCAGTATCAACATGACTTCCATCAGCGGATACCGCACGAATACAATCACCAGCAGGATGATGGCGTTGACAACAATCAGCTCCAGCCAGTCCTTTTTCCCCCGGTACACAGCGGTTCTATGGCGGAGAATCAGCTTCGCCAATAGGAAGCCCACGAGGGTTCCCAGCGTGTTCATAATCAGGTCGTCCACATCCGTGGCCCGGAAGGTAAAGAGCTGGATCAACTCCACCGTCAGGGACGTGAGAAACCCCGCCGCCAGCGTCCGGCCCCAGTGGCGATACCGTTCAAAGTAGGCCGGGAGCAGAAAGCCCAGCGGGGCAAACATAATTGCATTCAGAACCATGCCCTCCACATTTCTGGCACTGAAATCCTGAAAGGGAATCAGGTTGAGGGTCGGGTCCCAGCAGATATACTGCACTCCCGGCACGCCGATGACGATGTACATGGCGTTTAAGTAAAGCGTCAGCAGCGCCATCCAGCCCCATTTCCGCTTTGCCCGCTCCCGGTCAAAAACGAAAATGGAAATCAACACCAGCGGCAGGGATACAATAGCCCCGCAAAGCTTATCCAGCAATTCCAGCAGCAGATTTTCCACGATGTCACCTCTTCCATAATCGTCAACTGTCAATTGGATTATCTTCCGTTATAACTCTGCCCGTTGATAGGCTCCCCGTCCACGGTCACATCGCTGCAGTCGTAAAGCATCAGGTTGTTGCCGCCCAAATCCCGGAAGGTGCACTTTTCAATGGTGATACCGGTGGTATCGTACATGGACACACCGCCATTGCTGCACTCATAAATGTCGCACTTGCGCAAGGCAATGGATGTACACATCTGCGCGTCCACGCCCAGTGTGCCGCATCCGAACAGGCCGCAGTTGTCCACGCTAATCATGGTGCATTTCTGGAACCGCAGCACGCCGCCGGCGCAGTCTCCAGGCTCCTGTGTATGCCCCGCCGTGAAGCCGGACAGTACCAGATTGTCGCAGTTGATAAAACTCAGGACATTGGCGTACCGGGGCACGGCGCAGATGGTGTGGTTTTTCGTCTTTCCGTCCTTGCTGCGGATGGTCAGGTTGTTTACACCTGTAATGACCAGCCCGGGACCGTCGTAGAGGTCCTCCCAGCGGTAATACTTCTTCGGGCCGCCGCCGTAGTCCTTGGCGGTGCTGAAATCGATGGTTGCCGCGTCAATGACGATTTCCGTATTGGGGCCAATGGCGGCAAGGAATTCGTCGGCATTGGTCACGGTAACCGTGGCTTTCGGGCCATCGGAGACAGTTTCCTCGGGAGCCAGTCCGTTCAGGGTGTCCTCGGTGATGGAGTTACCCTCGGCATCCACCGCGCCGCAGCCGTTTTCAAACCAGCGGGGAATCAGGCAGTCCTCGAAGGTATTGCCATCCATCGTCACAAAGTTTCCAAATGTACCGAATGCGTTGGATTTTACCCAGTTATCCCGGAAGACGTTGTTTTTCAGGGTCACCAAATCAACGCCGGAGCTTCTGACTAGATACTGGGACAGATTGTCGAAAACTTCGCAGTCGGAGATGGTGATATCCGAGCTGTTATCCAGGCAGAACACCTCGCTGGCTTCCCACTCGCCCTTGCCAAGGTCGTAAATCCGGCAGTTGACCACATCCACACTCAGGCTGTTCATCACCAGGATGCCGTTGTAGGAGCACTCGTAAATATCGCTGTTGGCCACAGTCACGCCGGTACAGCCATCGGCACACACGCCCGTCACGCCGCAGCCGTACAGCCCCACGTCCCGGATGGACACGGTGGCACAGCCATCTAGATACACAACGCCGCCCACACAGTAGCCGGGTTCCTTCGTATGTCCGGCGGTGAAGCCCGTCATGGAAATATTCTCACAGCCGTACAGCCGCAGAACCTGCGCATACCGGGGCGTGGCGGAAATGGTCACGCTGTCCTTCCCCACGCCGGTGATGGTCAGATTCTTCGCGTTCTGAATCACCAGTTCGTAGCCGTCAAACACCTCGTCCCAGTAGCACCATTCATTGCCCGTTTCCCCCGCGTAGGTGCTGGCGGTGGACAGGTCGTAGGTGCCCGGTTCCAGCCGGATTTCCCGGTCAGGGCCAATGGCGGCAATGAATTCATCCACATTGGACACGGTGTACACGCCCTCGGCTTCCGCTGCCGCCGTGGTTTCGGCAGGCACCGCCGTGGCAATGACGGTAGTCTCTCCGGCGATATTCTCAGAGCAGGCTGTCATGGACAGCAGCATAATCAGGGAAAACAGAATACAGATACACTTCTTCATACAAAACACATCCTTTCCTCCCGTTCATCATAGCTGGAAGAAAATGGTTTGTCAACCAAAGGGCACCTTATGATTTTCTTAAGAAGCTTAGGATTTTCTTAAGCGGCGAGTCGCCGCAAAAACCGGCTCCGCCCGATGGACGAAGCCGGTTTCGTATTGCGTTGTTACCCCCGCATGGCCCGGCGGCGGGCGATGTTGATGGGGCCTTCCTGCATATTGTTGATCCAGGCCAGGCTCTTGCCCGCGCCGTAGGCGGTGCAGGAGTCCGGGTCGTCCGCCAGAATGCAGGCGATACCGGTGCGCTCCATGAGAAGCAAATCCATACCCCACAACTGGCCGCAGCCGCCGGTAATGGTGATGCCGTTTTCCGACACGTCGCTCACCAGCTCCGGGCTGGTTTCCTCCAGCACCGCCAGCACCTCGTCGGCAATCTGCCGGGCGGGGCGGCGGAGAACCTCGTAAATCTCCGTGGAGGTCAGAGTCACCATCTTGGGCATACCGGTTTTGAAGTCCCGGCCCTTGATGTTCATGCTGCGTTCCTCGTCCCGGGGGTAGACCTGCCCGATCTGGATTTTTACGCTCTCGGCAGTGACCTGGCCGATGACCACGCCGTGCTGGCGGCGGACATACCGGGCGATCATCTCGTCAAAGTAGTTGCCCGCAATCTTCAGGGAGGAGGACACGGCCACGCCGTTCATGCTCAGCACCGCAATGTCCGTGGTGCCGCCGCCGATGTCCACCACCATGTGACCGCTGGCCCCGCGGATATCCAGGCCCGCACCAAGCCCCGCTGCCAGCGGCTCCTCAATCAGGAACACACGGCGGGCGCCAGCTTCGATGGCGGCGTTGATGACGCTGCGCTCCTCAACCTCGGACACGCCGGAGGGAACGGACACGACCACACGGGGCTTGGGGGTGAACAGGCCCGCCTTGGTGGCGGTTTTGAACATTTCCTGCAACATTTTGACGGTCATTTCGTGGTCGGAGACGATGCCATCCTTCAGCGGGTGCATGGCAACCACGTTGCCGGGGGTACGGCCCAGCATATTCCGGGCGGCGGCGCCTACCTGCAAAATTTTGCCGGTATTTTTATCCACCGCCACCACCGACGGCTCCCGGACAACCAGGCCCTTGCCGTCGGCGTAAATCAGGACATTGGACGTGCCCAAATCCACGCCCAGATCGTTGGAAAACATAGAAAACAGAGACATAGCGACACCTTTACTTTCGTGCAGCCGCGACTGCGGCACAATGTACTTCCTTCGCCCCGGCGCTGAGCAAGACCCGGGCGCATTCTCCGGCAGTGGCGCCGGTGGTGAGAATGTCGTCCAGCAGCAGAACCCGTTTTCCCCGGACTTCCGCACCGTCCAGAAGACGGTATGCGCCCAGCACGTTGGCCTTCCGGGCCGCCGGGTCTTTCAGGCGGGATTGGGGGCGGTTGTTGCGAATCTTTTTTAATGTGGGAACCGGGGTCATACCCAGCTCTTTCCCCACGGCCTTTGCCAGCAGCTCCACCTGATCGTAGCCCCGGCGCAGTTTACGCAGGGGGCTGACAGGCACCCAGGTCAGAACGTCAAAGCCATCGGGGTACTGCGCAAGCAGCTTCATGGCGAGGATTCTGCCGTAAGAAACGCTGTAAGCGCGGGCGTTTCGGAACTTATAACGTAGGAGACTGCCTCTTACGTTCCCTTCATAGTACCAGACCGCGGCGAAGCTGTCAAGAAATTGCAGCTTAATTTTGCGATTTGGATACTCCGGGGCCTCCGTGCGGCAGGCTCTGCACAGGTCGATTTCCCCCTTTTTCAGCAGCTGCCGGCACAGCACGCATTTAGGCGGAAACAGCAGCTCCATGAGAAAATGATACAATTTCATTTCACTTTCCCCTGCAATCTCAGCTTCAGGCCGCTGTAGCGGCGGTTTTTCTTGGCGTTGCCCACCATGACGCCCACAGTTTCCTCCCGGCCCACGATGACCAAAAGCTCTCTGGCCCGGGTGATGGCGGTGTAGAGAATGCTGCGGCTGAGCAGGTACGGTGAGCCGTTCCACGCTGCCAGCACCACCGCCCGGTACTCGCTGCCCTGACTTTTGTGCACCGTCATGGCGTAGGCCGGTTCCAGTTCGTTCAGCTGGGTAAAGTCGTACTCCGCCACTTTGTCATCAAACAGGACGGTCAGGGTTTCCGCGCCGGTATCGATGCTCTGGAGGATACCCACGTCGCCGTTGAAAATTCCGGCTCCAACCATGCTTCCATCCGTTTTCTTCCAAAGAATGTCGTAATTGTTGTGAATCTGCATCACCCGGTCGCCCTCCCGGAACAGATAGTCGCCGAAGGCCCGCTCCTTTTTCTCCGGGGCAGGCGGGTTCAGCGCCGCCTGAAGCAGCCGGTTCAGGTTCACCGTGCCCACGGCCCCCTTGCGGGTGGGGGAAAGCACCTGAATCTGGTCGGCGGGAATCCCCATTTTCTGGGGCAGCCGCACGGCGCACAGATCCCGAATCAGACTGCACACCGTCTCTTCGTTATTTCTGCGCATGAAGAAAAAGTCGCTGGTGACGCACTTCAGGTCCGGCATTTCCCCATGATTGACCCGGTGGGCGTTCATGACAATCAGGCTCTGCTGGGCCTGTCGGAAAATTTCCGTCAGATGCACGGTAGGCAGAACCCTGCTTCTGAGCATATCCCCAAAGGGGAAACCCGGCCCCACCGGGGGCAGCTGGTCAGGGTCGCCTACCAGAATCAGCCGCTTTCCCTGAGGAATCGCCTGCAAAAGGCTGTGCAGAAGCTGTACGTCCACCATGGACATTTCGTCCACAATCACCGCGTCACATTTTAAAGGATTCTCCTCATCCCGGGCAAAGAACATTTTCCCCGTAGCCGGGTCAATGCCCGCTTCCAGCAGCCGGTGGATGGTGGAAGCGTCCTCGCCGGTGACCTCGGAGAGCCGTTTTGCCGCCCGGCCGGTGGGCGCCGCCAGCAGGCAGCGCAATTGCATTCTTCCAAGAAGTTCCAAAATTCCATTCAAAATGGTGGTTTTTCCCGTACCGGGGCCGCCGGTAATCAACAGAAGGCCGGAGGTCGCCGCCTCCCGGATGGCTTCCAGCTGCTGGCCCGAATAGTCGATCCCGCTGTCATGCGCAACGGAGCGGATGAGTTTATCCAGATTTTTCGGCGCCGGGAAGGTGTTCCCCGCGAATTCCAGCAGCCGCCGGGTGGATTCTGTCTCCGCTTCATACAGCCGGGGAAGATAGATCACCGTGATACCCGCCAGCGCGTCCCGGTTCAGTCTGTCCGCTTCCAGCAGACGCTCCAGCGCCTGTCTGACCGCGTCCTCCTCCACATGCAGCAGCCGCGCCGTGGCGGCAGCAAGCTTGTCCTCCGGCAGAAAGCTGTGCCCGCCGGTGAGATTGTAATTCAGTTCAAACTGGACCCCGGCTTCCACCCGCCGGGGATCGTCTCCCGCCACGCCCAAATCAATGGCGAACTGATCCACCGCGGCAAAGTCGGCCTCCAGTTCCTCGTCCATCAAAAGGTAGGGATCGTCATACAGAAGCTCTATGGTGCTGTCGCCGTAGCGCTTGTATGTACGCACCGCCAGCTCCGCCGGCAGGTGGTGCAGGGCAAAGAATTCCATGATCTGCCGCATGCCCACCTGCAGCCGAAATTCCTCGCCGATAGAGCGGGCCTTTTCCCGGGAAATCCCGGCGACCTCCGCCAGCCGCTCCGGCTCCCGCTCCATCACCGCCAGGGTCTGGTCGCCAAACCGCTCCACAATCCGCGCCGCCATCTTCGGGCCGATGCCCTTGATGACCCGGCTGGACAGGTAATTCAGGATTTCCATGGTGGTCTGGGGCATGAGCCGCTCCAAAAATTCCGCCTCAAACTGCCGCCCGTAATTCGAATGATTGCTCCACTTGCCCGTGACCATCAGCCGCTCGCCCACGGCGGGCAGGGGGATGGTGCCCACCACCGTCACCGTCTGTCCGCCGCCTACGTTCAGCCGCAGGACGGCGTAGCCGTTTTCATAATTCTGATATACCACGGCGCTGACCGCGCCCTGAAGAATCTCCAGTTCCTGTTCGCCCAAATCTCTCTGCCTCCCATTCCAGCCGTTCCAGCAAGCCTTCCCGGCCGCAGCTTTCCGTATCTTCCGTCTGCCCGTCCTCCGTGACCGCGAGGAAGGGACAGTTCATCAGTCCCAGCCCCCGCAGCCAGCGATAGCGGCGGCGGATGCCTTCCGCCGGCGTACCCATATACACCAGCGCGCAGCCCCGCAGTCCCGGCAGCAGCCAGCCCAGCGCCGCCCACAGGGCGCTGAGTGCGCCGTAGGCCGCCAAGGTTCCCAGCAGCACATACCATCCCATGATACCACCTCGGGAATATCCTATGCCGCCGGAGGTGTTTTGTGACATTTTACACCACTTTCCCCCAAAAGAAAAGAGGGCAGTTTGATCTTTTGTGAACAAAGTGGAAACAATAGTCCTTAACCGCCTGCCGCTGCGAAAAGATTCGCAGATTGTCCTTGCATTTTGACGGTAAAAAAGCTATAATATAGCATATATTGAGTGACCGTGGAGGAACCATGAAATTTCTCTCTTTGCTGGTGTGGGTCGGTCAGTTCGGCTTTTCCGTCATCTTCCCCACTGTATTTTTTCTGCTCGTCGCCGTGTGGCTTCGGGGCAAATTCGGATTTGGTATGTGGATCGTGGCGGTTTTTGGTGTTTTGGGCATTCTTACCAGCATCAGCACCACCCGTTCCTGTCTGCGTTCCCTGCGCAAGGCGGCAGAGGAAGCCGGCGGCAAGAAAGAACACCCCATCAGCTTTAACGACCACACCTGATTTATGAAGAAGGAACCTGTCCCATGAAATTACAACCCGCTTCCCGTAAGGAGCTTTCCCGCATCGCCCTGGGCACACTGGCCTGCGACGGCGTGATGATCGCCGCTCTGTTTGTGCTGAGTCTGGTTGGCGTCGGCACCTTTGACGTTTTCCGTATCCTGCTGGGCGCCGCCTGCGGCTCCGTGGTGGCAATTGCGAATTTTGCAATCCTGTGTCTGACGGTGCAGAGCGCCGTGGAGATCGAAAACAAGAAGAAAATGAAGGCCCGCTTCCAGCTCAGCTACAATGTCCGTCTGATTCTGCAGGCCGGCTGGGTGGTGCTGTGCTTCGTGCTGAAGCCCATCCACTTTGTGGCGGGCGCGGCCCCTATCCTGTTCCCCAACGTGGTGATCTTCTTCCTGCAGAGCCGCAATAAGCTCTTTCCCAAAAGTGACGCCCCCGCCAAGGCCCTGCCTGACGAGGACGAGCCAGAAGATACCCTTGGTACCTTTGAAGTTTAACAATCGGTAAAGAATGAGGTGATTGTGTTTTATGGAAGTATCAATCAACGGCGCGAGAATTCTGGCAACCTTTGAAAATGTTCCCATTTTCGGCACGGTGCAGATCACCCAGACCCTTGCGGTGGCCTGGCTGGTCATGCTCATCATTTCCGCCCTGTGCATCTGGCTGGGCTCCAACCTGAAGGTCACGGGCATCTCCCGGAAGCAGGCGGTGGCGGAGATGATTTACACCTCCCTGGTGAATTTCGTCCGGGGCAACATGGGGCCGGAATTTGACCGCTACATCCCCTTGGTGGGCACGATTTTTGTCACCAGCATCATCTCCAACCTGATTAGCTTACTTGGCATCTGGAGCCCCACGGCTGACCTGATGACAGAGCTTGCCTGGGGTTTGGTGGTGTTCGTGCTGATTACCTACCACAAGATCAAGGCCTCCGGCATCGGCGGCTATCTGAAGGGCTTTCTGGAGCCTATCTTCATCCTGCTGCCCATCAACATCATGAGCGAGTGCTTCACCCCCGTGTCCATGGCCTGCCGTCACTTCGGCAACATTCTGTCCGGCACGGTCATCAGCACCCTGATCTACGCAGCCCTCACCGCCGCCAACAGCGCCTTGTTCCACGTTCTCGGCTCCAACCTGTATGTCGGCATCGTTGTGGCAATCGCAGGCGGGGCGCTGATCGTACTGGGCCGCAAGCGCAAAAAGAAGCTGCCCTTCATTGTGGGCATCATTGCCGCTGTGCTGGGCGTGCTGGGCGTTATCACCACCCTGGGCGCTACCTTCCCCTGGCTGACCATCGGCATTCCCGCCATTCCCAGCTTGTATTTCGACTGGTTTGGCGGCTGCATTCAGGCGTTCATCTTCTGTACGCTCACCACTCTCTTTATCAAACAGGCCGCAGGCGATTGACTGCCGCCATTTGAATATCACACCTTGTAAATCAATTTTAGGAGGAAAATAGTATGGAAATTCTGGCTAAAGGCATTGCTCTGGCAGGTTGCGCCATCGGCGCCGGTCTGGCTCTGATCGCAGGTATCGGCCCTGGTATCGGCGAAGGCAACTGCGCCGCCCGCGCCTGTGAAGTCATCGGTCGGAACCCCGAGTGCAAGGGCGACGTGACCAGCTCCATGATTCTGGGTATCGCGCTGTCCGAGACCACCGGTATTTACGGCTTCGTCACCGGCCTGCTGCTGATCTTCGTGGCTCCCGGTATGTTCATGAACTATCTGGGCTGATTCCGGCATTCTGATTCATTCATTTTACGCCGGAAGGAGGCAACGCAATGGATACCCTTTACCAGTCCTTAGTGACGGTAAACCCCGTGACCCTGATCGCCCAGATCTGCAATCTGTTCATTCAGCTGCTGATCGTGAAGATTTTCTTCCTGGACAAAATCAAGGCCATCATCGACCAGCGCCGGGAAGCTGCCGACAAGCAGATCACCGAGGCGGAAACCGCCAAGTCCGAAGCGCTGGCTATCAAGCAGACCTACGAGCAAAATATGCAGGAGGCGAAAGCCAAGGCAGACGATCTGCTCATGACCGCCCAGCGTACCGCCAATTCCCGCAGTGAGGAGATCATCGCCCAGGCACAGCAGCAGGCCGCTCAGATCAAGTCCAAGGCCGCTGCCGATATTGCGCTGGAGAAGAAAAAGGCCATCAACGAGGCCAAGAACGAGATTTCCGACCTTGCCATGGCAATTGCCGGCAAGGTGGTGGCCCGGGAGCTGAACGCCGGCGATCAGGCGGATATGATCGACCGCTTCATTGACGAATTGGGTGATAACGTATGACGGAAGTTGGAAATGTCTACGGCGAATCCCTGTACGAACTGGCGAAAGAGGAATCCCTCTCCTCCCAAATCGGGCAGCAGCTGGCCGCTCTGCGGGAAGGCTTTCGTCAGGAGCCGGATTTTATCCGTCTTCTTTCCTCTCCCAACCTGACCAAAGCCGAACGCTGCCAGATCCTGGACGACAGTTTCCGGGAGAAGGTGCACCCCTATGTGCTGAATTTCCTGAAAATTCTCACGGAAAAGGGCTATATGCGCCATTTCGGCGACTGCTGTGAGGCCTATACCCAGCACTTTGATCAGGACAACGGCAATCTGCGGGTGACCGCCGTCACTGCCGTGGCACTGTCGGAAGCACAGAGTGCCAAAATCACCGAAAAACTGAACCGAATCACCGGCAAGCACATCATTCTGCAAAACCGGATCGATCCCGCGGTCTTGGGCGGCGTCCGCCTGGACTATGACGGTCAGCGGCTGGACGATACCGTGTCCCACCATCTGGACGCGGTGCGGGAGCTGCTGAGCAAAACCGTACTCTGACGAGAAAGCAGGGACTGTATGGAACTGAGACCCGAAGAAATCACAAAAATCATTCGTAGTCAGATCAAAAACTACGAGCACAAAATGGAAGCCAGTGAGACGGGCGTTGTCATTCTGGTGGGCGACGGCATTGCCAAAGCCTCCGGTCTGGACAAGTGCATGTCCGGCGAATTGGTTGAATTCCCCGACGGCTCCTTCGGCATGGCCCAGAATCTGGAGGAGGACACCGTATCCATCACCATTCTGGGCAGCGATCAGGGCATCAAGGAGGGTGACACCGTCAAGCGTACCGGCCGTGTCGTGTCCGTCCCCGTGGGCGCTGGGCTCATTGGCCGTGTTGTCAACGCCTTGGGCGAGCCCATCGACGGCAAGGGCGCCATCGAAGCAGAGGGCTACCGGGCCATCGAAATGCCCGCCCCCGGCATCATCGAGCGTCAGCACGTCTCCCGCCCCCTGCAGACCGGCATCAAGGCCATCGACTCCATGATCCCCATTGGCCGGGGCCAGCGTGAGCTGATTATCGGCGACCGCCAGACCGGCAAGACCACCATTGCCACCGACACCATTCTGAACCAGAAGGGCAAGAACTGCATCTGCATCTACGTTGCCATCGGTCAGAAGCGTTCCACAGTTGCGCAGGTTGTAGAAAGCCTGACGGCAGGCGGCGCCATGGACTACACCATCGTGGTTTCCGCTACCGCTTCCGAGCTGGCCCCCATGCAGTATATCGCCCCCTACGCAGGCTGCACCATGGGTGAATACTTCATGCATCAGGGCAAGGATGTACTGGTGGTCTATGACGACCTGAGTAAGCACGCGGTGGCCTATCGTGCCATTTCTCTGCTGATCCGCCGTCCCCCCGGACGGGAAGCTTACCCCGGCGACGTGTTCTACCTCCACTCCCGTCTGCTGGAGCGGGCGGCGCAGCTGTCCCCCGAACTGGGCGGCGGTTCTCTCACCGCGCTGCCCATCATTGAAACGCAGGCAGGCGATGTTTCTGCCTACATTCCCACCAACGTCATTTCCATCACCGATGGTCAGATCTTCCTGGAAACCGAGCTGTTCAACTCCGGCGTTATGCCCGCCGTGAACCCCGGCATCTCCGTGTCCCGTGTTGGCGGCGACGCCCAGATCAAGGCCATGAAGAAGGTGGCAGGCTCCCTGAAGCTGCTGTACTCTCAGTACCGGGAGCTGCAGAGCTTTGCCCAGTTCGGCTCCGATCTGGACGCGGACACCAAGTCCCGTCTGGCTCTGGGCGAGCGCATCGTGGCAGTGCTGAAGCAGAAGAACGGTTCTCCCAAAGAAGTGGCGCAGCAGGTGTGCATCATCTATGCCGTCACCCACGGCTATCTGAATTCCATCGCCGTGGAGGATGTGCCGGAGTTTGAGAAGCGGCTGGAAGAGCACATGGATAACTACCATGCCGATGTGCTGGAAGCTATTCGTACCACCGGCAAGCTGGAAACCGAAACCGAAGCCGCGCTGAAGGCCGCTCTGGACGAGCTGGTGGCTCAGTTCACGGCATAAGGAAGGAGGGTTTCCCATGGCTGGCGTTTCCACCAAGGAAATCAAAAACCGTATCCGAAGCATGGAAAGCACCAAGCAGATCACGAAAGCCATGGAAATGGTCGCTGCTTCCAAGCTTCGCCGCGCCCAGGCGCAGATCGCCAATTCCCGCCCTTATTTTGAAATTCTGCGGGATACCATCGAAACTATCACCCGCTCCAACCGGGACTTTTCCTCCCCGTACCTCAAAAAACGGGAGGGCAAGAAGGTCCTGTACGTGGTCATTGCGGGCGACCGGGGCCTTGCCGGCGGCTATAACAGCAATGTATTGAAGCTGGTCTATTCCCAGATTCAGGATAAGGAAGCCACCGTTTTGCCCATCGGCAAGAAGGCCGTGGACAGCTTCAAGAGTAAGGGCATTCCCGTTCTGACGGATTCCTACGCGGAGGCCGCTTCTGTGGGCATCGGCGACTGCTTCTCCATCGCCAAGCAGCTGTGCAAAGCGTTTTTGGACGGGCAGTACGATGAAGTGTACGTTGCGTACACCGACTTTGTGTCCATGCTTGCTCAGTCCCCGGACTTTATGAAGCTGCTGCCTCTGGAAAAAACCGAGGCTAAGCAGGCAGAGCCGCCCCGCCGCTGCGATACCCTGTATGAGCACCCGGCAGAGGAAGTCTTTGCCGCCATTGTTCCCGAATATCTGGGCGGCGTGCTGTATGGCGCGCTGTGCGAGAGCCGGGCCTCCGAGCAGGCTGCCCGCCGCTCCGCCATGGATTCCGCCACCCAGAACGCTGACGATATGATCGCCGACCTGAGCCTGAAGTTCAACCGGGCACGTCAGGCCGCCATCACTCAGGAGATCACTGAGATCGTCGCCGGTTCCTGATCGGAACCACATATTCCATTTGAGAGTCCCTCAAACAAAGGAGTTGAATCCCCAATGGCCAACAACAAAGGAACCGTGATCCAGGTTCAGGGTCCTGTTCTTGACATTCGTTTCCCCGACGACCAGCTGCCCGCGCTGCTGAGCGCCATCGAGATCCCTCTGGGCGAGCGGGTGATCGTTGCCGAGGTTGCCCAGCACATCGGTGACAACGTGGTGCGCTGTGTCGCCATGTCCTCCACCGACGGCCTGCAGCGGGGCGTGGAAGCCACCGATACCGGCGCGCCCATCTCCGTGCCCGTAGGCGATCAGTGCCTGGGCCGCGTCTTCAATCTGCTGGGTCAGCCCATCGACAACAAGCCCGCCGTGGAAGGCGACGACCGCTGGCCCATCCACCGTCCCGCCCCCTCTTATGAGGAGCAGCAGCCCGCTACCGAGATTCTGGAAACCGGCATCAAGGTCATCGACCTGATCTGCCCCTACGCCAAGGGTGGTAAGATCGGTCTGTTCGGCGGCGCGGGCGTGGGCAAGACCGTTCTGATTCAGGAGCTGATCTACAACATCGCCACCGCTCACAACGGTTACTCCGTGTTCACCGGCGTCGGCGAGCGTACCCGTGAGGGTAACGACCTGTACAATGAAATGACCGAGTCCGGCGTTATCGCCAAGACCGCCATGGTCTTCGGTCAGATGAACGAACCGCCAGGAGCCCGTATGCGGGTAGGTCTGTCGGGCCTGACCATGGCAGAATACTTCCGTGATGTGAAGCATCAGGACGTGCTGCTGTTTATCGACAATATTTTCCGTTTCACTCAGGCCGGTTCTGAGGTGTCCGCACTGCTGGGCCGTATGCCCTCTGCCGTGGGCTACCAGCCCACTCTGGCTACGGAAATGGGCGCCCTGCAGGAGCGCATCACCTCCACCAAGAACGGCTCCATCACCTCCGTGCAGGCGGTTTACGTCCCTGCCGACGACCTGACCGACCCCGCCCCCGCCACCACCTTTGCCCACCTGGACGCCACCACGGTTCTGGACCGCGGCATTGCATCCTTGGGTATCTATCCCGCCGTTGACCCCCTGGACTCCACCTCCCGGATTCTGTCCCCGGAGATTGTGGGCAAGGAGCACTATGAGACGGCCCGTGCCGTGCAAGGCATCCTTCAGCGCTATAAGGAATTGCAGGATATCATCGCCATCATGGGCATGGACGAGCTGAGCGAGGAAGACAAGCTCACCGTCAACCGGGCCCGGAAGGTGCAGCGGTTCCTGTCCCAGCCCTTCCACGTTGCCGAGCAGTTCACCGGCTATCAGGGCAAGTATGTGCCC
>CAMFBN010000057.1 GCA_945948535.1 uncultured Clostridia bacterium
AACGAAGAAATGACCGTCCCCCTGTAAAGGAAACGGCCAATCTTCACGCAACAACTGTGGTTGAGCCGTGACCCTAGCAGCGGTCGCTGCCCGAACTGCCTTGGGGGGGACTCGCACTCCCCTCAAGTTCTTTTATATGATAGCACGGGGCTGGGACGAATGTCAACAGTCCCGTAAAGCAAACCGACCGCCTCCCTTTTCGGGAAGCGGTCAGAGTTTTGCCCAAAAATTGTCAATTGTCAACTGTCAATTGTCAATTATTCAAAGGACCGTTCCGTCGGGCTTGAACAGGGGCAGCTTTTCGAGGTAGATGAGATCCTTCCGCTCCTGGGCGTCGCCCTCGGCGAGAATCGCCATCCGGCCGCAGATTTCGCCGCCGGCCTTTTCCACCAGAGCTTCCAGAGCGTGCAGGCTCTCACCGGTGGAAATCACGTCGTCCACGATGAGAATCCGCTTGCCCTTCATGAGGGCAGCGTCCGCGCCGTCCAGGTACAGCTTCTGCTCCTTGGCGGTGGTGATGGAGTGGACGGTGACGCTGAAAATGTCCCGCATGTACAGCTTGGGACCTTTCCGGGCCAGAATGTACTTCTTATCCCCGGCCTGACGGGCCATTTCGTGGGCCAGCGGAATGCCCTTGGCCTCGGCGGTGATGATGTAGTCGTATTCGGGGGCGCGCTTTAACAGCTCCCGGGCGCAGGCCACGGTCAGCTCCTGATCGCCGAAAATGACGAAACCGGCGATAGACAGATTCTCGTTCAGAGGGCAGATGGGCAGATCCCGCTCCAGGCCCGCGACAGTCATGTGGTAGTACATAAGGACATCTCCTTTAATATTATGTACTTTTATTATACTATCTCGTCAAAAAATGTCAAGGCCGCAGGGTGGCATCCGATGTGTTTACGACAGCGCTTCCGATACCGAGCAATACCCAATGGTGTAACGATTACTGACCAACCGGGCACGCATTGGCTGACGTCTCTGCCGCCCCTACGGCGTCCCCCTTATTACATGACGGAACGATACCGAGCAATACCCAATGGTGTAACGATTACTGACCAACCGGGCACGCATTGGCTGACGTCTCTGCCGCCCCTACGGCGTCCCCCTTATTACATGACGGAACGATACCGAGCAATACCCAACGGAGTAACGATTACACACCAGCCGGGCACGCATTGGCTGGCGGCCCTGCCGCCCGCAGAAAAGCCCCCGGCGGCAGAACCGTCGGGGGCTTTTCGCTTGGGGTTTGGAAAGAAGAGAGGTAGAAAAGAGGATCTACATAAGGAAAGGAGACGGCTCACGGCTTCCGTAACCTTTCTGTTTATAAGGTACCTGCCGGATTTGAACAGCCAATAACGGATTTGAAAACAAAATTCGACAAATTTATGAACAGACGGCAGAGTGAAGAGTGGAGAGTGAAGAGTGAAGAGTGGAGAGTGAAGAGTGAAGAGTGGAGAGTGAAGAGTGGAGAGGGATGGGGCGGGGATTACATATTTTATTTATCGCCGAAGGCGATACCATTACTCCACTCTCCACACTCAACACTTGCTTACTCCTTCGGCAGATATTTCTCCAGCTCGTCGTAATTAAAGGCCTTGCGAACCACGTCCTTATAGTAGGCGTTGAAGGTCTTGCCGTTGTCGTCGTAGCGCCAGGGGGTCCAGGGGTTGCTGTAGCCGTAGAACACGGTGCGGCAGCCGTCGTGGATTTCCTGAAAGGTCTTCTGTTCCTTGGCGGAGGCCTTGGGGCTTAAGCACACGAATCGTACCAGCGGCAGGCCGTCCAGCGCTTCATAGCTCGATACCTTGGTGTAGCACAGGTTCAGGTATTGCAGGCTCTCGCACCCGGTCAGAGAGTCGATGTTCTTGAGCTTCAGGCAGCTTGCCAGCTCCAGCCAGGTCAGCTTCTTGCAGTTTTCAAAGCCTACCAGCTCCGTCACCGCGCTGCCGGAGGCGATCATTACCTCCAGATCGGGCATTCCGCTGACGAAGCTCAGGTCGGTGAGGTACTCGTTGTGACCGATGTCCATGTACTTGACGCCCTCGCAGTATTTCATGGGGCCGCAGGTGTCATCGGTGACGTTGTACACCGCCCGGAGGGTGTCGTCGTCCGTCAGCTGGTTATACCGCTTGTCCACGCCGAAGTACACCCGCCAGACCACTCTGGGGCCCTCCCGGAAGTCCTCCCGGACCTTGGCGAGCACCTCGTAGTCAAAGCCGCAGTTGTCGAGGACAAACCGGCTGCAATTGTCCAGGATTGCCAGCGCCCGGCGCAGGTCGGCTTCCCCGTCGTTGCCGATGGACTGGTTTTTGTAAATAACCTCCTCGTCGGTGGTGCTGAGGGTTTTGCCGAAGAGGGAGAAGGTGTAGTGGAAGGTAACGTGGGGGGCGGCGTCCTGCAGCCGGGCCACGGATTCCATGGACAGGCCGCTGCCCAAGGTCACGTCCGTCAGATTGGTGAGCATGCCCAGCTGCCTGCCGGCCTCGTCCACCTGATCATCGGTCATGGCGCTGAGGTCGAGGGTGGTGGAGGTCAGGGGGAGATCCTGCCCGAACAGGGACACGCTGTAGTCAAGGGTCAGGTCCGGGTAGGCTGTGAGAAGCCCGTCAATCTGCTCCGGGGTCAGATTCACCGAGGGCAGGGAGATGGTGGTGAGGGCGGGCAGGTATTGCAGGTTTTCAAGCAAACTGTCGTAGGAAAAGCTGCCCGGATCCAGCACCACAGAGGCACTCTTGTTGGAGACGGCGGTACCGCCCAGGTCCACGGTGTAGGTCACATCCACCTTTGGATGCTCCTGGATGTATTCGAGAATGGTGGCATAGCAGGTGCTGCCGGAAAGGTCAACGGATTTCAGGTTGGGGTACTGGTTTAGGGTATAGATTTCGCCCGCTGACAGCACCACGGTGAGGCTTTCCGCCTCCTTGCCGGGGTCAATGGTGGCCTCGGTTTCCGTGGGGGCGGTGGGAAGGGTGATGATTTCGGTCATATCAGGAACCGCCTGCTTTTTGCCGCAGCCGAACAGCGTCAGACTGACGGCGCCGGCGCAGAGCAGGCAGAGCAACTTCTTGGACATGGAATTTTGCCTCCAGGGGGGTGTTAAGTGTGAAGAGTGGAGAGTGGAGAGTGAAGAGTTAGGAGTGAGGAGTTAGGAGTGGGGAGTTAGGAGTGGAAGGTGAAGATATCGGAATCTTATTTAATTCATCGCCGAAGGCGATACCTTCACTCCACACTCCACACTTCACACTCTACGCTCTACACTCCACACTCTACGCTCTACGCTCTACGCTCGGTGCTATTTCACCTGATTGTACCACAAATTATTGGTGAAATCAAGAAAAACCGGTCGAAAAAAGAACGGACAGCGATGAAGCTGTCCGTTTTTGCCTTACTGCAAGCCCTGCTCGTAGGCCTCGATCATTTTCTTGACCATCTGGCCGCCGACGGAGCCGGCTTCCCGGGAGGTCAGGTTACCGTTGTAGCCGTTCTGCAGATTCACGCCGACTTCGCTGGCGGCCTGCATCTTGAACTGCTCCATAGCCTGCTTGGCCTGAGGAACGTTGATCCGATTGTTGTTGCTGCTCATTTGGACTCTCTCCTTACATTCTTTTTTGGAAAGGACACCGGTTTCGCTGGGAAATCGGCTTTTTCTTTCCGCAACCATAGCTTTTCCCGGATTTAAAATCAAATCCTAGTGAAAGTAAGGAAGCGGTTGCAGATTTTGACAGATTTTTTGCAGGAAGCGGGGCGAAAATGGGGCAGCGCCGTTCCGGGGAAAAGAAAAAGCCGGGCAATTGTGCAAATGATTGACTAATCTCCGCTTTGGCGATATAATCAACTGGAAATATCCCCGAAGACAGTCAAAAACCGGGATGTTCGGATTCCCGCGAAAGAGGGAGAAACAATGAAAAAAATCGCTTTTTTTGTCCAGCAGATGCTGTGCGGCGGCGTGGAAAACGCGCTGATTTCCCTGTCCGGGAAGCTGAGGGACGAGGGCCATCAGGTCACGATCTATGTGATACAGAAAACGGGCGCGTTTATCGATAAAGTGCCGGACGGCGTGCAGCTGCGGCAGATCCCCATGGACGAGCGGCTGCGCCGGTCTATTCCGGTGGGCGGCACCCGTGTGTCTGTCAGAGCGTGCCTTGCCCGGAAGCAGTACGCGCGGGCCGCGTTCTTTCTGGCGAAGCATCTTCTTCGCAGAACGCCCTATACCGAGCTGAACGCGGATATTCAGCGGGTGCCGCCCTTGGCGGAGCGGTATGATATCGCTGTCAATTACCATATCCACTCGCCGTTTCTGGTCTGGTATTTGTCGGAGCGGGTATGCGCCGGGAAAAAATACACGTGGATTCACAACGATTTTGAGGCGTCCGGCTATCCAATCGAGGGCCTGAAGCCGTATCTTACTTGCGTGGACCACTTCTTCGGCGTATCCCAAAAGGTGGCGGATGAGTTTACCGCACGGCTGGGGGAATTTGCGGGAAAAACCTCCGTGGCAATGAACGGGATTCCCAGACAGAAAATTCTGGAGGAAGGCAGCCGTTTTGTCCCGGAGGAATACGGTAGCGACAGATTATCCATACTCACGGTGGGCCGTCTGGAGGAGCAGAAGGGCTATGATCTGGCCATCGACGCATGCAAAATGCTGGTGGACGCGGGGTATGGCGGTCGGTTCCGCTGGTTTGCGGTGGGGGAAGGCACTCAGAAGGACGCGCTTACCAAGAAAGTGAAGCGCTGCGCGTTGGAGGACCACTTCAGGCTGCTGGGGATGCGGGAGAATCCGTACCCCTATTTCCGGTGCTGCGACCTGTATGTGCAGCCCTCCCGGCATGAGGGCTGGGGGCTGACGGTGACGGAGGCAAAGCTGTTTTGCAGGCCCATCATCGTCACGGATTTCGCCGGCGCCCGGGAGCAGATCACCGACGGCGTCACCGGCAGGGTGGTGGCGGTGGACGCGAAGGAGATTTTTGAGGCGGTTCGGGAGACAATGGACTCCCAGACCCTCAGGGACCGGTACACGGAAAACCTGTCCCGGGAGGACGTCCGCCAGGACGATGGGTATATCAAGCGGTATTTCTGACCGGGGACAAAGGAGAACGAAGATGAAGCTGATTTGCAATTATTACATCCGGAATTACGGCAGTGTCCTTCAGTCCTACGCGACCTTTCGGATATTGAACGAGCTGGGGCACGATACGCAGGTGATCTGCTACCGGGACAGGCCCAGCCGGAAAGCAAAGGCAGAAATTGCCCTGAGAATTCGGCTGAAATATCTGGCGGACCGGTCTATGGTGAAGCAGAAGGTGCGCAAGCTCCTGCATGGGGACAGCGCGTTTGCGCGCATCCTCCAAAGCCGGGGCGAAGCCTTTGATGCGTTTAACCGGGATGTGCTCCGGTTTACGGAGGCATGCGATTCCCCCAGTGCCGCGGCGGCCTGTCTGGAGCCGGGGGAGACGGTGGTGATCGGAAGCGACCAGTTGTGGGGGCCGGAGGATATTATCCGGGATTACCACACCCTGAACTGG
Source organism: uncultured Clostridia bacterium (assembly GCA_945948535.1). Taxonomy (GTDB): domain Bacteria; phylum Bacillota; class Clostridia; order Oscillospirales; family Oscillospiraceae; genus Faecousia. Next base: position 5,526 of record CAMFBN010000057.1, read on the forward strand.
GTTCCGGCGGGACACAGAAAGGTGGCCTACGCCACGAGCTTTGGCGTAAAGCAGCTGCCCAAATTCGTTCAGGAGCGGGCAAAGCGGTTTTTATCGGATATGGACCGGATATCCGTTCGGGAGGCGTCCGGCGTGGAAATCGTGGATGCGCTGACCGGGAAAGCGGTGCCTCAGGTGTGCGACCCGACCCTTTTGCTGCCCGGGGAAGCGTGGGCGGATCTGGCTGCGCCCCGGCTGGTGGAGGAACCGTACATCTTTCTGTTCTTCATCGGGGACAACCCGGGCCAGCGGAAGGCGGTAAGGGACTTCGCCCGGCGCAGGCATCTGAAGATTGTGGCCATCCAGCATCTGGACCGGTATATCGCCTCGGATGAAGGCATAGCGGACCTGACGTTCAACGCCGCGTCGCCCCGGGAATTTCTGACGCTGATCCGGGACGCGTCCTACGTTTTCTGCGATTCCTTCCACGCGGCTATTTTTTCCGTGCAGTTTGAAAAGCGGTTCCTGATATTCAACCGCTATGGGGACAACGCCTATGGTTCCCGGAATTCGCGGATCGATTCCCTGTGCAGCCGGCTGGGAATGGAGGACAGGCGTGCCGGAGAAGGGGATGACCTGGACCGGAAGATAGACCAGCCTGTTGACTACCGCCGTGTGAAGGAAGCGCTGAATCAGTGGCGGGCCGCGTCGCTGGACTATTTGCAAAAAGCTTTGGAAGAGTGAGACAGCCTATGATTACGATTGAGAATAAGCTCCAATGCTGCGGGTGTACCGCCTGCGCCCAGAAATGCCCGAAGCACTGCATCACCATGGCGCCGGATGCGGAAGGCTTCCTGTATCCTGTGGTGGAGGAACAGAGCTGCGTTGACTGCGGCCTGTGCGAGAGGGTATGCCCCATTCAGAATCCCTGTGACCGCGCCGCTGTGGCTCAGGCCTTTGGGATACAGACGCGGGACGAGCAGATTCGGCAGAACAGTTCTGCCGGCGGCGCGTTCTACACCCTTGCGTCCAAAATACTGGAGGAACAGGGCGTTGTGTTCGGCGCCGCCATGGACGAGCAGTTCGTTGTGCGCCACCGCGCGGCCCAGACCCGGGAGGAGCTTCTGCCGCTGTGCATGAGCAAATATGTGCAGAGCGAGCTTGGGGATACCTTTTCGCAGGTCCGGGCCTATCTGAAGAACGGCAGGAAGGTGCTGTTCGTTGGCACGCCCTGTCAGTGCGAGGGCCTGCTGCGGTATCTGGGCGGGGGTGAGGAGAACCTTGTCACCATGGATTTTCTGTGCCACGGCGTTCCATCCCCCAAGGTCTGGAAAAAGTATGTGGACGCGATGAAGGAAAAATACGGCGCCAACGCGTTCCGGTTCCGCTCAAAGGCTGTCGGCTATCGAAAATCCGCCGTGGCCTTTGAAACCGCCGACGGAAGGCTGGAGCACGCCGAAACCTCGGAAGACGAGGACGTACGGTTTATGCCCCGGGCGTTTTACGGGCTGTTTTCCTCCAGACCCTCCTGCCACGCCTGCGCTTTCAAGGGGAAAGCCCGGGCAACGGACATCACTCTGGGCGATTTGTGGCATATCGGGCGGTACGCGCCCGACATGGACGACGACAAGGGCACGACCTTTGTGGCGGTGCATACGGACAAGGGCCGGCAGCTGCTGGAATCCGCTTTTGACAGTGTGCGCCGGGTTCCGGTGGATGTGGAAGCCTATCTGAAGGACGACGGCGTGAATATGATCTGCTCCATGACCCCCAATCCCAAACGGGATGAGTTCCTCCGGAATCTTGAGACCATGACCATTTCGGAGTTGAGCCAGACCTACCTGCGGCAAAAGCAGAATCCTGTCAAGAATCTGGCGAAGCGGATTCTCGGCGCGGTCGGAGTCCTGCATCTTATTCAGCGGGCCAAGTATCGATTCCATACCAGGCGGTATGTGAACAGCCAGAAATAAAGGGGGAAGCCCAGTGAAAAGGGTCGTCTATGTTGTGCCTATGCTGGCACCGTATGCCGTTGAGCGGTTTCGGGTGCTTGCGAAGGAAAAGCAGATTGAACTGCATATCATCGCCGAGAAGGCAAAATCGATTGCACGGAAGGGCTATAGCTGGGATTTTCAGCAGATTGAAGGCTGCCACACCTACCTGTTGGAATCCAGGGAGCATCGCTATGAGCTGCAGAATACAAAAAGCGGCTATGCCATCAACGAGAGCAGAAAATATTCCTTCGGTCTGCGGGCGCTGGTGCGGAAAATCGACCCGGATATTGTCATCGTGTGCAATTCCACCCAGATTCTGTTCCTTGCGGGGCCGCGAACGTACAAGCTGGGCGTCGTGGTAGAGGATACCCCCCGGGCCGAGGAGGGAAGAAAGCCCTTGAACCGCTGGGTCAAGCGGATGCTCATGGGGACGGCGGATTTCTACATTCCTTTTTCCGAGGATGCGGTGGAATTTCTGAAGCGTAACGGCATCAATCATCCGTTTATCCGTAGTACCTGGAGCATGGATGTTGACTTTTTCTCAGATCTGAAGGAAGAAGCGAAAGAGGAAAAGCGAAGAGAACTTGGAATGGATGAACGAAGAAGCTACATCATTGTTGCCGGTTTGATCGCCAGAAAGGGGCTCCGACAGTTTTTGCAGGGGTGGAACGCGATGCCGGATACCTTCCACCAAAATAATCAGGTCTTTATCATCGGAGAAGGCATATTGAGAGAAGAGCTGACCGATTTTGTGCGCAGAGAAAAATTGGAGAATGTACATTTTCTTGGGGGAAAGCCGTACAAAGAGGTCTCCCATTGTTTGCAATGCGGTGATGTATTTGTGCTGCCGACATTGGAGGACCTGTGCAGCCTGTCGGTACTGGAAGCAATGGCGGCGAAGCTGCCTGTTCTGACAACCATATATAATGGAGCCAGACAGTTCGTGGAGGAAGGAAGGAATGGTTTCATTTTCGACTCCGAAAATATTGACAGCATAACGGATACTCTCAGCAAAATGGAGGCGGCGGATTTGAAAGCAATGTCTGCTGCGTCCGCGGAACTGATACAGAAATACACAAACGAGCGCGTCATGGGGCAGTTGGCGAAGGATTTATTGGCAATGTAGAAGGAGCGACAGACGAATGGAACTTGTTAGTGCGGTTATCACCACATACAATAGACCCGTAGAAATTCTGAAACGGGCGGTTCTGAGCGTCCTGAAGCAGACGTATTCCCCTATGGAACTGATCGTCGTCAATGACTGCCCGGATAACCGGGAGCTGTCCGAACGCATCCGGCAGATGCTGAGCCAGTTGGATTCCGGCATCGTGTACCTCGTCCACGAGAAGAACATGGGGGCATGCGCCGCCAGAAATACGGGTCTCGCGGCGGCGAAGGGAACCTTTATCGGTTTTCTGGACGACGATGACGAATGGCTGCCGGAGAAAACGGAGAAGCAGGTGGCCCGGATGGAGGAGGGCGTGGCCCTTGTGGGCTGCGACAGCTATCGTGTCACCGGAGACGGCATCCGGTACCATCACCCCACCATGCCCTGCGCCGACCCGGTCAGCGCCATTCTGCGCACCAATTTTGTCGGCTCCACCTCCTTCCCGCTGCTGCGCACCGCGTGCGTGCGTGCGGTTGGCGGCTTTGACGTGAATGTGAAGAGCTGTCAGGATTACGACCTTTGGATTCGTCTGATTGCCGAGTATCCGATGGCTTTCGTGGGGGAGGCGCTGGTGAATTACTACTACAGCGAGGACTCCACCTTCAAGGCCAGCAATCAGAAATATCTCGAGGGCAGCTTTTTCCTGATGGAAAAATACAGGCAGCTGTATGAAAGCCATCCGGACGACTACCTGTACAAGCTCAACAGCGGCGCGCTGACGGGGCTGCTGGTCAAACGGGATCTCCATATGTATGGAGCCTACAAGAAGGCGGCATTCCGGTATAGGCCCCTGAGCCGGTACAATTTCTTCATGCTGCCCATAAAAATCATGGGAAAATTAAAACAAAAGGCGGAAAGAAACCATGGATAAGGTATGCTTTGTCCCGGCGGAGGGAAAGACCAACCGATATGTGGAACTGATGCGCCGGGCCGTGACGGCGGCGGGATATTGCCTGTCGGAGAGTAATTCGTTTTCGGATGTGCTGCACAGCGATGTTGTGCATTTTAACTGGTATGAGGGCATCCCCCAGGGAAAATGGGCGGCGGTTTCCACCTATGTCAGGAAAATGGCGGTTCTGTGGTTTCTGAAGCTGAGCGGAAAACGAATCGTTTTTACCTTCCACAATAAGGTTCAGCATGAAAAGGCCGGCAGCGGCCTGTCGAAACGGATCATGAAGTGGCTGATTCGCAACTCGGACGGCATTGTGCTGCACTGCGAGGCCAGCAGGCAGGCGCTGCTTGAGGTTGTTCCCGATGTGGATACTCAAAAGGCGGTCTTTGTGCCGCACCCCAATTATATCGGCATTTACCCGGACACAAAGCCCTATCACGGCTTTGAAAAGCAGGACGGACAGCTGGTATTCCTGTTTATGGGGCGGGTTCGGCCCTACAAAAACGTGGAATCCGTAATCGAGGCGGCGAATCGTCTGACGGATTACCCGGACATTCAATTTCTGATCTGCGGACGGTGTTCCAGTGAGGAATACAGGCAGGAGCTGCTGGCGATGGCGGCCAGCCCCAACCTCCATTTCGACCCGCGCTTTATTGAGGACGGGGAGATTCCGTCGCTGATGGGACTGGCGGACTGCGTGCTGCTGCCCTACAATACCCGCTCGGCGCTGAACTCCGGTGCGGCGTATCTGGCATTTTCCTACGGAAAAACCGTGGTATCCACGGAAATCGGAACCATTACCGATATGCAGCAGCGAGGGCTTGTCTACGGCTACCACTTTTCCGACTGCCTTGAGGAGGACGCGGAGAACCTGAAAAACGCGGTGCTGGCGGTCTACGGCGACTACCGGACAGACCCCGGGGCCATCGAGGAAAAGGGACAGACCCTCTACCGAATCATGGCGCAGGAGAACAGTGAAGAAGCAATCGCGGAGAAATTAAAGCAGATTTATCGGTAATGACAGTTGGAGGGGTTGACCGTGAAGATCAAGCCAATCTTACGCAGAATGAAGTATGATCTTGAATACATCCTCCTGAACCAGGTTGTCCGCCATATCCCATTCTGGACGATCCGGAGATTCTTCTACCGGGCCATGGGCATGACGATCGGCAGGGGAAGCCGAATCGGAATCAACACCATTGTGGTCAGTCCCCGTGGGATTACTCTGGGGGAGCGGGCCATTGTGAATGAGATGTGCTATCTGGACGGAAGAGGCGGCATCCGCATTGGAAACGATGCCTCCATATCCTTTGGAACCACCATCATCACTGCCGCCCACGACATGAATCAGGGCTTTACGTGTTATTCGAGTAAGACCGACATCGGCGACCATGTGTGGATTGGAGCCCGTGCCATCCTGCTGGACGGCGCGGATGTGGGAAGCTATGCCGTGCTCGGCGCGGGATGCGTATTTAAGGGCACGGCGGAGCCCTATGGCGTGTATGTGGGCAACCCCGCGAAAAAGGTCAAGACACGGGCGACTTCCGGGGAATATACCATGGATTACCACCCGTTTTTCCGCTGAGCGGCATCAGAATACAAATACCATTTTTTGAGGAAATGTGAATGGCATCGAGCAGAACAAGAAATACAGCAATCAATATATCCACGGCTATTGCGTCTCAGGCAATCACGGTGATTCTGTCCTTTTTCACCCGCACCGCCCTGATCCGGACGCTGGGCATTCAGGCAGTCAGCTTAAACGGGCTGTTCGCGGAGGTCATTACCATGCTCTCGATGGCAGAGCTGGGTGTCGGTTCCGCCATTGTCTACAATCTGTATAAGCCCCTGTCTGAGAACGATGAAAAAAAAGTCTGCCAGCTGATGACCCTGTTCCAGACGGCCTACAGAGTCATCGCACTGGTTTTTTTTACTGCCGGCCTGCTCCTGACGCCGTTTATTCAGTATCTGGTAAAGGACATTTCCTATCCGCTGAGCTATATCCGGCTGGTTTATGTCCTGTTTGTGATTCAGTCCGCCTCCTCCTACCTGTTCGCGTACAAGTCCTCCCTGCTGATGGCAGACCAGAAGAAGTATGTGGTTACCATCCTTACGCTGGCGGCACGAACAGTCAATGCGGTTGCAACAGTGGCGGTGCTGTATCTTACGGGCAACTATATTCTCTATTTGTGCATACAAATTTTTTTCAACTTATCTGCCAATGTGCTTTCCGCGCTCTATGTGGATAAGACCTATCCGTATCTGCGCAAGGACAGAAGTATGCCCAGAGAAGAGAAAAAGAATATTTTCAGGAATGTCAAATATCTGTTCGTGGACACCATTGCTTACCGGACCATCAATTCCACGGATAATATCCTGATATCCACCCTGGTCAGCACCCTGCAGGTGGGTTATTATTCCAATTACAATGTGTTTTTCAACATCATCAGACAATTGCAGTCGAACTTCTCCGGAAGCATTACCGGAAGCCTGGGGAACCTGCTGGTCACGGAGACACCGGAGCACTGTATACGGGTTCTGAACAGGCTGAATTATCTATTTTATGTCATGGGTTTTGTGCTGAGTCTGGGGATGTTTGCCTGCGTTGCTCCGGTTGTCCAGCTGTGGCTGGGTGCGGACTTTCTGTTGCCGGAGGCGGTGGTATTCGTCTCCTGCCTGAATCTGTTTGTGAATTCCTGCAAAGCGCCCCTGTGGCAGATGATGGGTGTCTCGGGACTGTTCCGGGACAATAAGAACATTTCCATTGTGGGCTGCGTGACCAACCTGGTGGTTTCGGTGGCACTGGGGGTAAAGCTTGGAATGGTTGGCGTGTTTCTGGGGACTACCGCAACCAGTCTGGTGGAACTGGTTTTGAAAGTCAGACTGCTTTTCGGGAAGTCCTTTCATGTGTCCGTCAAGAAATATGCGGCCCGGTGGTGCTACTATCTGCTCAGCTTCCTGACGGCCCAGGCGGGAATCCTGTGGTTTACCTCTGTGGTGCGGCTGGAGAACTTGTTTGTTCAGGTGCTTGTCAACGGCGTGGCGGCGGTCGTTTTGTCCATTCCGTTCTGCGTGCTGGTTTTTTTGAAAAATGAGGATTTCCGCTTCGCGGTGGATTTGGTACGGTCGCGGATGCCGTTTGGAAAGCGGCGGAAAGAGAGAAAAAATGACTAAGCTGTCGATTATTGTGCCGGTGTATAATCTGGAGAATTATGTTTCCAGAACACTGGATTCCCTATTGTCTATCCGGTTTTCCCATGATTATGAGATCATTGTGGTCAATGACGGCTCCACGGATGCCAGTGGAGAAGTGATTGCCCGATATCAGGAGAAAACCGACAAAATCCGCCTGTTTACCATCGAAAACGGCGGCGTTGCCAATGCACGCAATGTGGGCATCCGGCAGGCGTCGGGGCAGTATATCACCTTCATGGATGGGGACGACGCGGTGGAGCCGGATTTCTATGAGAAGGCCGTGGCGGAGTTGGACAGAGGCGGATATGATTTCGTGCAGGGCAACTACCGAGAGGTCTATGAGGACCATGTGAAACCCATAGAATGCGTGAAGCAGGATACGGAGATCACCGACGGAAAGAGAATGATAGAGCTGTTTGTGGACCGGAGAAAAAAGCAAATCAGCAACAGCGCCTGCACCAAAGTGTATCGGGGCGAAATCGTTCGGCAGGTGCCATTTAACCCGGAACGGAAAAACGCCGAGGACATGGAGTATAACTTTGATGTGATCTGCATCGCTGACAGAGTCAAGCTGCTGCGTGATATGAGCTTTAACTATTTACAGCGGAGCGATTCTATCGTTCACACCTTGAGTGCGCGAAAAGCGCTCAGTAAGCTGGATGTGATTGAGCATATTCTGGAAAAGAATCCATACCCCGAGTTGACTCTGCCCATTGAGGAAGACCATCTTCGTCTCCTGCAGGAAGCCTTTTTCTACTTATGCAGAGAAAAGGACCCCCGGGCCAAAGAGATAAGCAGAAAGATACTGAGCCTTCCCCTCCGGGAGCTGTGGCCTGTTTTGTCTGCAACGGCCCGAAAGCAGGTGCTGCTGCATAAGTTTGCAGGGCCACTGTATGCGTGGTATCAGAATGTAAAGTAAACTGCATGGGCAGACAGGAGGATTTTATGAAGCTGTCGATTATTGTACCGGTGTACAATTTGGAGAATTATGTTTCCAGAACGCTGGATTCCCTATTGGCCATCCGGTTTTCCCATGACTATGAGATTATCGTAGTCAATGACGGCTCCACGGACAGAAGCGAGGCGGTTATTGCGGGTTATCAGGAGAAAACCGACAAAATTCATCTTTACAGCATCGAGAATCGGGGACTGCCGGGCGCGCGGAACTATGGCGTCAGCAAAGCGGTGGGGGAGTATATTACCTATGTGGATGGCGACGACACGGTAGACCCGGATTTTTTTGAGAAGGCTGTGGCAGAACTGGACAGCGGCGGCTATGATTTTGTGCAGGGAAACTTCCGGCTGATTTACGAGGACCGGGAGGAACCCAGAGAATTTGTCAAGCAGGATATGGTGATTTCTGACAGGAAGGAAATGCTGAGGTTGTACCTGAAGACGGATCAGCTGCCCATCTGCTGTTGTGCTTGCGGTAAAGTATACCGGGGAGAACTTGCGCGGCGGATTCCCTTTGACAACACACTGGTAAATGCTGAGGATGTGCGGTATATCTTTGACATTCTGTGCGCCGCGGACAAAATCAAACTCCTGAAAGATGTGAGCATCCACTACCTCCAGCGCAGCACATCCATCGTCCACACCCTGAATGCGAAGAAGATTTACAGCAAGCTGAAGGTGGTGAAGCACTTCCGGGACAGCAATTCCTACCAGGAACTCACGCCGTTGATCGAATACCGGCATCTTCTCACATTGCAGGAGCTATATTACTATTTATGCAAAGAAAAGGATCCCCGGGCCAAAGAGGTACGTAAGGAGATTTTGAACTGCCCCATTCGTCAGCTGTGGCCCCGGCTGTCCCTTAGTGTCCGCAGGAGACTCCTGTTGTACCGATTCGCGGGTCCCTTGTATGGACGGTATCTGTCTGTCAAATAGGCGAAGGACAGAAAGAGGAATGCGCTATGAAATTGTCAATCATTGTGCCGGTGTACAATTTGGAGAATTATGTTTCCAGAACACTGGATTCCCTATTGGCCATCCATTTTTCGTATGATTATGAGATTATTGTGGTCAATGACGGCTCCACGGACGCCAGCGAGGCAATCATCCGCGATTATCAGCAGAAAACCGATAAAATCCGCCTGTTTACCATTGAAAACGGAGGGGTGTCCAATGCCCGGAATGTGGGCATTGGCTACGCGCGGGGTCAATACATCACCTTCATGGACGGCGATGACACTGTGGAGCCGTGTTTTTTTGAGAAAGCAGTTGCGGAGCTGGAGGGCGGACACTACGATTTTGTTCAGGGCAACTACGTGGAGGTCCATGAGAACCGAGTGGTGCCCCGCATATTTGTGGAGCGGGACGTGGAAATCACCGGCAGAAAGGAAATGCTGGAGCGATACCTGAACCAGAACAAGCTGATGATTCATTATTGTGCGTGTGGAAAGGTGTTCCGGGCAGATATTGTGCGGCAGATATGCTTTGACCGGACGCTGTCTGTTGCGGAGGATCAGAAATTCGTATTCGATGCGCTTTGCGTCTGCAGCAGGATCAAGCTGCTGGCGGACGTAAGCATCAACTACTTTCAGCGGGGCAGCTCGGCGTATCACACGCTGAACTCCGGCAAAATCCGGGGGAAATTGGCGGTGTTGGAGCATTTTAGACAAAACACACCCTATCCGGAGCTGATTTGGATGATTGACTGCCGCCGTGTTCTTGTTCTGCAGGAGCTGTATTACCACCTGTGCCTGGAAAAGGATTCCCGGGCCAAAGAGGTCCGCAGGCAGATTCTGGCGTGTCCCATCCGTCAGCTGTGGCCCGAGCTTGGCAATACTACCCGTAAACGGCTGCTGCTGCATAAATTCGCGGGCCCGCTGTACGACCTGTACTTCCGGTATCGCATAGCGAAAACCCGATTGAAAGCGTTCATAGACTCCCGCACCATTTCATAACAGGCCAAAACCTCTCCGTGCCGTTTCGCATGGGGGGTTGCCTCGACCATTTTTCGGAAATGTTGACCTCGTCTCCGGGCCTGATTTTTTCCGGGGTTTCCCAAAGCAGAGATATTTATTCTTGACTTCAATACTATTTTTTGCTATAATTACGTAAATAAACAATAATTGGAATCCCTAGGATTACCCTAAAAATGAGGAGGTTTTTTTATGACGAAAAAGATCATAGCGCTTCTGTTGGCGCTGGTTATGGTCGTCGGTGTGCTGCCGTTGACAGCCCTGGCTGATCAGAGGCCCGACGCTCCCCAGGGACAGGGCATCGTCGAGGAGAAGAAGGAAGAGAACAAGGAACCCAAGGACGAGAAGAAACCCGAGGAGAAGAAATCCGAGGAGAAGAAGTCCGAGGACGAGAAGAAACTCGAGAACGAGAAGAAGTCCGAGGACGAGAAGAAGTCCGAGGATGAAAAGAAACCCGAGGATGAAAAGAAGTCCGAGGACGAGAAGAAGTCTGAGGACGAGAAGAAGTCTGAGGACGAGAAGAAGTCCGAGGACGAGAAGAAGTCCGAGGACGAGAAGAAGTCCG
>CAMFBN010000058.1 GCA_945948535.1 uncultured Clostridia bacterium
GTGGAGCTGAAAACGGAGATCGGCAGGCTGGCCAAGATCCAGAAGTGGCAGATCGAGGAGCTGCGCAGGCGAGGTGCGGTGGTCCGGGTGCTGAAGGGAATGGATCAGGTTCTGGCGTTTTTGGAGGAGGTGGACAAGGATGTCCTGCAAGCGGAAGGGTGAGCCGGAATACTGCACGAGATGCGGCAAGGAGCTGTATCGGCCTCCGTCTCAAAGGGAAAGAGGTCGTCCTTTTTGCAGTCGGCAGTGCCATATGAAAACTCTGAACGAGGAATTAAACCCGGAGCGCATGATACCGAGTACCAGGGCGAAGCTGCGGAAGGCAAGGCTGGGTTCTGGCGCAGGGGTGTCTTACGAGAAATTCTACGGTCAGCATTTACACCGCCTTGTCGTGGAGTCTGTTATAGGACGCCCGCTTAAGGCCGGAGAGGTAGTCCACCACATCGACGGCGATAAGAGAAACAACAACCCCGAAAATTTAATGGTTTTTGCGTCACAAGCTGAACACGCAGCGTGGCACGCAGCACATGGAGGAGGTGATGCCAAATGAAGTTCATTCCACATGACTACCAGCGGTATGCGATCAGTAGGATCGTGTCTGACCCTGCCGTGGGCCTTTTTCTGGATATGGGCTTAGGTTAGCAAGACGGTGATCACGCTGACCGCCGTTTACGTCCTGAAGTTCCAGCGCTGGGCGGTGTCCCGGTGCCTGGTGGTGGCACCGAAGAAAGTGGCGGAGGCCACATGGAGCCGGGAGGCGGAAAAGTGGGATCATCTGCAGGATATGCGGATCATTCCGGTGCTGGGCAGCGCAGCGGCGCGTATCCGGGCGCTGAATACGCCGGGGGATGTGTGGGTGATTAACCGGGAGAACATCCCCTGGCTGGTGGAGTATTACCGCAACGGGTGGCCCTTCGACATGGTGGTGCTGGACGAATCCTCCAGCTTCAAAAATCACAGCAGCAAGCGGTTTAAGGCCCTCAAGATGGTTCGGCACCTGATCCGCCGGATCGTGGAGCTGACGGGCACTCCGGCCCCCAATGGGCTGGAAGATCTCTGGGCGCAGATCTATTTGCTGGACGGCGGTGCCCGGCTTGGCAAAACGATCTCCAGCTACCGGGAGGCGTTCTTCACCCAGGATGATTCCCACCCCGGGCAGATGTACCGGACATACTCCCCGCAGGCAGGGGCAGACACGCGGATCAGAGCGGCGATTTCCGACATATGCGTCAGCATGAAAGCGGAGGATTATCTGACCCTGCCGGATTACATCGAGGACATTGTTCCGGTGGTGCTGGATGATAAAGCCCGCAAGGCCTACGATAAGCTGGAACGGGAGATGCTTCTGGAGGTAGATGAGCAGACAGTGACCGCCGGCAGCGCCGCGGTACTGAATGGCAAGCTGCTGCAGTTGTGCAGCGGCGCCGTGTATGACATCTCGGGCGGAGTCATGCAAGTCCACGACTGCAAGGTGGAGGCCTTCCTAGAAGTGATCGAGCAGCTGCACGGAGAGCACGCGCTGGTATTCTACTGGTTCCAACACGAGCGTGACCGGCTGCTGCAGGCCCTGGAGAAGACCGGGAAACGGGTTCAGGTGTATCAGGGGCCGGAGCAGGAGCGGCAGTGGAACGACGGTCAAATCGACGTGCTTCTGGCCCACCCCGCTTCCTGCGCTTACGGTCTGAACCTGCAGCAGGGTGGCCACCACGAGGTGTGGTTCGGCTATCCCAATTGGGCCCTGGAGCTGTACCAGCAGGCAAACGCCCGCCTGTATCGTCAGGGGCAGACCCAGCCGGTGATCTCGCATCTGCTGGTGGTACAGGAAGGCATGGACGCAGATGTGGTGGCGTCTCTTCACGATAAGGGCGATACCCAGGAGGCGCTGATGACTGCGCTGAAAGCAAGGATCCAGAAAGCGAGGAAAGCAAAATGATCGAACTGAAAGAACTAATTCGCGCCCTTCGGCGCGGCGCGCCGGATAACCTGCGGTGCTTGGGCTGTGGTTTTGAGAACCGATGCGGTATCCACGGCTGCAGGGTGATGCGAGAGGCGGCCGGCAGGCTGGAGCGCCTGCAGACTGCGACTTACCGAATCAGGAAACGGTATGATTTTGCGAAAGGTGCTGAAAAGTCGATTCTCGGTGAAGTCCTGAATCTTCTGGAGGAGGGAGATCATGAGTAACCGCCAGCAGCGCAGAGCTGCAAAGCACAAGGGCAAGCGGCCCGGCGAAACTTATGCCGATGTACTGGCCCAAAAGAAGATGATTCAGGAGGAAGTGGCCAAATCCGTGCGGGACACTTCCATCTCCATCGAGGCGGACATCAAGACGCAGCGTTTCCTCTGGATGGCCGTGGTGGCGCTGAATGAGGCTTTCGGCTTTGGCGGCGAAAGGGCTAAGAGGTTTATGCTGGCGCTGGAAGAGGTGGCCAACGAATGCCAGCAGATGGCGGAAGAGAACGGGGGCACCTATGCCAGGGCGAAGTTAATGGAGCGTGCCAGCCAGATCACCGGAGTTGCAATTACACCTGTGCACGAGGACGCAATCAGACAGGCACGGGAAGAAAACGAGGCAAACGGTGTTTTCTTCCCCGCCGGCGATCCGGAAAAGTGGTAAAGGGGGGGGGGCGGTAAAAATGAACTGGAAAAAAGAAGCCATTGAGAAGCTGAAGGAATACAATGCCAGGAAGCAGGCAATTACCTCAATTCCTCTGGAAATCGCGCAGCTGGAATCCGCTGTCAGAGGAATTCGCGGTGCGTCGGCGGACGGCGTGGCAATTTCCGGCGGCGGATCCGGCAGAGAGGATATGCTGCTTTCCAACATCTGCAAGCGGGAGGAGCTGAAACGGTCGCTTGCGGCGGCAAAGGTGTGGGTGTCTCAGGTGGATACCGCGATGACCGTTCTGAATCAGGAGGAGCGGCTGATCCTGGACAAGTTCTACATATCGTCACAGAAAGGAGCAGCGGAACGGCTGGCCTGTGATCTGGGCGCGGATGTTAAGACGGTGTACCATCGGAAGGACGCAGCCCTGCGGCGCTTCACCATCGCCCTGTACGGGGCCGTGGAAAGTTGAGAATTTTTTGGGTTGAAATTTCGGTTTGAAGTGGTATACTGGTAAAAACGAAATTGCAGACGAGGCTCGGGAACGCTCCCGGGCCTCTTTGTTTTGAGAGGTGGTGGTGTGGCACGGCTGACCGAAAAACAAGCCAGATTTGTAGAAGAGTACCTTGTGGATCTGAATGCCACACAGGCTGCTATCAGGGCGGGTTACAGCGAAAAAACAGCGAGGTCTGTAGGCTGTGAAAACCTTACAAAACCTGACATTCAGGAAGCAATCAAATCTGCGATGAGCCTTCGTTCGGAAAGAACGGAGATCACGCAGGACATGGTGCTGCGGGAGCTTGCGGCCATTGGCTTTTCACGAATTACGGATTATGTAAACATAAAAAACGGGGTCGTTGAGCTTAATGACACGTCCTCCCTGACAGATAGTCAGAATGCTGCTATCGCAAGCATAAAAGAAGGAAAGTTTGGTATTGAGCTGAAGAACTACGATAAGCTCCGAGCGCTGGAACTGCTAGGACAGCATCTTGGTATGTTTCACGGAAAATCGGATTCTGATGAAGACGTTCCGGATGACGGTTTTGTGGACGCCCTTCGCGGGGAGGCTGCGGAAGTATGGCAGGAAGACTAAAACCAGCTGTATTCCGGTTCCGGCCATTCTCCCGGAAGCAAAAGCAGGTGCTAACCTGGTGGCTGCCGGAATCCGGGGTATCTGGCGCAGACGGCATCATCGCGGATGGGGCAATTCGATCCGGAAAGACGGTATGCATGGCACTGGCGTTTGTGCAATGGTCTATGTCAACTTTCAACGGCCAGAATTTCGGTATGTGCGGCAAGACTGTCGGAAGCTTCCGGCGCAATGTGCTTTCCGTGCTGAAACAGATGCTCGGTTCCAGAGGGTATCAGGTTTCTGACTGCCGGTCTGATAATCTGGTCATCATCTCCCGGGGTAGCGTCGAAAATTATTACTACATTTTCGGCGGCAAGGATGAAGGCTCTCAGGATCTTATTCAGGGCATCACGCTGTCGGGCATTCTTTTGGACGAGGTGGCACTGATGCCGGAAAGCTTTGTCAATCAGGCCACAGGCCGCTGTTCTGTGGAAGGATCGAAATTCTGGTTCAACTGCAACCCGGAAGGCCCGGAGCATTGGTTCAAAAAGAACTGGATCGACGCGAGAGCGGACAAGCACCTTCTGTACGTCCAGTTCACCATGGAGGACAACCTGAGCCTGTCTGAGCGCATCCGGGAGCGTTACAGGGCCATGTATACCGGCATCTTCTACCGGCGGTATATTCTCGGCGAGTGGTGTCTGGCGGAGGGCTTGATTTATGAATTTGACCCGGAAAAGCACATTGCGGCCAAGCTGCCGGATTCCGGGGAATGGTACATTTCCTGTGACTATGGCACTCTGAACCCATTTTCGGCTGGCCTGTGGTGTGTGACCCGTGGCCGGGCCGTCCGGGTGAAGGAATATTACCACTCCGGCAGGGACAGCAGCCATCAACTGACGGACGAGGAGTATTATCAGGAAATTGAAAAGCTGGCCGGTGGCAGGGAGATCCACAACATCATCGTGGATCCGTCAGCGGCTTCTTTTATTGCCTGTATCCGCAGGCACGGGCGGTTTTCTGTACGGAAAGCGAAAAATGATGTGCTGTACGGCATCCGGCTGACCTCGGTCATGCTGAGAGCCGGCGTTATCAAAATCGGCGCGGACTGCAAGGACGCGATCCGGGAATTTGGTCTGTACTGCTGGGAGGAAAAGGGCGAGGTAGACAAGCCTGTGAAGGAAAACGACCACGCCATGGACGATATCCGCTATTTCTGCGCCACAGTCATGGCAAGAAACCGGGATACCAGGGGGATCATTGGAGGAATGTGTGATGAGAAAGAGGATTCGGAAGTGGATCGTTGATATGGCACCAATCTGGGCGAAGGCGACTTTGCAGGCGGAGAACAGGGCACTGGCAGAGGAAAACCAGCGACTCCGGGATGAAATTGACAGGCTGAACGCTTACATTCAGGGTTTGCAGTTCGCTACACGGGCGCTGCGCAGAATTACCATCAATACGGCAGGTGATAAGAATTGAACTACGCGGAATTGGAAATGGCTTTCCACGCAGTGGACACAACTTCCAATATGATGAAGGCTGCTATCCAGAGGTGGTACGATATGTACTATGAAAAAGAAGCTACTGATGAATCGGACCCATGCCAGCGGATTCCGTATACAATCGTCAAAAAGTTGGCCAAGACTGCTTTTTCGGAATATTCAGCCACCAGCAAGGATGATTTCGCTTCCAGCGTCATCCGTGCGGCAGACAGCAAGAAGCAGAAGGCCATGCACAAGGCACTGATCGGCGGCATCAGCGGTCTGAAGCCTGTCCCTACGAAAGATGGATTCCGTTTTTCCGTTGTAGACAGGAGCGTGATGCTCGTGTTTGCGCGGGACGGCGACGGTGTTCCTGTGGATATCGGAACCTATGAAAAGAGCACCTTCGGACGGTTTTACTACACCCTTTTGGAACGGCGCACGGTAGGCAAAGGCGGCTATCTCACCATTACCAACAAACTGTACCGCTCTCAGAATGAGGGCACACTGGGAAGCCCTGCGCCCCTGACGGAGCTGCCGCAGTATGCCGATATGCTGGAGGAATACACCTTCCAGAAGCCCATCGGCAGCGTCGGCATCGCATGGCTGAAAACACCCATCGAGAACTGCGTGGACGGCAGCGCCGACTGCGTTTCGGTTTATGCCCCGGCTGTTGGCCTGATCGAGAACATCAACCGCAACGAAGCCCAGATGAACGGGGAGTTTGACCGGGGGAAGAGCCGGATCATCGCCAGTGCGGATATGCTGGAATTCGATGAAACCGGCAAGCGGAAGAAGCTCAGCGCGGATGTGTTCACCGCCGTAGATGAAGCCCCGGATGAAGTGGGAATCACCATTTTTTCCCCGGAACTGCGGGAACAGTCTTTCCTGAACAGAAAACGGGAGTATCTGCGCAATGCAGAAACCATTATCGGCCTGAAACGCGGCCTTCTGTCCGAGGTGGAAGCGGAGGAGCGGACTGCTACGGAGGTCACTTCCTCAGAGGGTGACTACAACCTGACAATTATTGACTTCCAGCAGATGTGGGAAAATGCTCTGCGGGAGGCTGTCAGGCTGTGTGGGATCCTTGGTCAGTTGTACCATATTCCCGGTGCCCATGAGGTGGCGGAGGATTCTGTGGTCATCGACTGGGGCAACGGTGTCCTGTTCGATGAAGAAAAGACCTGGGCAGATTACAAGGATATGGTGGCGTCCGGCCTGCTGAAGCCTGAAATTGCCCTTGGCTGGCGGTTCAATATGCCCGCCGACACCCCCGCCCAGCAAGAGAAGATCCGCAAGATGTATATGCCGGACGCTGCGGAGGGCGATGAATAACCATGCTGACCGCTGACCAGATCGAAGCCATCGGCGATCAGGCGCAGCAGCTTCTTTCGCCTGTCGTTGAATACCTGATCGAGGATATTGCAAAACGGATTTCAGAAGCCGGGCAGCTTACCAGCACCGCCGCTTATCAGACATGGCGGCTTCAGCAGCTTGGCGTGTCTCAGCGGCAGCTGAAAAAGGAACTGCGTAAGCTTCTGAAGTTGAGCCACCGGGATCTGCGCCGTCTGTTGGAACAGTCCGCTGAGGCAGGATATGACTATGATATCCGAAAGCATCCCTATGTGCAGACCCTTCCATTTAAGGGCAACGCCGCACTTCAGAGCATCGTATCCGCAGCGGTTCAGCTTGCGGAAGATGACCTGACCAACATAACACAGACCATTGGCTTTATCGGCCCGGACGGGCAGGCACGGGAGCTTACCGATGCCTACCGGCAGGCCTGCGACTTTGCTTTCAAAAAGGTATCCACAGGGGCGCAGGACTACGCTTCCGCAATCCGTCAGGCTACCAGGAATCTTTCCGAGAAGGGAATCGTCACCATTGACTATGATTCCGGTGTGCACACCTCTTTGGAAGCCGCAGTGCGGCGCAGTGTCATGGGCGGCCTCGGCCTGATGCAGGAGCAGATCAGCCGGCAGAATCATGATGATTTCGGCTGTGACGGCTGGGAGATTTCCGCCCACGCTGCCAGCGCCCCAGACCATGAGCCGATCCAGGGACGGCAGTACAGCGATGAAGCCTACGAAAGGCTCAACAATTCCCTTGTCCGCCGCATCGGGACACTGAACTGCGGACACGCTGCCTTCCCGATCATCCTTGGCGTGGATTCTCCCCAGTATTCCCAGGAGGAATTGGAGAAGTTTCGGCAGGAGAATGAAAAGGGAATCGACTATGAGGGCAGGCACTACACGAGGTATGAAGCCACACAGCGCCAGCGGAAGCTGGAACGGGTTATCCGAAAGCAGAAGCGGCGGATCCTTGTGGACGAGGCTACCGGCGATCAGGAGAATTTGAAACGGAATCAGATCAAGTATCAGGTTCTGAATCAGGAGTACAAGCGGTTTTCCAAGGCTGCCGGGCTGCGGACACAGCACGAGCGTATGGAGATGGCTGGGTTCGTGCCGGGGCAGGCGAAAGCGGCGGAAGAATCCTATATCGATGTTGCAAATCAAGCTGATTCGATGTATGATACTGGGAGTATAGATGGTAACGTCAAAGCATTTATGCGTGACCTGCCAACCCGACAGATGATCGGAAGTGACAAATATCCGCTTTCGCTCCATTCGGGAAGGCAGAATAAACATATACCTGGTACACACGAATTTGCACAGTATGCGAATTGCCTTGAAGCAAAAGGCCAGTTCGGGCCGTCCAGAATTACGATTACAGAAGATGATGTCAGTGATCTTGTACAGAAATATCACGGGAAAGGCGTTTTGCTAAAGACAAAAGATGGAACTTGGCGTGGAATTGAGAGAATTACAGTACATCCTGGCGTAATTGGCGTGGCAGTAAACAACCTTACTGGTGCAGAAGCTGACACGACTACCTTCACGATACGCTACAGCAAAGACGGATACCATGTCGTACCTGATTATCCAAGCAGGAAGGGTGAGAAATCAAAATTATGAAAGTAGAATACACCATGGAGGATCTGTTTGCTTTCATGGATTCCAGAAGGCCGGTAAAGGTCACCTGCACAGATGGAAAAGCTTTCTCTGGTATGTGTTGGGCCTACTCCGATGTGTTCAACATGGAGGAAGAAGGAATCAACGAAGCAAGCATAGAGGTGCAGGATACCGTGATTTTTCTTCATGAGATTCATAGAATCGAATATGCCGATTAACCACCATCCGATTCCGGCTGGTGGTTTTCTCGTGTCCATTTTTAGGAGGTAATGCCAATGAAATGCCCCTATGCGGTAAATCGCCATATGGTGCAGCAATCCGTTTATGAATATGACGACAGCGGAAACCAGACCACCCAGCAGACGATTGAACGCAATACCGCTGAGTTTGTGGACTGTCTGATGGAGGACTGCGGTGCATGGCATGATGGGAAGTGCCGCTACAATCAAGTTGATTAGAGCAACTGTTTCTGATTTGGAAACGGTTGCTTTTTTCATACCATATTTGGCCGATCCGCAGGCCTAACAAAGCGGAGCGGTGGGAGCTGGCTACCTCCTAAAACGCCTAGCCGCAAAAGGAGTACAATGAAAACCGAATTTTTGCAGAACTTCAAAGTAAATGACCAGCCCCTGTCCAAGGAAATCATTGACGCCATTTTGGCTGAGAATGGCCGGGACATCGAAGCGGCAAAGAAACCCTTCGTTGACTACGACACCATCAAGTCCCAGCTGGACGAAGCGCAGAAGACCATCAAGGGATTTCAGGACAGCGGCGCGGACATCGAAGCCGTCCGCAAATCCGCGAAGGAGTGGGAGGACAAGTACAACGCCGCCGTATCCGAGAGTAATCAGAAGATCGCCGACATGGCCTTTGACCACGCGCTGGAAGCGGCCATCACCGGGGCAAAGGGCAGGAATGCCAAAGCCATCCGAGCTCTGCTGGACGTTGATACCCTGAAATCCAGCAAGAACCAGGAAGCTGACATCAAGGCCGCGCTGGAAGCTGTCCAGAAGGACAACGGCTATCTGTTCGACGACGGTTCCACGCCTCCTCCTTATGCAGGTGGCACTGGCACACACAAACAGCAGCCCAATGGCGAACCGAGCAGCCTTGCTGGTGCGCTCAGGGCAAAATACAATCTGTAATATGAAAGGATGATTTTTCAATGGCAATTACTCTTGCAGAAGCAAAAGTCGGCATGGCCGACAAGGTAGACCAGCAGGTCATTGACACGTTCCGGCGCAGTTCTCTGCTGCTGGACATGATGACCTTCGACAACTGCATTTCCCCCGGTACCGGCGGCAGCACGCTGACCTACGGCTATGTTCAGCTCAAGACTCCCAGCACCGCCGGCGTGCGTGAGATCAACGCCGAGTACACTCCCAACGAGGCAAAGCGGGAGGAAAAGACCACCAAGGCAATCATCATGGGCGGCGCTTTCCAGATCGACCGCGTGATTCAGGCCACCTCCGGCGCCGTGGATGAGCTTTCCTTCCAGGCTGAGCAGAAGATCAAGGCCACCGCCAACGAGTTCCACTACTACGCGATCAACGGCACTTCCGCGTCCAGCGGTGCTGGCTTCGCTGCCAAGACCTTCGACGGCCTGCGCAAGCTCCTGTCCGGAACCTCCAACGAGTTTGCTACCACCATCGACCTGTCTACTTCCGCTGCGCTGGATTCCAACTACGGTGCGTTCCTGGATGAACTGGATGCCCTTGTCCATGCCGTAGATGGTACGCCTTCCGTCCTGATGATGAACGGCGATATGCTGCTCAAGGTGCGTGCCTGCGCCCGCCGCGCCGGTTACTACGGCCGCACAAGAGATGAGTTCGGCAGAATCGTGGAGAAGTACGGCGAAATCCCCATGGTTGACATGGGCAAGTATTTCAACGGAACTTCTTCTGTGGACGCCATCGCCACTTCCACCCCCACCTCCGGCGCATTCGGCACCTCTTCCATCTTTGCCGTCTCCCTCGGTCTGGATGGGTTCCACGGAATCTCTCCCACAGGAACCGGCGTCATCCACAGCTATATGCCGGATCTGAATGCTCCCGGCGCTGTGAAGAAGGGCGAAGTTGAACTGGTTGCCGGTGTTGCGCTGAAGAACACCCTGAAAGCCGCCGTTCTGAACGGCATCGGCATCAAGCCCAAGACCGCCTGATGAAAGGAGAACACCATGGTAGAGCATGAGTTTTACATTCTGAAATATCATGGTGCGTCCATTTCCACCCCTGATGAATGGTATACATACGAAAGCCGTGCGGCTGCCCAGTTGGCCCGGTACAAGCGCATCTACACTGTATCTGCCCCGGACGAAAACGCGGAAGCCATGGCTGTCTGTGCCATGGCGGACGCATTCTACGCCTTTGATGCCGTTGCAAACGGAGGGAACGTTCAGTCTGCGTCCATCGGCTCGGTTTCTGCCAGCTACGGAAGCACACCCAGCATCGATATCAGCCAGAAAGGGCAGGCGAAGGAACTTTACCGATGTGCTTGCCTGTATCTTGATATTTACCGGGGGTGATTTCGTGTTTTCTATCAGGCGCAGAAGCTGCCCGGTTGACTACCGTATGTGCAATCAGACTGTCACCGTCTACCACAGGGACGGTGACAGCTATTCCAGAAAGGTCATCGAGAATGGCGCGTTTCTGGATTTTCGGAAAACCCAGTCTGTGGACAAAACCGGCAGCTCGGAGGCAAATTCCTTCCTGCTGGTGATTCCGGGAGAGGAACAGGCAGTTTTCGTTGGTGACAAGGTTCTTCTTGGCGAAGGCCCGGAGATTGCGACCCGGGAGGCATGGGCGCAGTTAATTCCGGCGAAGGTGCCTGGGCTGGTGGTCGTCAAGTACGCTGACCCGAAATACTGGAACGGAAAGCTGGTGCATACGGAGGCGGGCGGATGAGTACGCGGATCAAAGTGGAAATGAAGCCGGTCTCCGCCATTCTGGCAAGGCTGGGCGTGGACAGGAACGGAGATGTGCAGATGCAGCTTACCCGGATCGTCAATAAGCGGATCACCAAGTATATGCCCTTCCGCTCCGGCGCTCTGGCCACAAAGCTGAAGTACATCAAAAGCCCTACGGAGATCGAGGTGCTGGGCCCCCATTCCCGGTACCAGTATTACGGTAAGGTCATGGTCAATTCCGTGACCGGAAAGGGGCCTGCTCTGATCCCCGGTGTTGGCTATCGGTATCGGAAAGGCACGACCTTGAAAGTCACGGAAAGAGATTTGAACTACGATAAGACCAAGCACCCGGAGGCAGGCCCCTACTGGGATAGGCGCATGATGGCTGCGGAAAAGGATGCCATTGCCGCCGATGTGCAGGCCTATGTCAGAAGGAGGGGAAAATGACCGCTCTTGATAAAATCAGAGGATTCATCCGGCAGTATCCCGGCGCTGATGTCTTCCGGGACTTCCATGTGGACTATACGGATCAGATTCCGGCCAACGGCGGCGTGTTTCCATCCGGCCTGACGGAAATTTCCAGAACGCGGGACATTCTGGGGAATGTGACCACCGTCAATCAGTACAACTTCGGGCTTTACTATGTGTTCGAGAAGTCCCCCGGAGATGATACGGGTGCGGCTGAGAACGCGGACTGGGTCATGGACTTTCAGGAGTGGGTGCAGTCAGCATCTGCGCTAGGCTTTGCCCCGGTATTCGGTGATGTCCCGGAAAGTGAGAAAATCACCGCTCAGAACGGTGTTCTGTACGGTGCGGACGAAGAAGGCACGGCAATGTACATGGTACAGCTGACCGTGACATTTATCAAAAAGTATGAGGTGAAAAACGAATGGCTGACGTAAGTTTTAACACTGCCGAGGGAAGTGTCGTTGAAAGAAAGCTGTTGATCCTGTATCTCAACACCGGCACCTCTGAGGCCCCCGTCTGGTCTGTGGTAGGCAAGCGGGTGGAGGACAGCTCCATGGAGTACGACTGGAGTGAGGAGACCAAGCAGGATATTCTTGGCAACACCTACACCACCATGAAGAAACCCAAGATCACCCAGACCTTTGACCCCTGCGAGCTGGATTCCGGTGACAAGGCACAGGTGAAAATCTGGAATCAGGCCGTCCGGAATCAGGACGTGGCTGCCATGACCAACAACGACCTGCTGGTTGTCCACGCGTACACAGGCACTGCCGTTGAAGGCGCATTTGCTGAGCGGTATCCTTCCAGTGCGGTGCGGCCCACTGGCCTTGGCGGTTCTGCAAACGTTGGTATGCCCATCGAGGTGACCTTCGGCGGCGAGCGGGAGACCGGCACGGCGAAGGTGACCGGCGGAGCGGTTTCGTTCACCGCGGCGTAAGGGGGATGTAAAGCGTGGAAGCATTGAATTTTGGAGTATGCAATAAGACGTATTCTGTGAATGGCGGTGCTGAGATCAGCTTTAACCCTGCGGATATCAACTTCGCCAACAGCGTATATGACCTGCTGCAAAAGCTGGAAGAAAGGCAGAAGGAAAAGCCGCCTGAGGACATCATGGACATTTTCAAGGCGGCAATGGTTCGTGATGAGCAGATGCGAGCGGACATCGATGCTGTGTTTGGTTCCGGAACCTGTGAGAAGGTATTCGGCACAACGAATGTCTTTTCTCCTTCCGGCGGGATTCCTTTGTGCATGCACTTCATCATGGCAGTGATCGACGAAATCGACGCGGCTTCCGAAAAGGAAACCAAGTTCAGTCCTGCCGTGGAAGCATACATGAGAAAGTATGAATCCAAGTATGGAAAGTATGTGAAGAAATGATGTATGAACTGCCGGAGAGCCTGATCGTGTGTGGTACGGAGTATCCGATTCGGTGGGAATACCGTGACGTTCTTATGATACTGGAAGTGCTGAACGACGCAGAGCTGTCAAATCAGGAACGTGGATTTCTTGCCTGTGTGTTCTTCTATCCGGATTTCCGCGATATGCCTGTAGACCACTATCAGGAGGCTGTGCGGCAGCTAATGTGGTTCATCAACGGCGGAAAAGAAGAGGAGGATTCCAAAAAGAATCCTCCTCGTTTGGTTGACTGGGAAAATGATTTTCGGTATATCGTTTCCCCTGTAAACCGGGTAATAGGACGTGAAATCCGCACGAAAGAGCCTACACACTGGTGGACGTTCCTTTCTGCGTACATGGAGATCGGCGACTGCACGTTTGCGCAGATTGTCCGCATCCGAAGCATGAACGCGAAAGGGAAACGGCTTGATAAGGCTGACCAGGAGTGGTACAGGCAAAACAGAAATCTGGTGGATATCAAGCAGGTGTTTACGAAGGAAGAAAAAGACGTCATGCAACAGTGGGGCGTGAAATGATTGTTACCATGTGTATTTGCAGTTTCTGCACTCAAATGTCTTGAGAGCGGAACGGCTTGCAATTCCATAAATTCCAGAAGATGCAGACCTTCTGAAAACGGATATTCTTTTGATATTTGTGCTTCCGCAGGTTGGGCACTTCGGAATGTGATGTGCCCGGTTTCCTGTACTCCATTTCACTGAGGCTGGGTCAACCAGTTTCAGACCAGTTAGTGTCTGGCGGAACGAAATGTACTCATCAGTTTGTCCTGCTGAAATGCTGATTGTTTTGCTGACAACACATTTGTTTCTGAAGAAGAGATCGATTCTGTGAGTTCCTGGCTTTACGATGTAATCCAGCATTTCACTGCACTTCATCTCTTTTATGCAACTACCGTCAACATATAAGACTGTTTTCAGGTATGTGTTTCCTTTCATGTTGTCCCACTTGATATGGATGACGCAGGACGATGAAACAGGATATCCACAATGCGGACATACTCTGGCCATGTCGGATATTTCTTTACCGCATTCTTCACACAGTATCAGAGACATAAGAAACCTCCTGTGTCTATATTGTTTCCTATTTGAATGATACATCATCATGCACAAAAAATCAACCTGATTGATATGAAAGGAGTGATATAGTGCCAGACGGGAAAATTACGTTTTCTACAGACATTGACAACGAAGAATCCATAAAGAAACTGGATGACATTGTTAAAAAAATCGAAACCGCTGAAAAAGAACTGTTTGATAAGAAAAATCAGCAGTCTGCTATCAAAACGGAACTTGAGGATGCGTCTAAAGAGGCAAAAAAGACCGAAACCGCAATTGCTGATTTGAATGCAAAGATTTCGGAACTTGAATCTGTCCGAGAGAGTTTCGGAATAAAGCAACCTGTTGGTCTTTCGGAAGCGCAAGCTGCACTGAAAGAACAGGAAGCGATTTTGACTGCTCAGAATAGGGAAGTTGAGCGGCTGGATGCGAAATACACGAAGATCACGGACAGCGTTATGAAGTCTACGGATTCTTTGAACAGCATGAAGGCGCAGGCAACTGAAATTTCTGCGCAAATCGGAATTGCTTCCCGGAATCAGAGCGCTTTCGGTGATGCTGTGAATGCAACCAGCAAAAAGTTTGATTCGCTCCTGTCCAGGGTGTCACGGCTTGCATCCAGAGTATTCGTGTTCTCCATGATTACAGCCGGTCTGCGTGCGATCCGAGAATTTATGGGGAAGGCACTTCAAACGAATGCGGAATACAAAGCACAGCTGGCAAAACTGAAAGGCGCTCTTCTGACGGCGTTCCAGCCGATTTATGAGTTTGTGCTCCCCGGTCTGATCGCTGTTCTGCGCGTTCTCACTTCCATAGTTCACGTCGTTGCGAATGTACTTTCAT
>CAMFBN010000059.1 GCA_945948535.1 uncultured Clostridia bacterium
TCTAGTTCACCCCAGATTCCCATGAAAAACGGAATCGAAAGACGGATCTCACCTTTTCTTCCGATAACATAAATTTCTAGGAAACCATACTATAGGAGTTGAGACGGAAGCAATTCAAAAGATGAACCACCGAGATCGCGTCTTAATTTGCAGAAAGTGAGGTTACCCAATGATTGACCCCTACTGTTCCATGAAATAACCCTCGGCAGCTACCGGATGACGGAGTTGACCGAGGGTTATTTCTGCGGCGAGTCGCCGCGGACAATGCGTTACGGACGCTGACTGTAGTCGTTACACCATTGGGCCTGCTCGGTATCGTTCCCTCGCAGCAGCGGGGGGCGTTCTTTTTTTGCAAATTGGAATTTGACGGCGAGTCGCCGCGGACAATGCGTTACGGACGCTGACTGTAGTCGTTACACCATTGGGCCTGCTCGGTATCGTTCCCTCGCAGCAGCGGGGGGCGTTCTTTTTTTGCAAATTGGAATTTGACGGCGAGTCGCCGCCGACAGTGTGCGGTACGGAATTGAAATTCGAAGTACTGGCGCGGCAGCGCCTATGGCTTTTCCCGGGGGAAGGCATGGGCTCGCCAAATAATTTATCTGTCAGTTTGTGGAAGCCGATAGAAATCAAACAACCGGGAAGCGGCTGCTTCCCGGTTTCGCTATGTACTGTATTACTTCCCGAAGGCGTCCAGCGCCAGCTTGAAGGCGCCGTAGGCACCGGCATCGTTGCCCAGAGAGGCCAGCGTGAACCGGGCCTCGGAGGCCGCGTGGAAGACGTACTTCTTGAAGTAGGGAACCACGCCGTCAATCAGCACCTGCCCCGCCTTGCTGACGCCGCCGCCGATGACCACCACCTCGGGGTTTACCACGGAGCAGACGTTGCCAAGGAACTCACCCATGTAGCGGTAGACCTGATCGAGGATGGCGTGAGCCTCCTTGTCGCCGCTCTTTCCGGCATCGAAGATGTCCTTGCAGGTAAGAGGCTCCACACCCCGCAGAACGCTGGGGGCATCGGTGGCCGCCAGATGGAGCTTTGCCAGCCGGACGATGCCGGTGGCGGAGCAGTACTGCTCCACGCAGCCGTATTTGCCGCAGTTGCAGGGCACGGTCTCGTCCCGGTTCAGCACCAGATGGCCGATCTCCGCGCCGGAGCCGTGGGCGCCGTGGAGCAGGTTCCCTTCCACCACGATGCCGCCGCCCACGCCGGTACCGAGGGTGACGAACACCATGTTGTCGCAGCCCTGACCGCCGCCCTTCCAGAACTCGCCCAGAGCCGCCACGTTGGCGTCATTGCCCGCCTTCACGGGGAAGCCGGTGAGGGCGGACAGGGTTTCAGAGATATTGAACACGCCCCAGCCCAGATTGATGCACTTATTCACAACGCCCTTGGCATTGACGGGGCCGGGCACGCCGATGCCGAGGCCCAGAATGTCGCTGTCGAGAATGTGATGCTCTGCCAGATAGCCCTTGACGGACGCGGCGATGTCCGGCAGGATCTGGCTGCCGCCGTTTGCGGTGACGGTGGGGATTTCCCACTTGTCGAGCATTTTGCCGGTTTCATCGAAATAAGCAATCTTGACGGTGGTGCCGCCCAGATCGATGCCAAAGCCGTATTTCATATGTTGAAGCCTCCTGAAAAATGGATACTTCTATTATACATATCCTGATAAAAAATGCCAGCCTTTTCACGAAAAAAACTACACGATCATCGTTATAACACAGCGGTGCGGCAAATTGTAATTTAGCGGCGAGTCGCCGCTGACAATGCGTGCCCAGACTTTGTGTATTCGTTACACCATTGGGTACTGCTCGGTTCGTTACATAGTACCGTAGGGCGGAGCCATAGAACGATACCGAGCGGGTCAGGGAAGTTGCGATTACAGACCAGCCGTGCACGCATTGCCCGCGGGGGCATCCCCGCTAATTACAATTTCTCTGCCTGCTGAGTGGACCCAATCAGAATTTTTCAAAAAAGGGCTTGACTCTGACGCTGCGTCATAGTGTACAATGCTTTCTGACAGGAGGGATTACCATGCTGACCGTAAAACAGCTGGCGCAAAAATGCGGTGTGAGTGTGCGCACGCTCCACCACTATGACGCCATTGGGCTGCTCAGGCCCGCCAAAACCACCGAAGCGGGCTACCGGCTCTATGACGAAGCCGCGCTGGAACGGCTGTACCTCATCCTCCTGTTCCGGGAGCTGGGGTTCCGGCTTAGGGACATCCGCGGCATTCTGGACGCGCCGGACTTTGACCGCAACCGGGTATTGGAGCAGCAGATTGCTCTGCTGGAACGCAAACAGCGCCATTTGGAGTACATCACCAATATGGCGCGCTTAGTCAAACTGATGGGAGTGAACAACTTGGAATTTGAAGGCTTTGATGTAAATAAAATCGACGATTACACCGAACAGGCCAAAACCCTCTACGGCAAAACCGATGCCTACCGGGAATTTGAGCAAAAAGCCAAAAGCCGTACAAAGGCGCAGTCCGACACGGTCAACGGGCAGGTTATGGAGTTTTTCGTCCGGCTGGGGCAGCTGAAGAATCAGTCGCCGGACAGCGAGGCTGTGCAGAATTGGGTGCGGCAATTGCAGGCGTTCTTTACGGAGAACTACTATACCTGCACCCCGGAAATTCTCATGAGTCTGGGGCAAATGTATGCCGGCGGCGGCGCCATGACGGAAAACATCGACGCCGCAGGGGGCGAGGGCACCGGGGCCTTTGCCCGGGAGGCCATTGTCTGCTATTGCCAGAAGTAATACGCAGCCCCGCCGGGTAACCCGGCGGGGCATCGTTATGTATAGATTTTACAGAGCGCAGGAAGCAACCACGCTGTAGCCCTCGGGCAGGGCAATCTGCCTGGCATCCTTGCCCAGCTTCCAGGTGACCTTGCCCGCCCAGGCGGAGGCCGCGGCGGCAAAGTGCAGCATGACTGCGCCAAGGCTCAGCTTGCCGTCGATTTCCGTGTTGTATTCGTCGGGACGGCTGACCAGCACCACCTGACCGTCCACCATGACGAAGCCGTAGGCCTGCCGGTTCAGGTAGCTGGGAGACAGGGACGCGGCGTAGAAGGCCTCCCACAGCATATCGTCGTAAAAGCCGATGTGCTCGTCCACGCCCTTGGTTTCGCCCCAGCTGTTCAGGAACACCATGTCGCTGACGCTGCGCTTGGGGTCAAAATAGTGCCGCTTGGCGCTGATGTCCACATTGGACATACTGAGAATGTTGATGCGCATATGCTTTCTGGCCTTGGCGGGGTAGCCGAAGGCCGCAATGGCGGCGACTTCCAGTTCCGACTCGATGCCCAGCGCTGCCTTGACCGCGCCGCTGTCAGTGAAGGTCAGCCAACAGGAGCCGAGACCCATGTCCTCCAGCTTCAGCACCAGATCCTCCATCATAAAGCCCGCGTTCTCATAGGCAAGCTCCGCCTTTTCGGACAGCAGCACCAGATACTGGGGCGCGCCCACCAGGAACTCATTGTAGCCTGCCGCGCCCTCCAGCGCCTGGCGGGTGTGGTCGCCGAAAATCCACAGCTCGGTGCGGATGCCCGGCACCAGACGCTGGCAGGCATTCTGATAATAGGTTTCCAGCTCCGCGCAGACAGCGTCCCCCACCTTCTTATCCGTAAACTGGCGGGCAGACTTTCTGTTCTGAATCAACACGTTGTAATCCATGGATACTCCTCCTAAAAGATGTTTGTCATTTTTCATAAAATAATCTCGATTCTATACCTGTTTTTAGTATAGCGTAAACCAAATTCCCTGTCAAGGCTTGCAAATCTTTTTTCTTTCTTGAGAAATGGAAAGCTCTGGGGTATAATGCAGGCATCCAAAAACGAAGGAAGAGATTCTTATGGACAAATGGAAGAAATTTCTTGCCCGCAAGGATGTGGTGTTCACCCTCCAGCGCTACGGCATTGACGCCCTCGGCGCCATGGCCCAGGGCCTGTTCTGCACCCTGCTGGTAGGCACCATCCTCAACACGCTGGGTCAGCAGTTCGGCATCGCCTTTCTGCAAAACGCAATCGTCACCATCGGCTCCGGTGAGGGTGCGGTGAAGTACACCATCGGCGGTCTGTGCTCCGCCATGGTCGGCCCCGGTATCGCGGTGGCCATCGGCTTTGCCCTGCACTGCCCGTCGCTGGTGCTGTTCTCCCTGATTCCCGTGGGCTTCGCCGCCAACGCCATGGGCGGCGCGGGCGGTCCCCTGTCCGTGTACTTTGTAGCCATCGTGGCTGCCGAGTGCGGCAAGCTGGTATCCAAGGAGACGAAAATCGACATTCTGGTGACTCCCATCGTCACGGTGCTGGTGGGTATTCTGGTTGCCGATGTGGTGGCCGCGCCCATCGGCGCTGCTGCGGCGGCGGTGGGCACCTTCGTCCGCTGGGCCACCGTGCTTCAGCCCTTCTGGATGGGCATTCTGGTCAGCGTGGTCATCGGCGTTGCCCTGACCCTGCCCATTTCCTCCGCCGCCATCTGCGCGGCGCTGAGCCTGACAGGCCTTGCCGGCGGCGCGGCTGTTGCCGGCTGCTGTGCCCAGATGGTGGGCTTCGCTGTCATGAGCTTCAAAGAAAACCGCTGGGGCGGTCTGGTGGCCCAAGGCGTGGGCACCAGCATGCTGCAAATGCCCAACATCGTGAAAAACCCGAAAATCTGGATTCCTCCCACGCTGGCTTCCGCCATTACCGGCCCTCTGGCGACCTGCCTGTTCAAGCTGGAAATGAACGGCGCCGCCGTGTCCTCCGGCATGGGCACCTGTGGCTTTGTGGGCCAGATTGGCGTGTACACCGGCTGGGTCAGCGACATTGCCTCCGGCGCAAAGACCGCCATCACCGCTATGGACTGGGCCGGGCTGGTGCTGATCTGCTTCGTGCTGCCCGCTGTGCTCAGCTGGGTGTTCTGCGAGCTTCTACGTAAGAAGGGCTGGATTAAGGAAAACGACCTGAAGCTGGAGCTGTAATCCGCACTACGACTAACCCATCTGAAATCCATCAAAGGACCCCGGTTTTTGCAAAGCAAAAACCGGGGTCCTTTGACTGGCTGGGGGACTGTTCACAATAGCCCCCTGTTGCAGAAAGGTCAGGAAACAAGCTCCAGCTCATACAGGCGGTAGATTTTGCGGTAAAGCTTCTGCGAAAACATTGCCCGGAAGAAAACCCGCTCCAACGGCTTCAGCTCATTGACCAGCGCATCCGGCGTAAACGAGTGCTCCCCTTTGCATTGGATATTGGTATCCTTCAGCACGCTTTGCACGTCATCGATGCCATACAGTTCCGTAACACCCACGTCATTGACGGGGTTTTTATATCTGGATGCCTTCGCGCCAAATTCCGTATACACATCCATGAGAATATGAAGGCGGGAATACTTCTTCTCCAGCGTCTGGAATAAGCGGCTCACCTGCCCGTTTGTCAGGTACATACTGATGCCTTCCAGAATCACAACCGCCGTTTCGCCATCCGGAAGATTCCCGATTTGTTCTGTGTCCGAGACATCAACCGCCATCATGTGGTAGGAAGCGTCTTCCCTATAGTATTTCCTCCGCAGGGAAAGCACCTCCGGGAAGTCTCCGTCAATCCAGTTTTCATACGGCTCTTTCACCCGCAGACATCTGCTGTCCAGACCGCAGCCAAGGTGCAGGACCAGCGCGTCCCTGTTCTCCCGGAGCATGGCATCCGTCCAGTCATCGAACACCCTTGCCCGCATTGCCATATTGTAGGTCAGCCATTTTGATTTCGACTTACCGCGCATGGGAAACGCTTCTGCGTTCCAGATTTTCTCAGCCGCAGGGTCATTCAGAATGATGCCTTTTTTGCTGACCTGTGATTTCCCGTACAGCGGGATAAACAGCGTTTTATTGACTTCGTTCATGGCTCCTCCTCCAATGCTTCCAAGGCGAACACCCCGGCAAAAGCCGGGGGGCAGCACGTTTAGTTGGTGTAATTGTCGAAATAGCCCTGAATGTGGATGATGGGGGTACCCTTGTCGCCGGAGCCGGAGGTCAGATCGCACAGGGAGCCGATCAGATCCGTCAGGCGGCGGGGGGTGGTGCCCTGAGAGGCCATGGAGCCTGCCAGATCGCCCTTCTCCCGGATGCGCTGGGAGATGGCTTCCTTCAGCGCGTCACCGTTCAGGTCTGCAAAGTCGTTGTCCGCCAGATACTTGAGCTTCAGCTCGTTAGGGGTGCCCACCAGGCCGGAGGTAAAGGCGGGAGACACCACCGGGTCCGCCAGCTCCCAGATTTTGCCCACGGGGTCTTTAAAGGCGCCGTCGCCGTAGACCATGACCTCCACCAGCTTTCCGGTCTTCTCCCTGAACCGGGCCTGAATCTCCTCCACCAGAGCCTGGCAGTCCCGGGGAAACAGCTTGACCGTAGATTCGGTGGACTTGTTGGAGCCCAGCAGGCCGTAGCGCTCGTTGCAGCCGCTGCCGTCCACGGGCGCGTTCAGAATGTCGTCCAGACCGCAGACCTTCCCGGCCCCGGCCTCCCGCAATAGCCGCTTGGTACGTTCCCGGGTGTGAATATCGCAGACCAGCACGTTTTTGGTGTAATCCAGAATCACTCTGGGGTCGTTGGCGAAGATGACCTCCACTTCCGCGCCCTCCTCCTTGATGAGGTCGGAGTAATACTGAACGTAATCCACCAGCGTGAAGGGGTGCCGGTTCTCACCGAACAGGGTCCGATAGCGCTCCAGAGTCAGCACGTCGCTGAAGGGGTTGACCTTTGCCGCATCCAGCTTGTCCAGGGACACCAGCTCGTTGCCCACCTCGTCGGCAGGGTAGCTCAGCATCAGCACGATTTTCCGGGCGCCCCGGGCAATGCCCCGCAGGCAGATGGCGAACCGGTTCCGGGACAGGATGGGGAAGATGACGCCGATGGTTTCCCCGCCCAGCTTGGAGCGGACATCGGCGGCAATGGCATCCACGGATGCGTAGTTGCCCTGAGCGCGGGCTACCACGGATTCGGTGACGGCGACCACGTCCCGATCCCGCAGTGCATAGCCCTCGCTGTTCGCGGCCTCCAGAACGCTGTCTACCACGATCTTCGCCAGATCGTCGCCTTCCCGAATGATGGGGCCGCGGATGCCTCTGGATATGGTTCCGACTTTTCTTTCCATAGATAAATACCTCGTTTCTCCGATCGGGGCTGCCGGCCCGGTCGGAAAGAATATTGATAACGCGGTAATTATACCGTATTTCCCCTATTTTTTCAACGTATTTTTGTAAAATCCCGGTCAATTTCCACGGAAGTCGGTTTTTTCCTTTTGAGAACGTTTCCAATTTCCGTGCCGCAGCGGATCCAGCGGCGCGCCCGGCAGTGGAATTTTCTTTGCCGGGCGGTTTTCATCGCCCGACGCCGGAGCCGGAAAACGGGCAGGTGGTTCCAGGGAACCTGCTTTCTGTGGGGCAGTTAACGATCATACGGCGGCACGGTTTTTGGAAGTGTGCCGCCGTTTTTTGTGACCAAATCACGGAAAAGATTCCGATGAACTGGTAGAATACAGGCAACGTAATAGGCTGACTTAAAGCGCGATAAATTTGTAATTCAGTTGAAAGTTGACAGTGGACAGTTGTGGTATCCCTGCGGGATGAATAAATAAGTACAAAGATACGAAATGTGAAGGATTCTTTCTGGAATACCTATTTTTTCACCATTAATATTTCAATTGTCCCGAAGGGACTCCCTAACTGTCAATTGTCAGCTTTCAACTGTCAACTCTTACAAGTACCAATTTATCTGTCGGCTTCAGTCAGACCAATATAAAAACAGGAGGGAACTACCATGGCTGTCAATTTAAAACCGTACGTCTACAAAAAAGGAACGAACCCCGCGCTGGACGAAGAATTTGCTGCCGCCAGTGACTACGGCTGGGTGCGGCCCGGTCAGACCGCCGTTTTCTGGCGGAACGGTCTGCGCTGGTACGCCGTTGCCCTGTCCGAGGTGCAGCGAATCTTCCGCCGGGTGGTGCCGGTTTACGGCAAGCTCTGCTGCGGCGGGCACAGCTTCATTATGGAGCGGCTGGTGCTGATTCTCAAAGACGGCACGGAGCTGGATCTGTATATCGGCGACGACATGGAGCCAAAGGCCGCCGCCCTGTTGGAATATCTGAAAGTGGGGCATCCGGAGATTGTTTTCGGAAAGCCGGCGGCAGTGCCGCCAGACAATGCGTGCGCGGCTGGTCAATAATCGTTACACCACTTGGTATTGGCACCAATACGAACACCCCTTCCGAGTTGGAAGGGGTGCGGGTTTATTCGTCTGTTTTCTCCGGGAACTCCACCTTGGGAATGAACCGGTGGGCCACCTTGCCCTGGCCCTTTTTCTTGACGTAGAAATAGCCGATGATGGAGAACACCACCGCGCCGATGAAGTTCACGAACAGGTCCTTCATGGTGTCGATGATGCCAATGTCCAGATAGCCTCCCAGCCCCAGAGCCTGCCGAGTTCCGTCAGAATGCACCACGATCACGTCGGCAATGTCCCGGACGTGCACCACCGTGTTGGTCAGGGTGGGATCCAGGTTCACGGAATGGATGGCATTCACAATGGTGTCCTTCTGCATATCCATGCCAAGGAAATAGTCGCCGCTGAACTCAAAGAACTCCCACAGCACGCCCACCGTCATGGAAAAGCAGAAGGAGACGATGGCAAGATACAGGGGCGACAGCTGGAAGGTAAACCGGTCGTTGCGGTTCATCATGTCCACCAGCGCAAAGCCGATGGCGGCGCAGAGGAAGCCGTTGATGGTATGCAGCATGGTGTCCCAGTGGGGCACACGGACGTAGAAGCTGTTCAGCTCTCCTAAGATTTCCGCCGCGAAAATAAACAGCAGAATCACAATTTCCAGCGTATCCGGCAGCACGATCTTCAGCTTCCGGGAGATGATGCTGGGCAGGATGAGCAGCACCAGCGACAGGGCGCACAGGAACACGCTCTGATACTCCCGGCGCAGCACCGCACGGACGAGGATAAAGATAATCAGTCCGCGCAGTACCAGATAGACCGTCAGCGTGGTTTTGTTCTTGTAAAATCGGTTTTCCTTCAATTCATGTGACATGGCAGTGCCTCCATTTCCTCCTTCAGCCGCTCCAGCAGCAGCCCTCGGGCATAATACATGGTCTCATATTTCAAATACATCAGGGCGTTTTCGTCCCAGAGATACCGCAGGCGGGCCGGAAATTCCTCGTCCCCCAGCCACAGCTGCACCGCGATTGGCAGACCGTCAAAGACCTCAATGGCGTAGGCAATGTCACCGGTGGGCAATGGTCTTCCCCCAAGGGCCTCGCAGGCTGCCCGGAACCGGTTCGGTTTGGACTGGAAGAATTCCGCGTCCGGGTCCTTTTCCTCCAGCAGCTTCTGGTGAAAGGCGTGGCCGAATTCCGCCATGTTTTTCCACCTGCCGCTGATGAACCGGTCCTCCCGGCTGTCGCAGACAAAATCCAGCAGGGTCATGATCTCCTGGTGGGTGTTGGCGTCCTCCCAGCCGCTTCTGCCCTCCCGTTCCAGATCGCCGGTATGCCTGCTGAGCCGGTAGCGCCGGGCAAGCAGCACGGGATAGAGAAAATCTTCGTCAAAGTCAAGATGCAGCTTGCGAATCAGGGTCTGCTGGTCGTAGGTCAGAAAACAGGCCTTTGCCTGAGCCGCCTGCAAAAGATAGTTGTTCGTTCGTGCCATAATTGTCCCCCATCGTAGGGCTTATGTTATGACCCCGCCGATCACGTCAGACGCAGCTAAAACTGTCGTCCAGTGGAAATTGTTTGGATTTCAACTTGCCAAATTCCATTCATCGAAGACTGCGGGTAATCGGAACCGGGTCGGCGGAGTCATGACTCCGCCCTACAAAGTGTACCTATTGTACCACCAATCGCTCAAAATCGCAAGAAATCCTTAAGGGTTTCCTTGTTTACTTTTGTTACCTTCTATGATAGAATAGTCATAATCCCGAAAAAGTGAGTTGATTTCTGTGGATTTTGACAGCACGAGAGTAAAAATCGATCTGGATGCCATTGCTTCCAATATGGATGCCATCCGGGAAAAGGCCGGTGTACCCGTTATGGCGGTGGTTAAGGCCGACGCCTACGGTCACGGTGCGGTGCAGGTTGCGCGGCTTTTGCAGGACAAATGCGCCTTTTTCTGCGTCAGCTCGATTCTGGAGGCCATGGAGCTGCGGCAGGCGGGACTGTCCACCCCCATTCTGATTCTGGGCTACACGCCGGCGGACGCGTTCCCCACCGCCATCCGGGAGGGCATCCGCCCCACGATTTACCGCATGGAGGACGCTCTCGCCCTGTCCAAAGCCGCCCAGTTTCTGGAGCTGCCCGCCCGGTTCCACTTCGCCGTGGATACCGGCATGAGCCGCATCGGCTTTCAGGTAACAGAGGAAGACGCGGATGTCTGCGCCCGGATCGCCAGCCTGCCGGGCCTGTTCGCCGAGGGCCTGTTCAGCCACTTCGCCACTGCCGACTGCGCGGATTTGAGCAGGGCGGAACAGCAGGCGGAGCGCTTCGCGGAATTTGACGGAATGCTGCGCCGGCGGGGCGTGAAGGTTCCCATCCGGCACCTGAACAACTCCGCGGGCCTCATGAATTTCGCCACCCCCTACGAGATGGTCCGCTCCGGCATTATCACCTACGGCATGTACCCCAGCGACGAGGTTGACCCCAGCCTGCTTTCCCTGCGACCGGCCCTGCAATGGCTCAGCCGGGTGACCCATGTGAAAACGCTCCCCGCCGGGCGGGAGATCAGCTACGGCGGCACCTATGTCACCAAGGCCGATACGGTGGTGGCAACCATCCCCGTGGGCTACGCCGACGGCTACCGCCGGAACCTTTCCGGAAAGTTTTACGTCCTGATTCACGGGCAAAAGGCCCCGATTCTCGGCAGAATCTGCATGGATCAGATGATGGTGGACGTGACCCATATTCCCGGCGTGCAGGTAGGCGACCGGGTCACGCTGGTGGGCGCCGATGGTGAGGAAGCCATCACCATGGAGCAGATTTCCGCCCAGGCCGACAGCTTCAACTATGAATTTGTCTGCGGCATCAGCCGCCGGGTGCCCCGGCTGTACGTACAGGGCGGGAAAACCATCCATACCGTCCACTACCTGCTGGACGCATTCTTATAAGTAAGGAGGACCCGAAATGTCCAAAAATCCCAAACGCGGCAACACCGCCGTCATTGTGGTGCTGACGGTGCTCATTGTGCTGATGGTAGCCGCTACCGCGTTTCTGATCTATCTGAGCATTGACCTTGTGAACAAAGAAGCGGATATCATGCCTACGCAGGGCAATGCGATGCAGCTTCCCACCGGTGCGGCGACCGAACCGGCGCAGACGGAGACTACGGTGCCCCCCACCACGGAAGCGCCGGAAGTGGAGCACGTTGTTGCTACCGCCACCATTGGTGCCGTGGGCGACCTTTTGATGCACAAGCCGGTGTTCGACACCTGCCGCAAAAGCGACGGAAGCTATGACTTTTCCTCCATTTTCCGCTACTGCAAGGATGTGATTTCCGGGCTGGATTACGCCATTGCCAATCTGGAAACCACCTTCGGCGGCGACAACTATGTCTATCAGGGCAACCCCGCCTTCAACTGCCCCGACCCGCTGATCGATGCGGTGAAGGACGCGGGCTTTGATATGCTGCTCACCGCCAACAACCACGCTGGCGATACCATGAACGACGGCATTCAGCGCACCATCGAAACCGTGCGAAACGCCGGGCTTGCCACGCTGGGCTCCCAGCTCAGCGGAGAGAACCGCTACAGCGTGGTGGAGGTCAACGGAATCAAGATCGGTATGGTCTGCTACACCTGGGCTTTCGCTGACTACGGCAGTTCCTTCTCCCTCAACGGCCTGACCCCGGTGAAGGACGAGGGACAGATGAACTATTTTGCCAACAACAACCCGGACAAGCTGTATAACGAGCTTGGCCCCATTCTGGAGGGCATGAAGGCCGACGGCGCGGAGGCCACCATGATTTTCCTCCACTGGGGACAGGAATATCAGCTGACGGAGAACGCCGCACAGGATAAAATGGCTCAGAAGCTGTGCGACATGGGCTTCGACGTCATCGTCGGCGGTCATCCCCATGTGGTGCAGCCCATGGCGGTGCTGGAAAGCACGGAGAACCCCGGCCACAAGACCTACTGCGTCTATTCGCTGGGCAACGCCGTGTCCAACCAGCGTAATGGCTACGTCTCCAACTGCCCTGGTGCCCACGGCGAGGACGGCCTTCTGTTTACCGTGACCTTTGAAAAGTATTCCGACGGCAAGGTGTATGTGGCGGAGGTGGACGCCCTGCCCACCTGGGTGAATATGCAGGCCAACACCGGCGCGAAGGAATACAATATCGTCCCTCTGGACAAGGAAAGCGAGGACGAATGGGCCAATCTGGGCATGACCGCCGATCAGGTGAAGCTGGCCCAGCAGTCCTACCAGCGCACCATGAACATCATCGGCGAAGGCCTGAAGGCCTGTCAGGACGATCTGGCACAGGCCAGGGCCGACCGGGAGCAGTATTATCTGGACCTTCTGAGCCATCCCGAGTGGCTGGAAACGGAAGCAGCTCAGGAAACCACTGCTGAAACGGTTGCGGAAACCGCGGAGACCACCCTGTCTGACGCGGCGTAACGAAATAAATCCGGCAATCTGATTCTACGGAACGCAGGTTGCCGGATTTCCGTTTTCGTGTTATTCTGGTCACAGAAAGGAAGTGACCGACATGAATACCTATGTCACAGGAACCACCATCAAACAGCTGCGGGAAGCAAAGCGCCTGACCCAGGCGGAACTGGGGGAGAAGATCGGCGTCAGCAGCAAAACCGTCTCCAAATGGGAGACCGCCAAGGGCCTGCCGGATATCTCCCTGCTTCAGCCCCTGAGCCAAGCGCTGGGAGTCTCGGTCATCGAACTGATGAACGGCGAGCAGATCACCAACCGGAACCGCTCCAGCAACCTCCTGCGGGCAAAATTCTACGTATGCCCGGTCTGCGGCAATGTGCTCTGGGGCTTTGGGAACGCCATGGTCAGCTGCTGCGGCGTGACATTGCCGGCGCTGGAAGCGGAGGAGCCGGACGATGCCCATACCCTGACTGTGGAAACGGTGGAGGATGAACACTGTCTGAGTCTCCCCCACCCCATGACCAAGGAGCACTACATCTCCTTCGCGGCCTATGTGACCACAGACCGGATTCAGCTGGTGAAATTCTATCCAGAGGGAGACGCCCAGACCCGGATGCAGCTCCGGGGCCATGGTATCCTGTACTGGTACTGCAACCGCCACGGCCTGTTTTGTCAGAGGCGGTAAAAAACGCTTGACAAAGCCAGAAAAACCATGTATACTAATCAGGCACTCCGATGAGCGCCTATGGACGATTAGCTCAGCTGGCTAGAGCATCCGCTTGACGTGCGGAAGGTCATAGGTTCGAGTCCTATATCGTCCACCAAAGAAAAGAACCACATCCTCCAGGACGTGGTTCTTTTCTTTGGTATGGTATTAGAGATAGGACTCGAACAGATCCAGATGCAACAGCCCAGTGGGCTGTTGCCAGCCGGCGGCTCGACGCCGGCTGCTCCATAGTGTAATCAAGTCCTATATCGTCCACCACACATGAAAAATCCGAACTTGTTCCCCATTGGGAATGGGATCGGATTTCTTGTTTTCATCAAAGACATTACATATTGAGTTCATGACCCCCGGTTTTGCCTGTCGCAGAACCGGGGGCTTTGTACATTCGACGAAAGATTCCTCCTTCTGTACAATAGCAGTACCAGCCAAAAGGAGGATTGTATATGGAAATTCAGCACATTCGCGTTGGAGAATACTATATTCCAGACCTGACGCTGCCGGGAGAATCCCGCTCCATCGGCAAATGGGGGCGGATGCACCGGGACTATCCGAGGGAACACAAACCGATTCAGTACAACTGCCTGCTTCTGTCCGGCAAGCCGTGGACATACCTTGCTGATCTGAATGAGCAGGCGCAGGATAGGCTGGAGCGGATGATCGAGCAGATGAAAGTTTCTGAAGGAATCACGGAAGCGCTGAAAGCCAGTAACCCAATGGCTTGGGTTGGTGCCATGAATAATATCCGCGCCAGAGCCGAGGAGATCATCCGAGAGGAGTTGATCTTTATATGAATATGGAAGAATGCCTCCGGGCACTGGAAACCTATGTATCCTCCCGCAAGCTGAATCTGGGAGATGGCGAATCTGTCTTGTCTCTGCTCTATGAGGCTTACGGTGATATAAACCGGATGTATGATGACCAAATCAAGGCTGATTTTGCAGAACTGTATCAGGCATTGAACGGAATGCCGCTACAGGAAATGGACTGGATTATCAACCCCGTCTGCGCCCTCTGCCGAGACCATGAGCGGAATGGATTTGTGCACGGCGTGCAGCTGGGGGCGCAATTGGCACAGGAAATACAGAGTGATTAATAATCCCTTTATTCGTTGCCCCGGCTCGAAAGCCGGAGCATTTTTGATTTCGTGACCGCAAATGAAAGCCAGATTTTATACGGAATAGAATATTTTCGGATTATCTTCATTGCGTTTGTCGGAAAATGGTGTTATGCTATAAGTGTTGCAAAACGCTGGCAGAAAAGGAGAATAC
>CAMFBN010000060.1 GCA_945948535.1 uncultured Clostridia bacterium
TTGTCCCGCAGGGACTCCTAAATTGTCAACTGTCAATTGTCAATTGTCAACTAAAAGAACAACATAGCAAACTTCCGGACGGCTTGCAGCCGTCCGGCTTTTATATTTCGGTGGAAAAAAGCGCCGGGATGTGCTATAATACTGCGAAAACGGACAATCGGAGGACTGCTTATGCTACCGGAAGCATTCTTACAGCGAATGAAGGCCCAGCTGGGGCCGGAATATGGCGCATTCTTAGAAAGCCTGGAGCGGCCCCGGGCGGTGGCGCTGCGGTTTAATCCCCTGAAGGGGGAGCGGCCCAGTCTTCCCTTTGCGGGAGCGGAGGTACCCTGGGAGCCAGAAGGCGTGTATTATGACCCGGAGGCCCGGCCCGGACTGCACGTTTACCATGAAGCGGGCGTATACTACCTACAGGAGGCCAGTGCCATGGCGCCGGTGGCCCTGCTGGATCCCCAGCCCGGGGAGAAGGTCTGCGACCTGTGCGCCGCCCCCGGCGGTAAGACCACCCAGATTGCCGGACGGATGCTGGGCCGGGGCTTCCTCCTGTGCAATGAGATTAACCCCAAGCGGGTGAAAATTCTGTCTCGCAACATCGAGCGCATGGCGGTACCAAACGCGCTGGTGACAAACGAACACCCGGTAACTCTGGCACAGCGGTTTCCCGGCTTTTTTGACCGGGTGCTGGTGGACGCTCCCTGCTCCGGCGAGGGTATGTTCCGCAAGGAGGAGGCCGCCGTGGCGGATTGGAGCCCGGAAACCGTGCGGATGTGCGCCCGCCGTCAGGGAGAAATCCTAAGCAGCGCGGCGAAGCTGGTGCGGCCCGGCGGACGGCTGGTGTACTCCACCTGCACCTTTGCCCCGGAGGAGGACGAGGGCGCGGTGGCGGCCTTTCTGGAAGCCCACCCGGAATTCACCCCGGAGCCGGTGGAGGCCCCCTGGTTTGTTCCCGGCGAAAACGCCAGCTACCGGATGTGGCCCCACAAGCTGCTGGGCGAGGGCCATTTCGCGGCGGTACTGCGGAAAACCGGCGGAGAAACCGGGGAAGTCTCCGCGGAAAATGGAGAAAAACTGCCAAAGCAATGGGACAATTTTGCCCGGGAACTGGAAATCCGCCTGCCCGCCGGAAAAGCGGTAAGCTTTGGGCAGAGCCTGTTCTGGGCGCCTGAGGAACTGCCGGACATTCACAGGCTGAAGGTGCTTCGCCCCGGTTTGGAGCTGGGCACGGTGAAGAAGGACCGGTTTGAGCCTGCCCACGCGCTGGCTCTGTGGCTGCGCACCTGCGCCAATGTGCAGGATTACGGAGAGAACTCCGATGAGATCAAGGCGTATCTTCACGGGGACGTGGTGCCCTCCGGGGCCAAAGGCTGGTGCCTTGTCCGTGCGGGGGGCTACAGCATCGGCTGGGGCAAGGGCGACGGCTTGGTGCTGAAAAATCACTATCCGAAGGGCCTGCGCCGGTAAAAACCGGCCCGGGGAAATGGGCCTTTACATAATCTTTATAGTATGATATACTACTATAGCCCGTGTGCGGGCATTTTCTTGAAACTATCACAAGGAGAGGGTATCCTTGGCAAGATATGAAATCCATGGCGGCAGGCAGCTGAACGGAACCGTGACCATCAGCGGCGCGAAAAACGCGGCGGTGGCAATCCTTCCGGCGACGCTGCTGGTCAGCGGCAAATGCCGCATCGAAAATGTGCCCGATATTTCCGATGTCCGGATTCTGCTGGATATTCTGGAAGGCATGGGCGCAAAGATCGAGCTTCCGGAAGCCAACGTGGTCGAAATTGACTGCTCCGGCGTTACCTGTTCGGAGCCGGAGGGGAAGCTGGTACGCCGGATGCGGGCCAGCTACTACCTGATGGGCGCACTGCTGGGCCGGTTCGGCAAGGCGAGGGTCGCCCTGCCCGGCGGCTGCAATTTCGCGTCCCGCCCTATCGACCAGCACATCAAGGGCTTTGAGGCCTTGGGCGCGGTGGTGGATGAAACCGAAGAATACGTGGCGCTGGAGCCCTGCGAGCAGGGCCTTCACGGAAACCGGGTCAGCCTTGACCTTGCTTCCGTGGGCGCGACGGTGAATATTATGCTGGCGGCATCCCTGATTCCCGGGCAGACCATCATCGAGACCGCCGCGAAAGAGCCGCACATTGTCGACTTGGCGAACTTCTTAAACACCATGGGCGCGCGGATTACC
Organism: uncultured Clostridia bacterium; assembly: GCA_945948535.1. Lineage (GTDB taxonomy): Bacteria > Bacillota > Clostridia > Oscillospirales > Oscillospiraceae > Faecousia. The sequence goes on from CAMFBN010000060.1 coordinate 2,195, forward strand.
GGCGCGGGCACCGATACCATCAAAATCAAGGGCGTCAACTCTCTGCGGGGCGGCACTTACGCCATCATCCCCGATCAGATTGAGGCCGGCACCTACATGGCGGCGGTGACGGCGGCAGGGGGGAACGTGCTGGTGCAGAACGTGATCCCCAAGCACATGGAGTGCATCACCTCCAAATTACAGGAGATGGGCGCGCGGATTATCAATTACGACGATGCCATCCGGGTCATCCGCACCGGCCCCCTGCGCAAGTCCACGGTGAAAACCCGGCCCTATCCCGGCTTCCCCACGGATATGCAGGCCCAGGTCTGCGTGTGCATGGCGCTGGCCAACGGCGTCAGCCGCCTGACGGAGAGCGTCTACGAGACCCGGTTCTTCGGCTACTGCACAGAGCTGGAAACCATGGGCGCGAATATCCGAATCAGCGGCAAGACTGCCACCGTCACCGGCGTGGAGAGGCTCCGGGGCGCGGAGGTGTATGCCCACGACCTGCGGGCCGGTGCGGCACTGGTCATCGCGGGGCTGGCTGCCGAGGGCGTGACCTATGTGGAGCACATCCACTTCATCGAACGGGGCTATGAAAACATTGTCGGAAAGCTGACGGCTCTGGGCGCGGATATCCGCCGGACGGAGGAGTAATGAAACCAAATGTCATTGTGAACCAGTGACCGATGTCACTGGTGTGGCAATCCGTATCCCTATGCAGTGCTGGACGATCAGCATTTTCATGGAGAACGGATTCCCACGCCAGTGTGCGCACTGGCTCGGAATGACATTTTTAATAAAGGAGCAATTTATGTCGGAACAGTTTTTACGCACGGAAATGCTGCTGGGCAGCGAAGCAATCCGGCGGCTGCAAAAGGCCCGGGTGGCGGTGTTCGGCCTGGGCGGCGTGGGCGGCTACGTCGTGGAGGCGCTGGCCCGGAGCGGTGTGGGCAGTCTCGACCTCATCGACAGCGATACCGTCAGCGTTTCCAACCTGAACCGGCAGCTTCTCGCCACCCACTCCACCGTGGGAATGCTTAAGGTGGATGCCGCCCGGAATCGGGTGCTGGATATTAACCCGAACTGCATTGTGCGCACCTATCCCATTTTCTACACCCCGGACACGGCGGGGCAGTTTGACTTTACCCAATATGATTATATTGTGGACGCCATCGACACCGTGACGGGCAAGCTGGCGCTGGTGGAGCAGGCCAAGGCGGCGGACACGCCCATCATCTGCTCCATGGGCACCGGCAACAAGCTGGACGCCTCCGCCTTCCGGGTGGCAGACATCTCCAAAACCACCATGTGCCCGCTGGCCCGGGTCATGCGCAAAGAGCTGTCCAAGCGGGGCATCCGCCATCTGAAGGTGGTCTATTCTCAGGAGGAAGCCCTGACTCCCACAGGCTGGGAGGATGAGGCGGCGGCCTTGGGCAAGCGGCAGATTCCCGGCAGCGTAGCCTTCGTGCCCGGCGCGGCGGGGCTGCTGCTGGCGGGAGAGGTGGTTCGGGATTTGACGGGCCACAGCCGAGCGTAGAAAACAGATGTTGAAAACCAACGGAATTTGTACCAAATTGTCGCTTGACAATTTGGTACAGCCTATGCTATAATTCAAAAGATAAATACAGCGGCTCGCCGCCACTACCGTCTTGCCGCTTCCGGCAGGACATTTTTTTAGGTCGGGAGCCACTTTTTAACGAGGAAAGGAGACATTTATGACTGCGATGACCAAGGCCAGATGTTTTGCTTCTTCCCTGATGCCCCAGTTCGCGGAATGCGTCGGTGCTTCCATCGCCGGTTCCGCGCTTTCTGCGTTGGATTCTTCCCGATTTGTTGTTTTTCCCGGCTTTTGTGATGTGCATGTGCATTTCAGAGAGCCGGGATTTTCTTATAAGGAGACCATCGCCACGGGAAGCCGGGCCTCTGCCCGGGGCGGCTACACGGCAGTGTGCACCATGCCCAACCTGAACCCGGTGCCGGACAGCGTGGAAGCCCTGAATGTCCAGCTGGAAAAAATCCGGGACACCGCCTGCATCCATGTCTATCCCTACGGCGCTATCACCGTGGGCGAAAAAGGGGAGGTTTTGGCGGATTTGGCGGGCATGGCCCCCTTTGTGCCGGGCTTTTCCGACGACGGACGGGGCGTACAGTCTGAGGAAATGATGCGCGCCGCCATGCTGGCAGCCAAGGCGCTGGGAAAGCCCATCGTGGCCCACTGCGAGGATAACACGCTCCTTCACGGCGGCTACATCCACGACGGCGCTTATGCAAAGAGGCACGGCCACCGGGGCATCTGCTCCGAAAGCGAGTGGGGACAAATCAAGCGTGACTTGGAATTGGTGCGGCAGACCGGGTGCAGCTACCACGTCTGCCACATCTCCACGAAAGAAAGTGTCGACCTGATTCGCAAAGCCAAGGCCGATGGGCTGGACGTAACCTGCGAGACCGGCCCCCATTACCTTGTCATGGACGACACCATGCTGCGCGAGGACGGACGGTTCAAGATGAATCCCCCTCTGCGCAGTCCCGAGGATCGGGAAGCGCTGGTGCAGGGCCTTTTGGACGGCACCATCGACATGATTGCCACCGACCACGCACCCCATTCCGCTGAGGAAAAATCGAAAGGCCTCGAAAAGAGCGCCTTTGGCGTGGTGGGCATCGAGACTGCCTTCCAGATTCTGTACACCTATTTGGTGAAGCCCGGCATTCTCTCTATGGAAAGATTAGTGGAAGTCCTCTGCGACAATCCCAGAAAGCGGTTCGGTCTGCCGCTGGGCTTGGATTACTCCATCTGGGATCTGGAAGCGGAGGAAACGGTCAATCCCGAAACCTTCCTGTCCATGGGTAAGGCATCGCCCTTTGCGGGCTGGAAGGTCAACGGCAAATGCCTGGCGACGGTCTGCGGCGGCGAGATCGTCTACAGGGCTTAAGACTTATACAATGTCTAACCGGGTCGGCGGGGTCATGACCCCGCCCTACGATATAAATTATTGGAGGATATGAAAAATGGCAAAGAGAACAGACATCAAGAAAATTCTCATCATCGGTTCAGGCCCCATCGTCATTGGTCAGGCGGCGGAGTTTGACTACGCGGGCACCCAGGCCTGCCTGGCCCTGAAGGAAGAGGGCTATGAGGTGGTGCTGTGCAACTCTAACCCCGCCACCATCATGACGGACACCATCATTGCCGACAAGGTGTACATGGAGCCGCTGACGCTGGAATATATCGCGAAAATCATCCGCTACGAGCGGCCCGACGCTATCATCCCCGGCATCGGCGGCCAGACCGGCCTGAACCTCGCCATGCAGCTGGAGCAGAAGGGCATTCTCAAGGAGTGCCGCGTGAAGCTGCTGGGAACTCCCAGCTCCTCCATCGAGCGGGCGGAGGACCGGGAGCTGTTCAAGGAGATGTGCCTGTCCATCGGCGAGCCTGTCATTCCCTCCGAGATCACCTACTCCATCGAGGAAGCCAAGGCAGCAGCCCTGCGCATCGGCTACCCCGTGGTTCTGCGCCCCGCCTTCACCTTGGGCGGCACCGGCGGCGGCTTTGCCTATAACGAGGAAGATCTGGTGGAGATCGGCCTGAACGCCTTCAGCCTGTCTCCCGTGCATCAGGTGCTGGTGGAGAAATCCGTCAAGGGCTACAAGGAAATCGAGTTCGAGGTCATGCGGGATTCCAACGACCATGCCATCACCATCTGCGGCATGGAGAACATCGATCCCGTGGGTGTCCACACCGGCGACTCTCTGGTGGTGGCTCCCATCATGACGTTGAGCAAAGAGGATGAGAAGATGCTCAACGACTCCGCCATCAAGATCATCAAGGAGCTGAAAATTGAGGGCGGCTGCAACGTCCAGTTTGCCCTGAATCCCAACTCTTCCGAATACTACCTCATTGAGGTCAACCCCCGCGTGTCCCGCAGTTCCGCTCTGGCCTCCAAGGCCTCCGGCTACCCCATCGCCCGGGTCACCGCGAAAATCGCCGTGGGCATGGCGCTGGAGGATATTAAAATCGCCAACACCAACGCCGCCTTTGAGCCGAAGCTGGACTATGTGATTGCCAAGCTGCCCCGGTTCCCCTTCGACAAGTTCGCTACGGCTTCCAACGAGCTGGGCACTCAGATGAAGGCCACCGGCGAGGTCATGGGCATCGGCGCAAACCTGGAAGAGGCTCTGCTCAAGGGTATCCGCTCTCTGGAAAGCGGTGAGAACCACATCTATCACCCCAAATTCAACGATATGACCGTGGACGAGATGCTGGAATACATCAGCAAGTTCCGTTCCGACAACATTTTCGCCATCGCCGAGCTGTTCTACCACGGCGTTTCCGTGGAGAAAATCTACGAGCTGACCCAGATCACTCCCTACTTCCTGGAGGCCATCAAGCGCATTGTGGACATGGAGGAGATTCTGAAGCTCCATGTGAACGACGCCGAATACCTGCTGGACGCCAAGAAGATGGGCTTCAGTGACAAGTACATCGCCCGGATGTGGAAACAGACCGAGCTGGATGTATTCAATTTCCGCAAGGCGCACAATATTTTCCCCGTCTTCCGCATGGTAGACACCTGCCACACCGGGGCCTATATCCCCTACTTCTACTCCTCCTACACCGGAGAAAACGACTCCCGTCTGACCACCAAGAAGAAAATCGTGGTGCTGGGCGCAGGCCCCATCCGCATCGGGCAGGGTGTGGAGTTCGACTACTCCACCGTCCACGCGGTCATGACCATCCGCAAGGCCGGCTACGAAGCCATCATTATCAACAACAACCCCGAGACGGTCTCCACCGACTACACCACCGCCGACAAGCTGTACTTTGAGCCGCTGACCCCCGAGGATGTCATGAACATCCTCGAGTTTGAAAAACCCGAGGGTGTGATTGCTTCCCTGGGCGGTCAGACCGCCATCAATCTGGCCCAGCCCCTCCACGACCGGGGCGTGAAGATCATTGGTACCGACTGCGACGCTATTGACCGGGCCGAGGACCGCAACGAATTTGAAAAGCTCCTGAACGAGCTGAACATTCCCCGGGCCAAGGGCAAAGCCGTGACGAAGATTGAGGACGGCATTGCCGCCGCCGCGGAGATTGGCTACCCCGTGCTGGTGCGCCCCAGCTTCGTGCTGGGCGGACGGGCCATGCAGATCGTCGCCAACGAGCGGCAGCTGCGCCACTACCTGAAAAACGCCGTCCAGATCGACGAGGACAAGCCCGTGCTGGTGGACAAGTACATTCAGGGCAAGGAAGTGGAGGTGGACGCCATCTGCGACGGACGGGATGTGTTCGTCCCCGGCATCATGGAGCTGGTGGAGCGCACCGGCGTGCACTCCGGCGACTCTATCTCCGTCTATCCCCCCTTCTCCATCTCCGACAAGGTCAAGGGCGTTATTCTCCAATACGCCAAGAAACTGGGTCTGGGCATCGGCATCGTGGGCCTGTTCAACATCCAGTTCATCGTGGACAAGGACGAAAACGTCTACATCATCGAGGTCAACCCCCGTTCCTCCCGGACCGTGCCCTTCCTGTCCAAGGCCACGGGCTACAGTCTGGCGGACATCGCCACCGAGGTCATTCTGGGCACGACGCTGAAAGAGCAGGGCTTCTTCGACATCTACCCCGAAGAGAAGAGCCGGTGGTACGTGAAGGCCCCCGTGTTCTCCTTCAATAAGATTCGGGGTCTGGACGCCTACCTGTCCCCCGAGATGAAGTCCACCGGCGAAGCCATCGGCTACGACAAGACCATGACCCGCGCCCTGTACAAGGCCCTGCAGGCCTCCGGCATGAAGCTGCAGAACTACGGCACCGTGCTGTGCACCATCGCCGACAAGGACAAGGAGGAGGCCCTGCCCCTGATCCGCCGGTTCTACCAGCTGGGCTTCAACATCGAGGCCACCTCCGGCACCGCCGCCTTCCTGAAGGAGAACGGCATCCGCACCCACGCTCTAGCTAAAATCAGCGACGGCAGCGACGAAATTCCCAACGCTCTGCGGCAGGGTCACATCGCCTACGTCATCAACACCCGGGACCCCGGCGCCAACGAGAATGACGGCATCAAGATCCGCCAGATCGCCACAGAGCACAACGTGACCCTGTTCACCGCCCTCGACACCATCAAGGTGCTGCTGGACGTACTGGAGGAGACCACGCTGACCATCTCCACCATCGACGCCTAGGCGGCAGGGCCGCCAGCCAATGCGTTACGAACCGGGGCTGTTGACCAACCCCATTGGGTGGACGGCTCGGTATCGTTACATCGTATTCGCAGGGCTTATGTTATGACCCCGCCGTCTGCGAAGCAGCAGATTAACTATCCCCCAAAAAGGAGGAACCATGAAACAAAGCATTTTCACCATTCTCAGCAACACCGCGCTGACAGACAGCGTTTATAAAATGGTGCTGTCCGGAGACACCTCCGCCATCACAGCGCCGGGACAGTTTGTGAATATTCAGCTTGACGGGCTGTTCCTGCGCCGCCCCATCTCCGTCTGCGACTATGACGGCAGCACCCTCACCATTATCTATAAGGTGGTAGGCAAGGGCACGGAAACTATGCGCGCCATGGCTCCCGGCAAAAAACTGGATATCCTCACCGGCCTTGGAAACGGCTACGACCTGTCCCTCACCGGCGAGCATCCTGTACTGCTGGGCGGCGGCGTGGGCGTACCCCCTATGTATAACCTCGCGAAAAAGCTGCTGGAACAGGGAAAGAAAGTGTCCGTGATTCTGGGCTTTAACACCAAAAACGAGATTTTTTACGAGGAAGAATTCAAAGCACTGGGCTGTGACGTCACCGTCACCACCGTGGACGGAAGCTATGGGGTAAAGGGCTTCGTCACCGACGCCTTGCCGGAATACTATACCCACTTCTGCTGCTGCGGCCCGGAGCCTATGCTGAAGGCCGTGTACCGAGCCACAAAAACCTCCGGCCAGATGAGCTTTGAAGAGCGGATGGGCTGCGGCTTCGGCGCCTGCATGGGCTGCTCCTGCAAAACCCTGACGGGCAGCAAGCGCATCTGCAAGGACGGCCCCGTGATGAAGAAGGAGGAGATTTTATGGGAAGCCTGAGCGTAAACCTTTGCGGCATTGAACTGTCGAATCCCGTAATCCCCGCCTCCGGCACCTTCGGTTACGGCTACGAATACGCGGAATTGTACGACATCAACGAACTGGGAACCTTTTCCTTCAAGGGAACCACCAAGGACGCCCGGTTCGGCAACCCCACTCCCCGGATCGCCGAGTGCACCGCCGGTATGATTAACGCCGTGGGTTTGCAGAATCCCGGCGTGGAAAAGGTGATTTCTGAGGAACTGCCCAAATTAAAGCAGTGCTTCCACAAGCCCGTCATGGCCAATGTCTCCGGCTTTAGCGTTGCGGACTACGCCTACACCTGCGAACGGCTTGACAGGGAAGAACAGGTGGGCTGGCTGGAGGTCAACGTCAGCTGCCCCAATGTTCACGGCGGCGGCATGAGCTTCGGCACCCAGCCGGAAGCGGCGGCGGAGGTCACCCGGGCGGTGAAGGCCGTCACCAAAAAGCCTGTGATTATCAAGCTTTCCCCCAATGTCACGGATATTGTGTCCATTGCAAAGGCCTGCGAGGACGCGGGAGCTGACGGCATCAGCCTGATCAACACGTTGCTTGGTATGCGCATCAATCTGCGCACCCGCAAGCCCATCATCGCCAACACCATGGGCGGCTTCTCCGGCCCCGCCATCTTCCCGGTGGCCCTGCGGATGGTCTATCAGGTGGCGAAGGCGGTGAAGGTGCCCGTCATCGGCATGGGCGGCGTTTCCAGCGCGGAAGACGTGATTGAAATGATGCTGGCGGGCGCCACGGCAGTAGAGGTGGGCGCTGCCAATTTGGTGAATCCCTTTATTTGCCGGGACATTATCCGGGATTTGCCTGAAACCATGGCAAAATACAGAATTGAAAATTTAAGTGAGATTATAGGAGGCGTAACGAATGGGTAAGGACGTTATCGTAGCCTGCGATTTTTCTTCCGCAGAGGCTACCTTCGCATTTTTGGAGAAGTTTACCGGGCGCAAGCCCTTTGTGAAAATCGGCATGGAGCTTTATTATGCCGAAGGCCCCAGCATCGTTAAGGAAATCAAGGCCCGGGGCCATAAGATTTTCCTTGACCTGAAGCTGCACGACATTCCCAACACCGTCAAAAAGGCCATGGCTGTTCTGAGCAATCTTGATGTGGACATTACCAACCTCCACGCCGCCGGTACTACCGCCATGATGCAGGCCGCTCTGGAGGGCCTGACCCGTCCCGACGGCACCCGGCCCCTGCTGATTGCCGTGACCCAGCTGACCTCCACCGATCAGGAGGCCATGGAGCGGGATCTGATGATCCACGCTCCCATCGACGAAGTGGTGATGCACTATGCTGAGACCGCGAAAAATGCCGGCCTGGACGGCATCGTCTGCTCCCCTCTGGAAGCGGGCAAGGTGCACGAGCGCTGCGGCAAGACTTTTCTCACCGTCACCCCCGGCGTTCGCTTTGCCGACGGGGACGTGGGCGACCAGAGGCGGGTCATGACCCCCGCCGCCGCCAAGGCCATCGGCTCTGACTACATCGTTGTGGGCCGCCCCATCACCGCCGCCGCTGACCCTGTGGCTGCCTACGAGCGGTGCATCGCTGAGTTCTGCGACTAATATTGTAGGGCGGGGTCATGACCCCGCCGAACAGGTGGGATAATTGCCCCGCCAGAATAGACGAAACGGTGCAAAACCTTTGGCGCGTCGGCGGAGTCATGACTCCGCCCTACGAATAAATTTAAGGAGATAGAACCATGGAAACCTACAAGCGCGAATTTATTCAGTTTCTGGAAAACGCCGGTGTGCTGCGGTTCGGTGACTTCACCGCCAAGTCCGGCCGGAAAATTCCCTACTTCATCAATGCCGGTATGATTAAGACCGGAGAGGAAATCGCTACGCTGGGCGAATTCTACGCCCGTGCCTATGCGGAAAAGCTGGGCGACAAGAAGGCCGTCCTCTATGGCCCTGCCTACAAGGGTATTTCCATCGCCGTGTCCGCCGCCGTGGCCCTGAGCAAGCGGGGGCTGAACGTGCCCTTCTTCTTCAACCGGAAGGAAGCCAAGGATCACGGCGAGGGCGGCGTGTTTGTGGGCTATGTGCCGAAGGCTGGCGAGGAAGTGGTCATTGTGGAGGACGTCATCACCGCCGGCACCGCCATCCGGGAGAGCATGGCAATTCTCAGCCACTTGGAGGGCGTCAAGGTTGCTGCCACCTTCATCATGGTGGACCGCAAGGAGCGGGGCAAAGGCGAAAAGCTTGCCATGCAGGAGGTGGAGGAGGAGTTCGGCTTCCCCGTGTACTCCGTGGTGGATGTGTATGACATCATCGAGTATCTGGAAGAGGACCCCGCCAACGCCGAGAATGTGGCCCGGATTAAGAATTATCTGGCTGTGAATGGAGCAAAAGCATGAGAAGTCTGAATAGTATCCTGGAGCTGAGCGTAAATGAGCTGGACGAGCTGATCGCCACTGCCAAGGACATCATTGCCCACCCCGAAAACTACTGGGACCGGTGCGCACACAAGAAGCTGGCGACATTGTTCTTTGAGCCTTCCACCCGCACCCGCCTGAGCTTTGAGGCCGCCATGCTGGAACTGGGCGGCACGGTGCTGGGCTTCAGCGAGGCCGGCTCCTCCTCCGCCGCCAAGGGCGAGAGCGTTTCCGACACCGCCCGGATGGTCAGCTGCTACGCCGACATCATCGCCATGCGGCATCCCAAAGAGGGCGCGCCCTATGTGGCCTCCCGGGCAGCCAGCATTCCCGTCATCAACGCCGGTGACGGCGGACACAACCATCCCACCCAGACGCTGGCCGACCTTCTGACCATTTCCCGGGAGCTGGGACGGCTGGACAATCTGACCATCGGCGTCTGCGGCGACCTGAAATACGGCCGCACGGTGCATTCCCTGATTGAGGCCATGAGCCGCTATGAGGGCATCCGGTTTGTGCTGATTTCCCCGGAGGAATTGAAGATTCCCGGCTTTATCCGCTACAATGTTTTTGAAAACAAAGGCATTCCCTATACGGAGACCTCCTCTCTGGAAGAGGCTATGCCCCAGCTTGACGTGCTGTACATGACCCGGATTCAGCGGGAGCGCTTCGACGACCCCTGGGAGTACGAGCGGTTAAAGGACAGCTATGTGCTGGACGTGGAAAAGATGAAGCTGGCCAAGGAGAAGATGTGCGTCCTGCACCCCCTGCCCCGGGTCAACGAGATCAGCGTCAAGGTAGACGATGACCCCCGGGCCGCCTACTTCCGGCAGGCCCTGAACGGCAAGTACATGCGCATGGCCTTGATTCTCAAGCTTCTGGACGAAGCCAAGCGAAACCCCGAGAAGGAAGCCATCGATACCACGGATCTGGAATACGACCGGGTCTGCCACAACCCCAAGTGCATCTCTCAGACCGAGCAGGAGCTGCCCCAGATTTTCCGCTGCACCGACAAGGCCGCGGATATCCACCGCTGCATCTACTGCGAGCAGAGAGCCTGAACAAAAACGAGCCGCCCCGGCCGGGGCGGCTCGAATCGTTCTTACAGCAGCATCCCCAGCAGTTTCGCGTCGGTAAAGGCAGGGGAGTCGTATGCTGCGTCCAGCAGGGTATCCATATTGTCCGCGTCATTTTCAATCTCCTTGGAGAACAGCTGGGCCGTTTCCAGAAAATCCCCGCCCAGTTCCCGCAGCAGCAGACAGGCGATGACCATGAATTTCACCCGGCTGTACAGGTCGTAGTCCGACACGGCCTGAAGCCAGTAGCGGCCCACAAAGTACCGGGCTAGAGCCGGTGTGCGGCTGTCCCAGTCCGATGGTTCTGGGACGCGCAGGCGGGTTTCCCACCTGTCCGTGAGAATTTCAAGGGACCGGAAAAAGGGGAGAATTTCGGCGGCATTCCCCGGCCGGGCTAGCTCTGCGGCGGTATCCAGCGCCGCAGCCGGGTCAAAGGGGGCGGCTTCTCCGCCGTCCAGTTCCCCCTGAGCCTGACATCCGTAGAGCAGAAGCAGCGCCAGCGTCTGCCCCATGGGCCGACCGGATCCCAGCAATTCCAATGCCCGTTTCCGGCTGGCTTTCAGAAGCTCCATGGCTTCCCTTTCGTAGTCCGCCTCCCCGGTGCCGGGAACTTCCTCCGTAACGAAGGCGGCAGTGCTGTTCAGAATCAGCCGGGCAGCCTCCGGGCAGCTCAGTTCCAGCCCCAGCTCCGCAAAATCCCCGTAGTCGTGGGTCAGCCGGGGAAACTCCCGGCAGGTTTTGCACAGGGCAGTCTCTCCCAGCTCCGCCTGAATCCTGCACAGCCCGTCCGGGCGCCACATGGGGCACCGTCCGTCGGCAATGGTCATATAGAATTCTCCGTCCTCCTGCCGAAGAACCCGGCGCAGGTCATCCCCCAGAGCGCCGGGGAGCTTCCGGTAGAGTGCGACTGCATCCGCGTCTACCTGCACCTCCCATTCCTTGCAGCAGCTGTCGGGACAGCCGCCCGCAAGGCAGTGAAACCGATCATAGTAGTCAGGCTTTGTAATCCGCATGGGGTTTCCTCCAAAAAAGGGAGCGCATACAGTCCGTATGCGCTCGGCAGGTTATTTGTTGGGCCGGATGGCGCCCATAATGGACGAGGCGTCCTGCAGGGCCTGCTTGCTGGAACTGACGGCCACCTGAAGCTGGGTCAGCTGGGTCATGACCTTGTCCGCCATTTCCGTAATGTCGGAGGAAATGCCGTCCACTCTGGCGGAGGCCTCCGTCAGCACCCTGTTGGCCTGAAAGTACACCAGCTCCGCCCGTTCCTTCGCCTCCCGCTCAATGCGTTCCGCCCGGCGGTAGGCCTCCAGTTCCTCGCTGACGCTGGGGGCCGGGGCTGGCTCTTGAACGGGCGCCGGCCGCTCCGGAACAGCGCAGTGGGACTGCTCCAGCTGCTGCTCCAGCTCGGCGCAGCGGGACTGGGATTCCTTCAACTGCCGGGTCAGCTCGGCGCACTTTTCCTCCAGCGAGGCCACCAGAAGCCGCTGGCTTTCCGCGTCCGGCAGGGCTTCCACCTGCTGACGAAGGGTTTCGTTCTCAGCGGTAAGCTGATTGACCTGATTGCTGTGCTTGGTATTGAGATATTCCAGATAATGCACCACATCCTCCCGGTTGAAGCCGTTGAGCGCGGAACGGAAGCTCTGAGGCGTAGACATAGCAGTTCCTCCTTGCAAGGGGATAATCCTCTGATTTTCTTGGATTATACCACAGGAAGACAGGAAAAACAACCACTTTCCCCAAAACTAACCCGAGAACGCCGGGAAAATATATTTTTATACAGTGAAATCCGGGTACAAAAGTCCCGCACGCAGCAAAAGGAGCGCCGAAAAGGCAATATCATTAAGTTAATTTAGTGCTACCCCTATGCTACATTTTTGCGGCATAG
>CAMFBN010000061.1 GCA_945948535.1 uncultured Clostridia bacterium
CCAGCACATAGCCGGGATAGACCTTCCGGTCATAGGTCTTGCTGGCGCCGGACTCCGTGATCTCAGTGACCGTTTCCAGAGGAATGGACGTTGCGAGAATCACGTCATGCAGCCCGCGGGACTCGACAGTTTTCTCAATGGTGGCCTTGACAGTGTTTTCGTACCCGGAGTAGGTATGCACAACATACCATCTTGCAGCTTCTGCCATTTGGTAAGCTCCTATCAGTGGAAGACGCTGATGAGAGCGTCAATGCCGACCTGAGCGACAAAATCGAACAGCCAGATGAAGATGCCGACGGCGATGACGCAGCCGACAACGATGGCGGCGTTCTTCAGAACCTGCTGAGGGGTGGGCCAGACGACCTTCTTCAGCTCGCTGCGAAGCTCACGGAAGTACTTGGTAACCTTGCCCCAGGTTCTCTTGAACCAGTTTTCCTTTTTGACTTCAGCCATGAATTGCGAGCCTCCTTACTTGGTCTCGTTGTGGACAGTGTGCTTTCTGCAGAATCTGCAGTACTTCTTCATTTCGAGACGGTCGGGGTCGTTCTTCTTGTTCTTCATGGTGTTGTAGTTTCTCTGCTTGCACTCAGAGCATCTCAAAGTGACTTTCACGCGCATAACGGCACCTCCTTAAATATTGCCTCCCTGTATCACCCCGGCTAGTATAGAATTTAGACAGCGGGCACTACATTTTCCCGCTCCGGGGCTGAAAAAAGCGCACAAAAAAAGCCCTTTTTCACAGGTAAAGTCATTCTAACACAAGGGGTGGTCAAAGTCAATAAGTTTTTTCCTTATTTTTATGGAATCTGACAGGATGCGAGTTGATGCTAAATTATCCTTTATCTGAGTAATGCTTTCCCCTTTAGTAAACCAGAAGAGCTTTTGCATTTCCTCTTGCGAAGAAAGAAAAAATGAAGTATTCTAATGTTGAAATTCAAAAATCAGGAGAGAAGCCAATGAAAAGAATTATGGGAATTGACTTTGGCGACGCCCGCACTGGCGTGGCGGTATCCGACCTTCTGTGCAGCATTGTGGGCAGTACCTGCGTGGTGCCCAGTCGGAACAGGGAAAAGACCATCGCAGATATCGTGAAGCTGGCCCGGGAGAACGATGTGGGAAGTATTGTCGTTGGACTGCCCAAAAATATGGACGGCACCGAAGGGCCCCGGGCGGAGCTGTGCCGGGAGTTTGCGGAAGAACTGCGGAAAGCTTCGGGGCTGGAGGTGGCGATGTGGGACGAGCGGCGTACCACCGTGGAGGCCCACAATATCCTCTCTCAGCACAATTACCACGGGAAAAAGCGGAAAAACACGGTGGACGCCGTAGCGGCTTCTCTGATTCTGGAGGGCTATCTGGCGTATCTGCGCCGGTGATCAGCGCTTTTTCGGGCGGTACAGCAGTTCCCGCAGGCCGGTAAGGAGCAGCAGAATCCCGAAGGGCCTGCGAAGAAGTCCGGTATCCAGGGAAGCGGCAATCAGGGAGCCGAGCACAGCAGCTGCGCAGCCGGACAGAATTGCCGGAAGACAGACCCGCAGGTTCAGCTTTCCCTGACGGAGACGAAAAACGCAGCAGATTGCCGACGCGGGCAGAAAAAACAGCAGATTGATTCCCCTGGCGGCAGCCTGGTCAAAGCCCAGTACCAGCGTCAGCCACAAAATCAGCAGGCTTCCGCCGCCGACACCCATTCCGGTAAGAAAGCCCAGCAGGGAACCGACAAACACGCATACAGGAAAGGACGTCAGCATAAATACCGATACCCTCCCCACAGAATCAGCAGCCCCAGTCCCCGGTGCAGCCAGCACACGGGGATTTTCTGCCCCCATTGCCCGGCGCACAGACCGCCGATGACGCTGCCCAGCAGATAGGGCAGGGCAGGGCGAAAGGCGATCCCGCCGGACATTGCCGTGACCGCAATGCAGGCCAGGCAGATGGGCAAAATAATGGAGATGGAACTGGAAAAAACGGTATCGTCCGCCACATCCGTCAGCAGAGTCAGCAGCGGAACCAGCACCAGCCCGCCGCCGGCCCCGAACAGTCCCGCCACAAGCCCCGCGCAGGCCCCCGCAAGAACCATTCCGATTTTCACATTGCGCATAAAACCCCTCCCGTGCTTATCATTACCACGGGAGGGGTTTCTATTCTTTCCTTAGTTGCCGGAGCTCAGTACCAGATCGGTGCGGATATAGTCGGTATTGCCGTCGGTGACGGCGACCGCATCCAGCAGGTCGTTGTGCCACTTCTCCACATCAGCGGAGCGCAGCTCAGACTGAATCTGATAATCCCGGTAGGTCAGGTCGGTGGTGCCGACAAAGTACATCACATGGATGCCATAGGTGGTTTCCACAATGCCGGTGTCGCCGGGCTTTCTGCTGCTGTCGAAGCACCAGTCGTTGAAGGCAGCCACCATCTGACCGGGATAGACATTCTCATACAGGCCGCCGGTGGTGCCGTCACCATCCGCGGAATTCTCGTTGGCCAGCTCAGCAAAGCTGTCCTCGGTGGCTTCTCCGGCCTTCCATTGGGTAAGCAGGTTCTCCGCGGTGGTTCTGGCAATGGACAGCTCTTCCTCGGAGTAGGTCTCACCATCCGCGTGGGCATCCTCGGCCTCACCTTCGGCATGGGTAGGCTGAATCAGAATGTGGCGGACATTCACCATGGGGAATTTGTTGTCGGTGGAGCCGACGTAGTACACGACATAGCAGCCATTCAGGACCTCAGAGGTATTGCCGTCGTCATCGGTGTTGGTGCCGGTGCTCTCGAATACCTGCTTGTCGCCTTCATTCCGGCTGGAATCGGTGAGCCACTGCTGATACAGGCTGTTGACGGAGCTGTAGAGCACGTTCCTGCTTTCGGTGCTGGCAGCCTCGGTGCCATCATTCACGGCAAGATCAGCAATGGCGGCATTCAGCGCTTCCACGGAGTCGATCTCCGCAGCGGTCAGGCTCTCTGCGGCGGCCCGCACGGCAGCCTCCGCAGCGGCGCGCTCCTCGGGAGAGTAGGTGGTGTTTCCCTCCACGTCAGTGGTACCGCCGGTCAGGAACTTGGAGGTAGCCAGATAGTAGTAGTTGTAGGAATAGGAGGAATAGGCGTCGTAATTCTCGGATTCCTTGGCCCGCAGGGCGGCATCGTCGTAGGTCAGGCTGTCGGAATAATGGTTGTAGTAAGCGTCAGCCAGAGCGCCGCGCTCGTTATAAGCCCGATAGCTCTCAACGGTGGCGCCGTTTCCGTAGATTGCCTTCAGATAGGCCTGCGCGCTGGAGTAGCCGTACAGCTTCGCGTAGGTTTCCAGGGAGGACACCATATTGTCAATTTCGGAAGCCTTGTCTTCTGGCAGGGTGAAACCATCCGCCGCCGCGGCATCCGCCATGGCATAGGCGTTCTTGGCGTTGTCCTTCGCGGTGTCCAGGAAATCGTCAGCCCAAGTGCGGCCGGTATCCTCATCGACCACCTGCTGGTCCAGAGGTACGGAGGAATTCAGACCGAACATGGAAGCATAGCTGCCATAGTTGGAATAAAAGCTGTTGACTGCGTCGATGAAATAGTAGTTCAGCTCAGCATCGCTGATGGTGTGCTCACCGATCTGCAGTGCGGTGGTGTGCTTTTCATAGTAGCCGGTATTCTTGATGGTCTGCTTGACGCCGACAAAAATCGCGGCGACCAGCAGAAGCACCAGAACCACAATAAAACCGATGGTGTATAGTCTGGTGGTGGAAGCTTCCTTCTGGGCGGCGATCTGCTTCTGGGTCAGCTTCTCAGGCGCCTGCTCCTTGCGAAGCTTTTTCTTACTGGATGCACTCATGTGATCATATCCTCTCAATTGTCTTCGTGTGTTCTTCGCCAAAATAGCATAGACCCCGGTATTATAACCGATGGAGCCGCTGGTTTCAAGGGGAAAAGAAGGGAATTTCGTAAAAATTTACATTTTCCCAGTCGGTTCCGAGAAATTATGAAAAAACATGGGGAGCCGAAGCTCCCCATGCACCCCGCTTTAGCCGTAGCACATCCGATTATGACCTGCACGAAAAGGCAGGTGGGTTGCCGCTCCTGCTCTTTACTGCTCCCAGCATCCACCCATCGTCAAAGCGCGGGCGGGAGGTCTGCAAACCGAACAGGAAGTCTAACTTCCCAAATAAAAAATGTGGGTCCAAAAGGACATACCACGCACCAAGCAGGAAAGAAAACCGTTATTCGGTATCTTCCTCGTAAAGCGAGTCCATAATGAGTCCATAGACGGTTTCCAGCTCCTGCTCATCGTCAATGGTGAGGAGAATCGGCTCGCCGTCTTCTTCCACGGACTTGAGGATGCTGACCTCCAGCTCCAGCGTATCCTGGCTGCCCTCGGCGGGGATAACCGCCATATAGGTGTTGCCGTCATACTCCAGCGTGCTGAGCACCTCCAGCTCATATTCCTTACCGTCGTCGTCCACAATGGTAATAAAATCGGAACCGTACTGATCCATGGATTCACTCCTCTCATCTGGCATGACCCTATTCTACAGCCTGACGCGGATAAAATCAAGAGGGAATATTGTACAGAATCCTGTGGGTATTTTTTAAAGTCTCACCGCTCAGGACAGGTAATCCTCCAGAAGCTGCTGCAAATCCCGCTGATTTCGGACCAGAATGCCTTCTTCCAGGGCTTTCTGGTCACTTTCCGGCAGTGCTTCCACCGGACAGGGGAAAATCTGTTTCGGCTCCGCAGCGCCCTGATCAAACAGAGCCACATAACCCTTCCAGGTGCCCACCACCACGTACAGTGCAAGAATTACGGGAAGCAATCTGCTTTGCTTCATTTTCTCCACGCTCCTTTTGTAGGAAGTATTCCCTTCCCTGCGCATTTTATGAAAAACCGCGGCACGGTCAAATTGTCGATTGTGTTACAAAATCCGCTTCATCAAGTTCATAAGTATTTCAAAAAATAGGTCTTTCGTTTTGCAATTGGGTATGCTATAATGATACCCGTATTGTCACGCGATGACGACAATTTTCGCAAGTTTTCCATGCGGTGCAAACCGCATTTACGGAGGTATCCCTATGGCAGAAGAAAAGTTTTTTAAAAGGAGACGAAAGAAGCCCCGGCAGGAGTGGAATCCCCACTGGCTGATTAAGCTGGTTTACACCGGCGGTTCCGTGGCCCTGTCGCTGGTAAAGATCGCGATTGGCGCCGCCGCCACCGTGCTGCTGATCCTTTTGATCTGCGGCGCTGTGTTTGCCGGTACTCTGGGCGATTATCTTCAGGATGATATTCTGGCGGAGGCCGGACACTGGTCCATGGAGGACTATGATCTGGAGCGTACTTCCTTTATCTATTATGTAGACAGTAACGGTGATATTCAGCAGCTTCAGCAGATTTACACCACAACGGACCGCCAGTGGGCCTCCCTTGACGAGATTCCCGAAGCCATGGTGCACGCGGCGGTAGCCATCGAGGACAAGCGCTTTTACGAGCATCAGGGCGTGGACTGGATCACCACAGTGAAGGCGTGCCTGAATATGTTCTTCGGCGGAGACGAGCAGTTCGGCGGCTCCACCATCACCCAGCAGCTGGTGAAAAACCTGACCCAGGAAAAGAGCATCACCGTCCAGCGGAAGGTCATGGAGATTTTCCGTGCCCAGCTGTTCGAAAAGCAGTACGACAAGGACCTCATCATGGAGTATTACCTCAATGAGATCTATCTGGGCCGTGGCTGCTACGGCGTCAAGAGCGCGGCGGCGGAGTATTTCGGCAAGGAGCTGCAAAGCCTGACTCCCGCCGAATGCGCCAGCCTGATCAGCATTACCAACAACCCCTCTCTGTTCAATCCCTATTCCCAGAGCGTTTTCAAGTACAAGGGCGAGGAGCGGGACGGCGCGGCCCGGAACCGTTACCGTCAGCTTAACGTCCTCAGCGAAATGCACGATCAGGGCTATCTGACCGATGAAGAGTACGAAGAGGCGGTCAATCAGGAGATGGTCTTCAAAGAGGGAATCGCGGATGAAGACCGCTGGACGGTCTGTGACAACTCAGAGTGCGGCTACGCCGGCGTCCGCAGCACCTTCCTTGGCGACGGTGATACCTGCTACTGCCCTGTCTGCGGCGCCATGACCAGCGTGACGACCAACGCTTCCCAGCACGTGTATTCCTGGTATGTGGACGCGGTAATCATCGATTTTGCTTCGTATCTTGCGGAGCAGGACGGAAAGTCCTGGGATTCCATGGATGAAAATGCCAGAAACGTGTATCTGGACCGCATTCAGAAGGGCGGCTACCATATTTATACCACGCTGGACATGGATGTGCAGAAGCAGGTGGACGCCATCTATACCGATCTTGCCAATATTCCCGAAACCAGAAGCAACCAGCAGCTTCAGTCCGCCATCGTTGTCATCGACAACCGGACCGGCGACGTGGTGGCCCTGTCCGGCGGCGTGGGGGAGAAGAAGACCTTCATGGGCTACAACCGGGCAACCCAGGCAAAGCTCCAGACCGGTTCCTCACAGAAACCCATTTCGGTGTACGCCCCTGCCTTTGAGTCCGGAAAGGTGACGCCCGCCACGGTGTTCAAAGACCTTCCCATCAGCTATGCCGACGGCAACTGGCCTAAGAATGACAACCGGAAGTACCAGTATGCCCGGACGGTCTATCAGGGCATCGTTTCCTCTGTCAATACCATTTCCGTC
Organism: uncultured Clostridia bacterium; assembly: GCA_945948535.1. Taxonomy (GTDB): domain Bacteria; phylum Bacillota; class Clostridia; order Oscillospirales; family Oscillospiraceae; genus Faecousia. The sequence goes on from CAMFBN010000061.1 coordinate 6,661, forward strand.
CGCACTCTGGATAACATCGGGCAGGAGTACGGCTACAGCTTTGCCAAGTACAATTTCGGACAGAAAAATCTGGTGGAGCGTTTCCCGACGGAGACGGAGGTCAAATCGGACGTAGGCCTTGCGCCGCTGGCGCTGGGCGCTCTGACGGTGGGCTCTACCGTACAGGAGATGGCCACGGCCTACGCCACCTTTGCCAACGACGGCGTGTTCCGGGAATCCCGGCTGTATACCAAGGTGTATAACAGCGACGGCGAGCTGGTAGTGGATAACACCCAGGAGTCCCGGAAGATTCTCAGCGAGAAAACCGTGAATTATATGAACTACTGCCTGTATAACGCCGCCAATAACGGCACCGGCGGCGCGGCGATCTTTGGTGGGCAGACCATTGCCGGCAAGACCGGCACCACCTCCTCCAACCGGGACCGCTGGTTCTGCGGCTATACCAGCCACTACACGGCGGCGGTCTGGGTCGGCTACGACCAGCCGGAGCAGATCAATCTGGGCACCAATCCGGCGGCGGTTCTGTGGAAAAAGGTCATGCAGCCGATCCATTCCGGCCTGTCCAACGACGCGCTTTATGACGGCAGCGCTTTCCGCAGCGTGGCGATCTGTCTGGATTCCGGCAAGCTGGCCACCGATGCCTGCCGACGGGATGCCCGGGGACTTGACCGGGTGGTATACGTGAACGTGTATCCCGGTGATGAACCTACGGAAACCTGTGACAAGCACGTGATGATGAATTTCTGCGGTACCGGTGGTGGCGTAGCCACCGATTACTGCTCCTCCTACCCGGATGCCGATGTCTACAGCGCGGGTCTGGTGAAGCTTTCGGAAGAGGAAGTGCAGGAAATCCGAGACGCGGAAAGTGTGGGCCTGAATGACGCCTATCTGAATGCCGGCGGCGTCTATTATACAGGGGGAGAAGCATGGCGCGGTTTCCACAATGAGTACGAGAACGCCAACGGAACGCCCTATCTTGAGTGCCCGCTGCACGGCGCCGGCGCCTGGCAGGACACCGAAAACACCGATGACCAGGTCACGGACTTTGAAAGTGGGGACCACAACGGGTTTGACTTCTGGCCGGACGGTGACGGCTGACCAATGACACAGAAGAGAGGAAAGAATATGCTGTGGATTTCCGACAAGTGGAAAGACTATGAGGTTCTGGACGCCTCAAACGGCGAGCGTTTGGAACGCTGGGGTAGCTTCATTCTGGTGCGCCCGGACCCTCAGGTAATCTGGAATACGCCCCGCAGAGCCCCCCAGTGGCGGCAGTTTGACGCCCGGTATGTCCGCTCCAATACCGGCGGCGGTCACTGGACGGACCACCATCTGCCGGAACGCTGGCAGATCAAATATCGGGATTACCTGACCTTTAACGTCAAGCCCATGAATTTCAAGCATACCGGTGTGTTCCCGGAGCAGGCGGCGAACTGGGATTTTATCCGTCAGAAGGTCGCCGATGCCGGGCGCCCGGTGCGGGTGCTGAACCTGTTCGCCTACTCCGGCGGCGCGACGTTGGCGGCTGCCGCCGGCGGCGCGGAGGTGTTCCACGTGGACGCCTCCAAAGGCATGGTGGCCTGGGCCAAGGAAAACGCGGTGGCTTCCGGTCTTTCCGGGTGTCCCATTCACTGGATGGTGGATGACTGCGCCAAATTCATCCAGCGGGAGATCCGCCGGGGCCGCCGCTATGATGGCATCATCATGGATCCGCCCAGCTACGGCAGAGGTCCCGGCGGCGAGATCTGGAAGATGGAAACCAGCTTTTACCCTTTCCTTCAGGAAGTGGCAAAGGTGCTGTCCGATGATCCGCTGTTTGTCATCATCAATTCCTACACGACTGGCCTTGCGCCCTCTGCCGTTGCGTACGCCTCGGATGTGGTATTCGGCAGCCTGTATGGCGGAAAAACGGAAGCAGGGGAGCTGGGACTGCCGGTGACGGAGTCCGGGCTGGTGCTGCCCTGCGGCGCCACCGGACGCTGGACGCCCTGATGGAGGGATTCAATTTGAGTGATATTATTTCTGTAGAACATCTGGCCTACACCTACCCCGGCGTGGAGGACACGCCCGGCGTTCCTGTGTTTGAGGATATGAATCTGAAAATTCAGGAGGGCAGCTTTGTCGCCGTTCTCGGTACCAACGGCTGCGGCAAGTCCACCCTTGCCAAGCATTTTAATTCCATCCTTCTGCCCACCGGCGGCAAGGTCTATGTCTGCGGCATCGACACCGCCAATGAGGACCGCATTATGACCGTGCGGCACAATGTGGGCATGGTCTTCCAGAACCCGGACAATCAGATTGTCGCCAATGTGGTGGAGGAGGACGTGGCCTTCGGCCCGGAGAATCTGGGCGTTTCCAGCCCGGAGATCCGCCGCCGTGTGGATACCGCGCTGAAGCAGGTGGGAATGTATGAGTACCGGGAGCACGCCCCCCATCTCCTGTCCGGCGGACAGAAGCAGCGCGTCGCCATCGCGGGCATCATTGCCATGGAGCCCAAATGCATCGTGCTGGACGAGCCTACCGCCATGCTGGACCCCCGGGGCCGCCGGGAGGTCATCGATACCGTCAGCCGGCTGAACCGGGAAAAGGGAATCACCGTGGTGCTGATTACCCACCATATGGACGAAGCCGCCAGGGCCGACCGGGTGGTGGTGCTGGACAAGGGAAAAGTCGCGGCGGACGGAACGCCCCGGGAGGTTTTTTCACAGGTAGAGCTGCTGCACAGCATTGGACTGGCATCGCCGGAAACTGTTGAGTTGTGCTGGGAGCTGAACCGGCAGGGATTCGACCTGTCGCTGGACGCACTGGAACCCGAAGAGTGCGCGCAGGCACTTTACAATGCGGTAAAGGCTTGACCGCTGGGAGGAATCTTGATTGAAACCAATTCTGGAAGTAAGTAACCTAAACTACATTTACAGCGTGGGAACGCCTTTTGAGCACAAAGCGCTGGATAATATTTCCTTTTCCGTGGAACGGGGGGAATTTATCGGCATTATCGGACATACCGGCTCCGGAAAATCCACCCTGATGCAGCAGCTCAACGGCCTTCTGAAGCCCACCTCCGGTCAGGTTTTACTGGACGGGGAGGATATCTGGTCCGACAAAAAACTGACCCGGCAGGCAAGGTTCCGGGTTGGACTGGTGTTTCAGTACCCGGAGTACCAGCTCTTTGAGGAGACGGTCTACCGGGACATTGCCTTTGGCCCCAAAAACATGGGCCTCAATGAACAGGAAATCGACCGCCGGGTCCGGGAGGCGGCAGGCTTTGTGGGCCTGACCCCGGAGCAGCTGGAGGTTTCCCCCTTCGATCTGTCCGGCGGACAGAAGCGCCGGGTGGCCATTGCGGGCGTCATCGCCATGGAGCCGGAGGTGCTGATTCTGGACGAGCCCACGGCTGGCCTTGACCCAGTGGGCAGGGCGGAAATCTTAGGCAATGTTGAAACCTACCGCCGGGCAAGAAACGCCACCATTATGATGGTGTCCCACTCCATGGAGGATGTGGCCCGGCTGACGGACCGCCTGCTGGTCATGAACGGTTCGAAGCTTGCCATGGATGCCGCCCCTGCCCAGGTGTTCAGCCATGCGGAGGAGCTGGTGCAGATGGGCCTGAATATCCCTCAGGTCACCCAGGTATTCCTCAACCTTAAAAAGCTGGGGCTGGACGTTGCCAATGTCTACACCATTGAGCAGGCAGTTGCTGAGATCAAACGGCTTCGGGGAGGTGCGGTGAATGCTTAAGGATATTACGCTGGGCCAGTACTTCCCGGGGAAGTCCGTCATTCACCGGCTGGACCCCAGAACCAAGCTTGTGATGCTGGTGGTCTACATTGTGGCCCTGTTTCTGGCGGACAGCTGGGTTTCCTACGGCCTGATGTTTCTGTTTCTGGTCTCGGTAATCGGACTGTCCACCATTCCGCCCAAAGCCATTGCCCGGGGCATGAAACCGCTGGTGGTCATTCTGATCTTTACCGGTGTGCTGAACCTGTTCTTTACGCAGGATGGAACCGTGCTGCTGCATTTCTGGATTTTCACCATTACCACCGGCGGTCTTTCCCGGGCGGTGATGATGATGTCCCGAATTCTGATGCTGATTACCGGCACCTTCCTTCTGACCTATACCACCTCGCCCATTGCGCTGACGGACGGACTGGAATCGCTGATGAAGCCCCTGAAAAAGATCGGCGTTCCGGTGCATGAGCTGTCCATGATGATGTGCATTGCGCTGCGCTTCATCCCCACGCTGATTGAGGAAACAGATAAGATCATGTCTGCCCAGAAGGCAAGGGGCGCGGATTTTGAGACCGGCTCCCTGATGGAGCGGGCCAAGGCCCTCATTCCCATTCTGGTACCTCTGTTCATCAGCGCTTTCCGCCGGGCGGACGAGTTGGCCACCGCTATGGAATGCCGCTGCTATCAGGGCGGCGAGGGCAGAACCAAGATGAAGCTGCTGCACTACCATCGTGAGGACTTCCTTTCCTACGGTGTGGGCGCAGCGCTGGTAGTTGTGGTCATCGGACTGAAAACCGTGGGCTTGTGAGGAAAGATATGCGCAATATCGCACTGATTTTGACCTATCTTGGGACAAACTATCACGGCTGGCAGGTGCAGAAAAACCTGCCCACCGTTGCGGAAACCCTGGAAAAAGCCGCCGCCATGATTGTGGGCCACCCGGTGCACATGACCGGTTGCGGACGCACCGACGCGGGCGTCCATGCCCGCTGCTATGTGGCGAATTTCCGTACCAGTTCCACCATCCCGGCAGAGCGGCTCCCTTATGCCCTCAATACCCATCTGCCCTGTGACATTGTGGTGACGAAAGCCTTTGAGGTTCACGAAAACTTCAATGCCATCGGCTCCTGTGTCCGGAAGGAGTACACCTACCAGATTTATAATTCCCGGCTGAAGGACCCGTTTTATGTCAACCGCGCCTGGTTTTACCCCCGGCATCTGGACGAAACCGTCATGCAGGCGGCAGCCAGCCAGTTCGTGGGCACCCACGACTTCGCGGCGGTGAGAAGTGTTGGAACGGATGTCAAATCCACCGTCCGCACGGTATACTATTATAACGTGGAGCGTCGGGAGAATGTGCTTACCCTGAAGGTGTGCGCCAACGGCTTTCTGTACAACATGGCCCGGGCCATGGCGGGCACCGTGGTCTATGCAGCGGAGGGGAAGATTCGACCCGAGGAGATCGGGGCCATCCTGGACTCCGGCAACCGCACTGCCGCGGGCCCTACCGTCCCGCCGGGAGGCCTGTACATGACCCACCTTTGGTACGACGACGGCATCGAACAATTTGAGGTTGGAAGCGACTGGACAAAGTAGAGGGTTCGTTCATAATTTGTTTTTCCTTTTTTGGCGGTTCTGTGATATACTGCACCGAAAGGAAAAGGAGTGAGTGACAATGCAGCCGAAAATGTGCAGCAAATGTAAGAAAAACGTTGCCGTTGTGTTTATCACCAAGGTCGAAAACGGCGTGACGATGAATGAAGGCTACTGCCTGAAGTGTGCCCGGAGTCTGGGGATTCCCCAGATCGATCAGGCGGTGAAGCAGATGGGCATTTCCGAGGAAGACCTGGATATGCTCACGGATGAAATGAGCAGTATGTTCGGTCAGCGGGACGACAGTGACGACGCGGACGATGACGAAATCGACAGCCAGACCGCGACCTTCCCGCTGCTGAATCAGCTGTTCGGCGGAAATCCCAATCCTCCTACCCAGCCTCAACGCCCCGTGAAACGCGAGGAGCCGCCGGAGGAGGGAAGGGGCAAAAAGAAGAATAAGAAGCATAAGTTCCTTGACAACTATTGCATGGATTTGACGGGGCGCGCCCGCAGCGGCAAGCTTGACAAGGTCATTGGCAGGGATGTGGAGACGGAACGGGTGATTCAGATTCTGAACCGCCGCCAGAAGAATAACCCCTGTCTGATCGGCGAGCCGGGCGTGGGCAAGACCGCCATTGCGGAAGGCCTGGCCCAGCGGATTGCCTCCGGAAATGTCCCCTATAAACTGCGGGACAAGGAAGTGTTCCTGCTGGATCTGACGGCTTTGGTAGCCGGAACCCAGTTCCGGGGCCAGTTTGAGAGCCGCATGAAGAGCCTGATTGCGGAGATTAAGGAATGCGGCAACATCATTCTGGTCATTGACGAAGTGCACAATCTGGTAGGTGCCGGAGACGCCGAAGGCTCCATGAACGCCGCCAATATTTTGAAGCCCGCCCTGTCCCGGGGCGAGATTCAGGTTATTGGCGCGACCACCTTTGCCGAGTACCGCAAGTACATCGAGAAGGACGCGGCGCTGGAGCGCCGGTTCCAGCCTGTGACGGTGGCGGAGCCTACCATCGCCGAGGCCAGCCAGATTATGCAGGGCATCGCCAAATCCTATGCCGAGTTCCACGGCGTGGAGATATCCCCGGAAATTGCCCACCAGTGCGTGGTGCTGTCTGAACGGTACATTACCGACCGTTTCCTGCCGGATAAGGCCATCGACCTGCTGGACGAAGCCTGCTCCGATGTGAACCTGCAATGTAAAGAGATTTCTGAGCTGGCCCAACTGAAAAAGGAACGGGACGACTACGAGCTGGAGCTGCGGATGCTGGGTGAGGACACCGAGAACCAGAACTATGAACGTCTTGCGTACCTACGCAGCAAGCTGATGCAGCTGGCACCCAGAATCGAAGAACTGGAGGCCATGCCGAAGCCTGCCGTGACCATGGAAAATCTGGCCCGGATCATCGAACTGTGGACGAAAATTCCTGCCGCCAAGATCAAAGCCCAGGAGTATCAGCAGATTAAGGGCCTTGCCGACCGCCTGAAAACCCACATCGTGGGTCAGGATCAGGCGGTGGAAGCGGTGGCCCGGGCCATCCGTCGGAACCGGGTGGGCATCAGCCCCAAGAAGCGGCCGGTTTCCTTCATTTTCGTCGGCCCCACCGGCGTGGGCAAGACGGAGCTGGTCAAGCAGCTGGCAAGCGACCTCTTCGACAGCGTGGATGCCCTGATTCGGCTGGATATGTCGGAATACATGGAAAAGCACACGGTTTCCAAGCTGATTGGTTCGCCTCCCGGTTATGTGGGCTATGACGAGGCGGGACAGCTGACGGAGAAGATTCGCCGCCGGCCCTACAGCGTGGTGCTCTTTGACGAAATCGAAAAGGCCCATCCCGATGTGCTGAACGTGCTGCTTCAGGTACTGGACGACGGGCGCATAACTGACGCCCAGGGCCGTGTTGTAAACTTCGAGAACACCGTCATCGTCATGACCTCCAACGCTGGCTCTGAGGGCCGTGTAGGCGGTCTGGGCTTTGGACGCACGGAAGGGGATAAGGTGCAGGAGACAACAATGAAGGCTCTGCGGGAGTTCCTGCGGCCTGAGTTCCTGAACCGTGTGGATGAAATCCTGACCTTCAACCACCTGAGCGAGGAAAACTTCCTCGGTATTGCGGACATTATGCTTTCCGAACTGCGCGATAGTCTGTCTGCCCGGGGCCTGACCCTTACCTGGGACGATTCCCTGCGGCAGCTGCTGGTGAAGAAGGCCTATTCCACCACCTACGGCGCCCGGAACCTCCGCCGCACCATCCAGCGGGAACTGGAAGATCCCATCTCCGAGGCAATTATCGACAGCTTCGAGCATCCCATTTCAGCGATTCGAATTGTCGTGGAAAATGATGCCGTCAAGCTGGATGTGCAGTAACCAAATGTCCCCTGAGCCGCAAGGCACAGGGGACGTTCTTTAGCTGGAAAGCGAAAAAAGAAAAACCTCTTTTGCCGTTTGACAAAAGAGGTTTTTTGGCGGAGAAGGAGGGATTTGAACCCTCGATACCCTTTTGGGGTATACACGATTTCCAATCGTGCGCGCTCGGCCAGCTACGCGACTTCTCCATGCGCT
>CAMFBN010000062.1 GCA_945948535.1 uncultured Clostridia bacterium
TCTTTGAAGGTGTGGCCTTTAGCCTTATGTCATTATCTTAATGGCATTGGCCATTTGTGCTGTCCTTTTTTTGTGCATTATGTCAGATTCTTTTTGGCGATTGTTCAAGAATTCTTCACCAATTGCCCAAAAGATCTGGTATACTATACTTACAGCGAGGGAAGCATTGGGGGAAGCCGATGCCGCGGAAATATCTGCGGATAACCCGACGGCGTACCCGTGACACGTTGTTTCCCCGAAAGAGAGGACAAAGGAACACGGCGGCTCAGTACATTTGAGCCGCCGTATCATTTTGCTTGATTTGATTATTCGGATGGAATATCCTGTACCTTGACATTCTTGCCGAAATAGGCCATCGCATAGCTGACGAAGGAAATCATAAGAAACAGCACGTCTATGACAGCAATTGCCTTCACAGCTACAGGGGGAATATTCGGCATCAGGACCAGTGCGATCAGACTGACGAACAGAATCGTCGTGCAGACCTTTCCCGCCATCAGCGCTCCGGGGAGCATTTTCCCTTTACGCAGGAAAACAACACCCAGCACCAGCTGGAACAGTTCTTTCATAACAAACAGCCCCAGGACAGGGTACAATACCGGGTATTTGAGACTCAGGCAGATGGTCAGCGTCAGCTGTGTGAGTTTATCAGCCAGAGGATCCAGTATCTTTCCCAGCGTCGTAATCATATTGTATTTCCGCGCGATCTTTCCATCGATCATATCCGTCAGGCAGGATACCGCCAAGATCACGCCGGCAAGAAGGTACTGATAGCGCTGCGTCGCATTCAGGTACAGGGTGGCATAAACGGGGATGAGCAGCAGACGAAACAAGCTCAATAAATTGGGAATTGAGAATATATCCTTTTTCCAGCTTCTGATAAACATGGAATCATCCTCCGCCTATGTCAGTGGCATCCTGTTTTACGTATGGCAATTATTATAGACAATTCACGCTGAATTATCAAGTATTACCATTTAAGTTTCAGGAAAATTCATATTTTCGAAACTACTTCCTATTTTGTGCCCCGCGTGACGGCTGCCCTGTTAGCAGCCAGCGGATATTGCTGTGACAGTTGAGCCCAGGTCATTCTGTCCAGATTCCCCGTCATAGGAAGTCCGCTGAGCATTTGAAAGGACGCCAGTGAATCTGACGTAATGTCATCCAGAACGCCGCTCAGCGAAGGCTTACTGACGCTGTGATAAACATCAGCCAGCACCGCCAGCATACCCTGCACCAGGAAAAGGTTGGGATGGAATTCCCCACGGCACAAAACAACGCCGGGGTTCCAGACAACTTCAACCGGCGGCGCGGCATTCTGCGCAGCAAGGCTCTGATCGAAGACAGGCATGATTGCTTCCCACGTTGCCAGGTCCGTGATTCCGGTCACCGGCAGCATATGTTTTCGCTGGAACGCTGCCACGGCTCGAATGGTTTCCGGGCCGTAAATTCCATCAGGGATGACTGTAATGTAACCCGGATCGTTCTGTGCGATTACCTGAAGCATCGTTTGCAGACTGCGGATTGGCTGTCCGACAAAGGATTCCGGTGGTCTCATCTTGGCGCCTCCTGTCTGACGGGGTCCTGCTGCCCGGAGCTGTGGTTTCCTCCGGGGAATTGGGACATGGTACTGGTTGCGGAATAGCGTGCGCGGGGATTGCTGTTTCCGAGGATCGCGGATGTGTAGGGAAAACTCTCCGGGTCATGCCAGGTGGTCATCTCGATGCCGGAGAATTGGTCATAGATTGCTTCCCAGGTATCGAAATCCACAACGCCGGTTTGGGGCAGACCAAACCGGCGCTGGGCTGCCAAAACCGCGTCGCGTGTATTGGGGCCAAAAACGCCGTCGATGGTTACGGGTGGGATTTCCTGGATATAAGAGGAAAGCACCTGAAGCATATACTGTAAATGCTCCACTTTAACCCCCCGATCCCCTTGCTGAATGGGGTTAGAATTTGCCCAGTTGATGGAATAAAACTGCTGCCCCTGACTGCGAAGCTCAGCCAGGCTTGTGACCGCGACATAATACCGTACCAGCGCGTTCCAGGTTGACCGTCCCACGACACCATCAGGGGTCAGGTTAAAGATTTCCTGAAACCGAATAACTGCAGCTTCCGTCTGGGCGCCAAAAATTCCATCCACAAGGGAGATTTTGGGAATTGCGGGATAATTCTGGGAGATTCTGTTGAGCATAACCTGCAAAATCACGACACTGGGGCCTGAGTATCCACGGCGCAGCACTCCGGGATAGGAGGATGTGATGCCCTGAACAGGCGCATTGCTGACAATTTCCACATCTCCGTAGTAACTGCGCAGGATTTCCGGTGTAGTGTAGCCCTGAAGCGCCAGATTCTGGCTGCCCCATTGACTGAGGCCCTCGCAGGTCACCGTGGTACCGTTGCAGAATTTTGCCGCCAGCGGCTCCACAAATCCGGGCCGCCGCAGATAGCTGGTATACAGCTCATCCGCAAGCCGCGCCACATTTTCAAAGTAACTTCGTCCGTTGACAAAAAACTGGTCATAGGCGGTTGAATTGGTGATGTCAAAATCATATCCCCGGCTTCTGTAAAACTCGGTGTATACCCGGTTCAGCGCAAAGGACACGATGGCAAGAATATTTGCGCGGAGTGCGCTTTCTTCCCATGTAGGGTAGATTTCGCTGGACGCGACGTTTTTTACATAGTCGGGAAAGCTGACCGTTACGTTTGGCGCATCCGCGTCAGGCGGCCCCAGATGGACGGTAATCCGCTGGGGAATATAGGGCAGGATCTGCGGCATGGTTCACCTCCTATAGGTTCTGAGGCGGGGTATCAAAGATGATCATCTGATCCCACTGGTCCGGGAACTCGGAAAGCGGTACCATTTCCAGGTTCTGAATGGTGGTTGTACCGGCAAACACCTGTAAATTCTCCGCCTCCGTCTGCTCATAGCCGCTAAGCCGTGCGTACAGATTAACCACTGTGTATGGCCGCTCCGACGGATCGGGGGACTGGCTTTCCGCCTTATCGGGAACGGGAATGGGGATGGGCGTTATTTTGCCGCTCCTGTCCGTAAGACGCATGGCGATCGCTGTCCCATCCTGGGAAGTAACGGTGATTGCAACGTTCCGCAGAGGATACTGGGCGTCGCTGGTATAAGCGCGAACCTGTATGTAACCCGTGGATGGCAAGGTATCAGCTCCTTTCAGATTCCTGAATAGGATATGCCGTTTCCGGTAAAAATGTGCAGACAGCGCAGAACGGAAGACTCTGCGCTGTCTGAAAGGATTATAGATATCCCTGCATCTGCCGAATATTTGCGGTTTCGCAGTCCAGCAGCTTTTGCGAGACGGTTTTGACCTGCGCGTCCTGCGTGGCAAACTGATGGATGTTTCTGAGACCCTTGATCATACCCTTTGTATTGCCTTGAATCATCATTCCGGCAATCTTTGAATCGGTATTGCTGCCACGGAGCTTCATCCGGGTCATCATATCCGTCATCATCCGAATACCGGGGTCCAGCTCTTCCAGCTCCCATCCCCGCTGGGTCGCTATGGAATGTGCCTCTGTTTCGATGGAGTCATACTCGTGAAGCTGTGACTCCAGTGCTTTTCTCAATGCGGGCCGCATACTGGTGTCAAGCACACTGCGAATCCCGATTTGCCCCATTTGTGTCGTCTTCAGTACGGACGAAAGGATTTCTTTGCTGTTTTTCATCGATAATCACCAATGCTAGTATGCACATCCGGCAACCGGGTATACATAGAATACGGAGATGAAGGGACGTGATTTTATGTGCGCAATTTCAGGCGTAGTTGGACTGCCATCTGATGAGACGTTATTGGGACATATGCTGGACACCATGCGCCGGCGGGGACCGGATGCCCAGGGGACCTATGTTCACGGCGACACAGCGCTGCTCCACACACGGCTGGCGATTATTGACCCGGAGGGCGGAAAACAGCCCATGTCACTGGACTGGGCAGGGGAGCGCTATACACTTGTTTACAACGGAGAGCTTTACAACACAGAAGCGCTGCGAAGCGTGCTGACGGACTGCGGGCACGTCTTTCTTGGCTATTCTGATACAGAGGTCGTCCTGCACGCATACGCGGAATACGGCGCGGCATGCCTCGATCAGCTGAACGGGATTTTTGCCTTCGCCGTCTGGGAGGAGAAACGCGGACGCCTGTTTCTCGCCCGTGACAGGATTGGCGTGAAGCCCCTGTTCTATATGCAGCACGGGAACGGGCTGCTCTTTGCCTCGGAGATGAAAACGATTTTGCAGTATCCGACAGTAAAGGCACGGCTGGACAGGGAAGGGATTGCACAGCTGATCCTGCTGGGGCCCGGAAGGCTGCCGGGAAGCGGTGTGTTTCAGGGAATCCGGGAGATAGAGCCGGGGCAGTATGGGTTTTTTCAGGAAGGACAGTTGAAGATCACACGGTACTGGAAACTTCTGGACCGGGAGCATACGGAAAATTTTGCACAGACGGTGGAGCACGTCCGTTGGCTGGTCTTTGATGCAATTCAACGGCAGATGGTTTCTGATGTTCCCATCGGTACATTCCTGTCCGGCGGCCTGGATTCCAGTATTATTACCGCAATTTGTGCCGGACAGGAAAAGCAGAATGGTAAAAGGCTGAAAACCTTTTCTGTAGACTATCTGAACAATGACAGATTTTTCCGGGCGAGTAAATTTCAGCCCAATTCGGACAGTGTATACATCGGCATCATGCAGAAGGCGCTGGATACGGAGCACCATTGGACGGTTCTGACACCGGAAATGCTGTGCGGCGCACTGGAGGAAGCCACCATTGCCAGAGACCTGCCCGGAATGGCAGATGTGGATTTTTCTCTGCTGGCTTTCTGCGCAGATATCCGAAGGGAAGTACGGGTAGCCCTGTCCGGGGAGTGCGCTGACGAAATATTCGGCGGATATCCGTGGTATCGGGATCCGGCGGTTCGGGAACGGGAAGGCTTTCCCTGGGCGCAGAATACGCATCAGCGCATCTCATTGCTGCGAACGGGTCTGGTTCTTCATCCGGAGGAGTTCATCATGGAGACCTATGAAAAAACCTGCCGGGAAAGTGATATCCTCCCCGGTACATCCGCTCTGGAAAGACGGATGAAGGAAATGGTCAATCTGAACTTCCGCTGGTTCATGCAGACCCTGCTGGACAGGAAGGACCGAATGAGCATGTATCACGGTCTTGAGGTCCGGGTCCCGTTCTGCGATTACCGCATTGCGGAGTATCTGTATGGGGTTCCCTGGGAATTCAAGGACTACCGGGGCATGGAAAAGGGCTTACTGCGGGAGGCGGTAAAGGGTCTTCTGCCGGAAGAGGTCCTGTACAGGAAAAAAAGTCCCTATCCCAAAACCTTTGATCCCCATTACACAGAGCTGATTGCCAAAGAATTCCGGGAAATGACATTGGGTCACTCGCCTGTCTGGGAGATTGTGGATAAAGCGCAGCTAAAGAAGCTGCTGGAAGGTACCTCCGAGTGGCCCTGGTATGGGCAGCTGATGCGAAATCCGCAGATTATGGCGTATTTCCTTCAACTGGATTTCTGGCTGCGGCACTATCACATAGATATCTGTCCGTAATTCCAAAACGGAAAACATTGACGAATGCCAGGCTGCGTGATAAAATATGGAAGGAATCAGATGTCTAAATAAAACAGGAGGCGTACTATGCGAAAAACAAAAATCATTTGCACCATCGGTCCTTCCAGCGAGAATGAAGAAACCTTGACGCAGATGTGCCTTGCTGGCATGAATGTTGCGCGACTGAACTTCTCCCACGGCACCCATGAGGAGCACGCAAAGAAAATTGAGCTGATTAAGCGGGTACGGCAGAAGCTGGGACTTCCCATCGCGATCATGCTGGATACGAAAGGCCCCGAATACCGAATTCGTACTTTCGCATCCGGAAAAGTGACGATTCCGGACGGCGGAGCGTTTACCTTTACCACGGATGAGGTGGAGGGTGACGAAACCCGGGTCAGCGTGAACTATAAAGCGCTGCACAAGGACCTGAAGCCCGGAGATATTGTCACCGTAAACAACGGTATGGTGCAGTTTGAGGTGCAGGAAATCAGCGGTCACGATATCCGCTGCAAATGTCTGGTAGGCGGCGTGCTGAGCGACAGAAAGAGTATGTCGTTTCCCAATAAGGTCATGTCCGGCCCCTACCTCAGTGAGCAGGATAAAGCCGACATTCTATTCGGTATAGCACACGGAGTGGATTTCATCGCCGCCTCCTTTGTGTCCACCAAGCAGGATGTTCTGGATATCCAAAAGCTGCTGGATGAGAACGGCGGGAGTGACATTGAGATTATCGCAAAGATTGAGAACCGCTCCGGTGTGGACAATGTCACGGAAATTTGCTCTGCCTGCGGCGGCATCATGATCGCGAGAGGCGATCTGGGTGTGGAAATACCCTATGTGGAGGTTCCCGCCGTTCAGAAAAAGCTGACCCGAAAGTGCCGTTTGCTGGGTAAGCGTGTCATTACCGCAACGGAAATGCTGGAATCCATGATTCAGAATCCCCGTCCTACCCGCGCGGAGATTTCCGACGTTGCCAATGCGGTATACGACGGAACCTCCTGCGTCATGCTTTCCGGCGAGTCTGCTGCCGGCAAGTATCCCGTGGAGGCTGTCAAGGCCATGGCAAGTATTGCCGAATATACTGAGAAGCATACGGATTACAAGCAGCGCTTCCGTTCCACGGAATTTGTCGGAAAGAACAATCTGGACTGTATTTCCCACGCTGTCTGCTCCATGGCGATTGATGTCAACGCAAAGGCTATCGTCGTGTGCTCCGTCAGCGGAAAGACAGCCATGCTGGTCAGCCGGTTCCGCACGCCCATCGATATCATCGGTATGACCACCAATCGGAAGATTTGGCGCCGCCTGTCCATGAGCTGGGGCGTCACTCCTGTGATGGCAGATCAATTCCCCAGCATGGAAGTCATGTTCTACTACGCAAAAAAAGCGGCGGTTGACGCGCTGAACCTTCAGTCGGGTGACAATATTCTCCTGACGGGCGGTCCAGTGAACGGCCAACAGGGCAATACCAATACGATTAAAATTGAAACAGTCGAGTGACCAAACATCAAGGCGCTGCCCGAAATCTCCGGGCAGCGCCTTTTGCATGGGTTATTCGTCGATGGTTGCGATTCCAAGAGTGATTTCTTCCAGAACATCCAGAAGAACCCGAACCGTATCCAGAGAGGTCAGAACGGTAACGCCGTTTTCAACGGCGCAGCGGCGAATCTGGCTGGAGCCGGTGTGTACATCCTCACACCGGACGTCCATGGTGTTAATCACATAGGACACAAAGCCGGAACGGATCGCATCCAGAATTTCGGTAGAACCATCGTCAACCTTAGCGCGGATGCGGGTTTTGATGCCATCCTTGCGCAGGAAAAGCGCCGTACCTGGCGTTGCCTCGATGTTGAAGCCCAGCTGATAGAAGCGGCGAATCAACGGCAGGGCCTCTTCCTTATCCTCATCCGAAATGGTGGCAAATACAGTGCCATAATTCAGAAGCTTCACACCGGATGCCTGAAGGGCTTTATACAGGGCTCTGGTCATGGAATTGTCATAACCAATGGCCTCGCCGGTGGACTTCATCTCCGGGGAGAGGTAGGCATCCAGGCCCCGGAGCTTGGAGAAGGAGAATGCGGGCGCCTTGACATAATAGCGCTTCTTTTCATCGGGATAGAGCACATCTACGCCCTGATCGTGCAGGCTATGACCGAGGGCAACCCGGGTTGCAATATCCGCAAGGGGATAGCCCGTTGCCTTGCTAAGGAAGGGCACCGTTCTGGAAGAACGGGGATTGACCTCAATGATAAATACATTGTCATCCGGGTCAACAATAAACTGAATGTTGAACAGGCCCTTGATACCAATGGCGGGGCCAAGCTTCTTGGCATATTGCAGAATAATGCCCTTGACCTTGTTGGAAATCGAGAAGGGGGGATAGACAGAAATGGAGTCGCCGGAATGTACGCCGGTTCGCTCCACCAGCTCCATAATGCCGGGAACAAAAACCTGCTCCCCATCGCAGATCGCGTCGATTTCGACTTCCTTTCCGCGAATATATTTGTCAACCAGCACCGGCTTGTCCGCGTCGATTTCCACTGCTGTTTGCAGATAATGGCGGAGCTGTGCTTCGTTGGACACGATCTGCATGGCGCGCCCGCCGAGAACGAAGGAGGGACGCACCAGAACCGGGTATCCGATCTCCTTTGCTGCGGCAACGCCATCTTCAATTCTCGTTACCGCACGGCCCTTGGGTTGAGGAATATTCAGCTCCAGCAGGAGTTTCTCAAAGGCATCCCGGTTTTCGGCCTTTTCAATGGCGGCGCAGTCCGTACCGATAATGTTCACACCGAGATCGGTCAGCGGCTGGGCAAGGTTGATGGCTGTCTGACCGCCCAGGGAGGCGATAACACCTTCAGGCTGCTCCAGCGTAATAATGTTCATCACGTCTTCCGCTGTCAGCGGCTCGAAATACAGTTTATCCGACGTGGTGTAGTCGGTAGAAACCGTTTCCGGGTTGTTATTGATGATGATTGCCTCATAGCCGGCATTGCGAATGGTCTGAACGGCATGGACAGTGGAGTAGTCGAATTCCACGCCCTGACCAATCCGAATGGGGCCGGAGCCGAGGACAATGACCTTTTTGCGGTTCGAAACCACCGATTCATTCTCGGATTCATAGGTGGAATAGAAATAGGGGATATAGCTGTCAAATTCTGCCGCGCAGGAGTCGATCATCCGATAACCGGGAATGATGCCCTTCTCCTTCCGAAGCAGGAAGATTTTCTTCTCGCTGGTACCCCAAATGTCGGCAACGGCACGGTCAGAGAAGCCCATCTTTTTGGCGGCAAACAGAGCAGCGGAATCACCGTTATGCTCTTTAAGAAAACGTTCCATGCGGATAATATTGCGAATCTTTCGCAGGAAGAAACGATCGATTCCGGTGGCATCCGCAATCTCATCCACATCTGCACCCAAACGCATTAACTGAGCGATGGCGTAGATTCTGTCATCGGTGCCAATGGGAATGTACTCCATCAGCGCGTCCTTCGTCCAATCGTCGAATTTCTTCATGTGAAGATGGACAATACCGATTTCCAGAGAGCGGATGCCCTTCAGCAGGCTCTCCTCAAAGGTTCTGCCAACACTCATTGTTTCGCCGGTGGCTTTCATCTGGGTGCCAAGGCGGTTATTGGCATCGGAGAACTTATCGAAGGGGAAACGGGGCATTTTGGTGACAATATAATCCAAGGCCGGTTCAAAGGCCGCGCAGGTATTTGCCAGCGGAATCTCATCCAGCGTCATGCCTACGCAGATTTTGGCGGAAACCCGGGCAATGGGGTAGCCGCTGGCTTTGGATGCCAGCGCGGAACTGCGGGAAACTCTGGGATTCACTTCGATCAGGTAATACTGGAAGGAATTGGGGTCCAAGGCAAACTGAACGTTGCAGCCGCCCTGAATTTTCAAAGCCCGAATCAGCTTCAGCGCGGAGTCCCGGAGCATATGGTACTCTTTATTGGTCAGAGTCTGGGAGGGACAGACCACAATGGAATCGCCGGTGTGGATGCCCACGGGATCCAGATTCTCCATGTTGCAGATGGCGATAGCGGTATCGTTGCTGTCGCGCATGACCTCGTATTCAATTTCTTTAAAGCCCTTAATGCTCTTCTCTACAAGAACCTGATGGACAGGGGAGAGGGCAAGGGCATTTTTCATAATTTCCCGGAACTCTTCCTCTGTATCGGCAAAGCCGCCGCCGGTTCCGCCAAGGGTAAAGGCAGGGCGCAGTACCACCGGATAACCGATTTCCGCAGCCGCCTTCAGACCCTCCTCCATGGAATTGGCAATCATGGAGGGCAGCACCGGCTCGCCCAGACGCTGACACAGTTCCTTAAACAGTTCCCGATCCTCCGCCTGCTCGATACTGTAGCTGGGCGTTCCCAGCAGTTCCGTCCGACACTCCTTCAGGATGCCTTTCTTTTCCAGCTGCATGGCAAGATTCAGGCCTGTCTGACCGCCAATGCCGGGCACGATGGCATCAGGACGCTCGTAGCGAACAATCCGCGCAATGTATTCCAGCGTCAGCGGTTCCATATAAACCTTGTCCGCAATGGCGGGGTCGGTCATGATGGTCGCGGGATTGGAGTTACAGAGCACAACCTCGTATCCCTCTTCTTTCAGGGCGAGACAGGCCTGGGTGCCGGCGTAGTCAAATTCAGCCGCCTGACCGATCACGATAGGGCCGGAACCAATCACCAGTATTTTATGAATATCTGTACGCTTAGGCATTTTTGGCTTCCTCCATCATCGCAATGAACTGCCCGAACAGGTAGTCGCTGTCCTGAGGGCCCGGCGCGCTCTCCGGGTGGTACTGTACACTAAAGACTCGATCACGCTGGCATCCCAGTCCTTCCACGGTGTTATCCAGAAGATTGACGTGGGTAACGGTCAGAGGCGTTTCCGTCAGGCTCTGCGCATCCACCGCATAGGAATGGTTCTGCGACGTGATTTCCACTTTTCCCGTTTTTAGATTTTTAACCGGATGATTGCCGCCGCGGTGTCCAAATTTCAGCTTGTAGGTTTTGGCACCATAGGCCAGCGCAATGATCTGATGCCCAAGACAGATACCGAACATAGGGTATTTACCGCGAAGCTCCCGAACCAGCTGGATAACGCACTGTACATCCTCCGGGTTACCAGGGCCGTTGGACAGAAACACGCCGTCAGGAGAAACCGCTTTAATTTCCTCGGCAGTGGTATTCCAGGGGAAAATCGTGACGTCACAGCCCCAGCCGTTCAGCCGGCGCACAATATTCTGCTTCATGCCGCAGTCGATGGCTGCAACATGAAACATTGCGTTCTGAGCCGGGGAGAAGTACGGTTCCTTTGTGCTGACACGGGACACCTGATCCGTGGGCAGTACCAGAGAATGCAAGTGGGCAAAGGCAGCGAGATTTGAGGTGGCGGCATCGGTAATCAGCACCTTGCAGGTGCCTTTGTCCCGAATATACTTTGTCAGCTTTCGGGTGTCCACACCGGCAATGCCGATAATGCCGTTCTTTTCCATGACCTGTCCCAGTGTTGTGCGGGCACGGAAATTCGACGGCTCATCATTGTATTCCCGCACGATCATCGCGCTGGCTGTGGGGCGAAGCGATTCATAGTCTTCCTCGCACATACCGTAATTGCCGATCAGAGGGTAGGTCATAACGATTGCCTGACCGGTATAGGAGGGGTCGGAGAGAATCTCCTGATAGCCGACCATGGAGGTATTAAATACAATTTCCGCAGTACACTCACCGGAAGCGCCAAAGCCGTAGCCGTAAAATTCGGTGCCGTCCTGCAAAATGATCTTTCTGTCACACTGGCGAATCATACTTTCTGTGTTCCTTTCCCTTTGGACAGCTTCTGCTCAAATTGATCCTTACGGGTATCCTGCGGAATCTGTGTGGGGTATTCCCCGGAGAAGCAGGCACTGCAATACCCTGTGCCGCCGCACAAATCCTTCAGATTCTCAAGAGGCAGGTAGCCCAGTGAATCCGCGCCGATCATTTTTGTGATTTCCGGAATGGTATGGTTGCAGGCAATCAGGTTGTCTCTGGAGTCAATATCTGTTCCGTAGTAGCACGGGTGCAGGAAAGGAGGGGCAGAGATGCGCATATGAATTTCCGCAGCACCGGCATTGCGAAGCAGAGATACAATTCTCGCACAGGTTGTACCACGGACGATGGAATCATCCACCAGAACCACCCGCTTGCCCCGCAGTTCACTTTCTACGGGACTTAGCTTAATTTTCACCTGATCCACCCGGTGATCCTGACCGGGAGAGATGAAGGTGCGCCCGATATACTTGTTTTTGATTAACCCAATGCCATAGGGAATCCCGGATTCCCTGGAATAGCCGATTGCCGCGTCAAGACCGGAGTCCGGAACACCCACCACGATGTCTGCGTCTACGCTGTGCGCCCTTGCCAGAATCCGGCCGGCATTGACACGGGCAGCGTGAACGTTGATTCCGCCGATGGTGGAATCCGGGCGCGCAAAATAAATATACTCAAAAATGCAGGTCTTCTGAGGTGCTGTATTGCAGCGGCGACAATCGCTGGACAGGCCGTTCTGATCAATGGTAATAATCTCGCCGGGAAGTAGATCCCGCTCAAAGGCGGCTCCCACGGCGCTGAGAGCGCAGCTTTCCGATGCCACCACGTAGGTTCCATCTGCCATTTTGCCGTAACACAGGGGGCGGAAGCCATGGGGATCCCGGACGGCAATTAATTTGGTGGAGGACATCATAACCAGAGAATAGGCGCCTTCCAGTTTCTCCATTGCCTGATATACAGCCTCCTGAATGGATGGGGTTTTCAGACGCTCCCTGGTGATTACATAGGCAATGGTTTCCGTATCGGAGGTTGAATGGAAAATAGCGCCGGAAAGCTCAAGCGCACTCCGAAGGGTCAAAGCGTTACTCAGGTTGCCATTGTGTGCAACAGCCAGCTTGCCCTTCAGATGATTAACCTGAATGGGCTGGCAGTTTCGCATAGTCACGCCGCCGGTGGTACCATAGCGGACGTGACCGACGGCGATCTGACCTTCGGGAAAATTCTTCATTTCCTGATGGGAAAAGACTTCATTGACGAGACCGATGCCGTGGTGAGCGGTGAACATGCCGTCGTCATTGACAATGATGCCGCAGCTTTCCTGACCACGGTGCTGCAGGGAATAGAGGCCGTAATAGGTCAGAGAAGCTACATCGGCAGGCTTTGGACTGTATACGCCAAAAACGCCGCACTCTTCATGAATACTCATTTGCGTCCTCCCAAAGCGGCGGCGATGAAACCGACGAACAGGGGATGGGGCTTATTGGGACGGCTCTTGAACTCCGGATGGAACTGTACGCCCACATGGAAGGGGCGTTCAGTCAGTTCCACAGTTTCAATCAGCCGCTTGTCAGGCGAAGTACCGCTGAGGGTCAGACCCGCTCTTGTCAGCAAATCCCGGTAGTCATTGTTGAACTCGTAACGATGGCGGTGACGCTCGGAAATCTCCGCCGCGCCGTAGCAGCGGGCCATAGTCGTATCCGGAGAAATGACGCAGGGATAGGCGCCAAGGCGGAGCGTGCCGCCTTTGTCCACGGATTCGCTCTGACCGGGCATGAAGTCGATGACTTTATTGGGGGTAGCAGTGTCAAACTCGCCGGAGTTGGCATCCGTCAGGCCGGCGTAACGGGCATACTCAATGACCATGATCTGCATACCGAGACAGATTCCAAAGTAGGGCACTGCGTGCTCCCGCGCATACTTTGCCGCCAGAATCATACCCTCGATACCCCGGGAACCAAAGCCGCCGGGCACCAGGATGCCATCCAGATCAGACAGCGCGGATTCATAGGTTTCCGGCGTCAGCGTCTCAGAGTCGATCCATCGGATGCAGATTTCGGAATCCAGAGCATAACCTGCATGGCGCAGCGCTTCCGCCACAGACAAATAGGCGTCGTGGAGTTGGACGTACTTTCCAACCAGGCCGATGGTAACGCTTTTCCGAAGATGATAGATCCGCTGCACCAGCGCCTGCCACTCATCCAGCTTGGGGTCCGGGGTTTGCAGGCCCAGCTCCCGGCACACAATGCCGGAGAAGTTCTGCTTTTCCAGCATCAAGGGCGCCTCATAGAGGTTCGGCAGCGTGATATTTTCGATGACGCAGTCAGGCTTTACATTGCAGAACAGGCTGATCTTCTGGAAAATGCTGTCCTCCAGAGGCTCATCGCAGCGAAGAACCACGATATCCGGCTTGACGCCCATGCCCTGCAATTCCCGGACGGAATGCTGGGTGGGCTTGGACTTGTGCTCATCGGAACCACGCAGGAAGGGAACCAGCGTCACATGGATAAACAGGCAGTTCTCTTTTCCGACTTCCAGTGAAATCTGGCGCACCGCCTCCAGAAATGGCTGAGATTCAATGTCGCCGATGGTGCCGCCGATCTCGGTAATCACCACATCAGCGTCTGTTTTCTTACCAACGCGATAGACGAACTCCTTGATCTCATTGGTAATATGCGGGATGACCTGAACGGTGGAGCCCAGATATTCACCTCTGCGCTCCTTGTTCAGCACATTCCAGTAGACCTTACCGGTGGTCAGATTGGAGTACTGGTTCAGGTCTTCATCAATGAAGCGCTCGTAGTGACCCAAATCCAGATCCGTTTCCGCACCATCCTCTGTAACATACACCTCGCCATGCTGATAGGGGCTCATAGTGCCGGGGTCCACATTGATGTAGGGGTCCAGCTTCTGCGCGGCTACTTTCAGTCCGCGGGCCTTCAGCAGACGTCCAAGGGAGGCGGCGGTAATTCCTTTACCCAATCCGGACACCACGCCGCCTGTGACAAAAATATACTTCGTCATCGCGTTTCTCTCCTTCTCGACTGATACGGTTATTGCGGTCTTATCCTATTATTCCCATTCGTTGTTGGGCATCATATTTAACGGATTTTGCTTCATAAATTTGATACCTCATT